>JBEGVG010000042.1:0-35298 GCA_041178445.1 Pseudomonadota bacterium | reverse complement strand
CAAGACCCCCGTACTCCTTGCGCCAGCGATAGTAGCTCTGGTCCGATATCCCGGCCTCCCGGCACGCAATCGCTATCGATTTACCCTGTGACGTCGCCACCTCGATCTGCCGCAACAGCGTCACTATCTGCTCCGGCGTCGGTCTCTTCTTCGCCATGTCCACGCTCCTTTCCAAGCCAGGTTCTATCAATTCGCTTGGTACAAAAAGAGCCAGGCAGGTCAAGATGCGCACTTTACAGCAGGTGTGTCTTGGATTTTTCACAAAACCTAAACTCTTCCGACATCATCACCCCCTACTTGCCAGGAAAGAAAGTTCAATACTGGGGTAATTATTATGAATGGGTATTCCTGCTCGCGTCGCGTGCGTTGTCTATTGCTCTGCGGCGCGGCGGCGTTTTTCTTGTCATCGTCAGATTCGGCTAATGCGCAGATGACGGTTGAAACCGTGGTGGTGACCGCCCGGCCGATTGCGGAATCCGAAGCCGCGGCATTGGAATTCCAGAGGAATTCGGACTCGCTCGTAGCCGTCATGGCGTCGGACGCTGTCGGACGCCTGCCCGACCAGAACATCGCCCAGGCGACCAGCCGACTGCCCGGCGTTGCCGTGGAACGTGACCAGGGCCAAGCCCGCTATATCAGCCTGCGTGGCGCCCCCAACTACTGGACGACCCTTTCTTTTGACGGAGTCACCATCGTCAGCCCGGAAGGCCGTGACGCGCGCTTCGATACCATTCCCTCGGCCATCGCCTCGAAAATCGTGGTCTCGAAGGCCGTGACCCCCGACATGCCGGGAGAGACGGTTTCGGGTAACGTCAACGTCATTACCCGTTCAGCTTTCGATTATTCCGGCTTTAATTTTTCGGGCAAGGCCGGCGGGGGCTATGCCCCGCAGGGCAAACGCGGTGAAACCGAACTGTACGCGGTGGTTTCCGACCGCTTCCAGACCGGCATTGGCGAAATCGGCGCGCTGGTTTCCGCCAGTTACTACCAGCGCAACATGGTTACCGACAATTTCGAGATTGACTGGGAACAGGTGACCCAGGACACCCGCCCAGGCAGCCAGACCCGCTTCTGGGCGCGCGAATTCGAGAACAAGCTCTATCGCCTGATGCGCAGGAACCAGTCCTTGTCCGGGCGGGTTGACTGGATGCCCAGCAGCACCGACACGATTTCGCTGCGCTCGATCTACACGATCTTCCTGGATGACGAAGCGCGCGACAACTACATCTTCGACGCCGATGATCGCCAGGGGGACCTGACCCCCAGCACGGCGGCCTGCGCCACGACGGTGAACCCGACGCCCACCACCACCGGCTATGCCGATGTCTGCATCGGCAATACGCCTTTTCGGGGTACGCTTTATGGCATCGATATAAACCAGCGTTCGACGCTGCGTGCCTTCCGCCAGTCGGTCTTCACCAACACGCTGGAGGGCGACCACGAATTCAGCGACGGCTGGAGGTTGAACTGGCTGGGCAATTTCACCGAATCCAGGGACGACCGCTCTGTGGTAGGCGAAGCGCGCTGGGACAGCCCGTCCACCCGCACGCTGCGCCCTACCGCCGTCTATGATTTCACCGACCCCAACCGCAGTACCCCGACGCTGTTCAATACACTTCAGCTTTCCGGTCCGACCCGCTTCCAGGCCGAGACGGCCGTCACGGCCATTGATACTTTCAACAAGCCCCTGACATCCCTTCGCACGCTGGACGCGATCGACACGACAACGGCCTATACCGCCAGGCTCGTTGCTTCCAAGGATGTCGGCGGATTCCTGGGGGGCGACGCCACCTTCAAGGCCGGATTCCAGTTCGACCAGCGCACCAAGGTCGCGAACGAAAAGGAAATCCTGCTCAATACCCCTGCCCAGTTCACGACCGTCGGCATGCCGACCAACTACACGGCCTTCTCGCTCGACAAGCCTTTCGCGGGCGCGCTGCCCATGGGCTACACGTTCCGCTATTTCGACACCAACCAGATGCGCAGTGTTGTCAGCAATTCGCGGGCGAACTTCCCCCTGACTGCGATCCCCGCCAACAATTACAAGGTGCGCGAACAGGTCACCGCCGGCTTCTTCATGGGCACGGTCAAGTATGACTGGGGTTCGGTAGTGGGCGGCGTGCGTGTGGAACAGCTTAACAACCGCGGCACGGCGCAAACGACCATCGGAACGACGGCGAGCCAGGTTACCGCAGAGGCCAGCCATACGCTGGTGCTGCCCAGCCTGCACGTCAACTACAATGTTGACGAGACGAAGATTCTGCGCGTGTCCTTCAACAGCGGAGCAGCCAGGGCCGATTACGACCAGCTTCGTCCCAACTTTGTCGTGAACGACGCCAATCTGACCATCTCGGGCGGCAACCCCGCGGTGAAGCCGGAACGCGCCCATGGCGTGGACGCCTATCTGGAATGGTATGTCCAGCCGCAGGGCTATCTGATGGCGGGCTTCTTCTACAAGGAAGTGAAGGATGTGCTCTACACCCAGCGTCGCACCTTCGGTTCGGATTTGCTGAATACGGGCGGCCTTGACCGGTCCAGTTACGCTTTCTCGAGCATCACCAACGGCGGCGACGGCCGCATCGTTGGCTTCGAGGCGGCAGCCCAGTTCCAGATCGAACCCTGGACGCAATCGCTCGGCTTGCCGGACTGGATGGGCGGCTTTGGCGTAAGCGCCAATCTCACGCTCAACGACAGTGAGGTTTCAAAGCCTGCTGTCGGCACGGTTCCGGAACGCAAGATCCGGCTGCCCGGCACGTCGGACATGATCTACAATCTCGGCGGCTATTACGAAAAATACGGCCTATCGCTACGCTTGCAGTATCAGCGCCGCTCCACCTGGATAGATGGCGTCGCCGATACCCTGGCTGATGCTGGCGATACCTATTGGGCGGCGGATGATGAAATGGATTTCTCGGCTCGCTATGGCATCAACGAGAATTTCGAAGTGTATTTCGATGCCTCCAATCTTTTGAACAAACCGGGTCGGCGTTATTCGGAGCCTGGCAACCTTCTGACCGCCATCGGAATTCCTTCGTCTCCAATGAACAACTATACGATTGAATGGGAAAGATTTGGCCCGCGTTACGGCGCAGGCATCCGTGTAAACTTCTAATGTGGCGCGGTCTTGTCGTTTCATTCTCGGCCCTGCTGGCCCTGAGCATGACCCCCGTGGGGCATGCTCAGCACGCGCCAGTCACGGTCAATCTCACCGCGCGCGGGGAAACCGTGCCGGTGGGGACGGCCGCCGAAGATGCTGCTGACGATCCTGCGATCTGGCGCAACCCGCGCCGTCCCGCCGCGAGCCTGATTGTCGCGACGGACAAGAAAGCCGGGCTGTATGTCTACGCCCTTGATGGGCAGGTTCGCCACTTTGTTCCTGCGGGCCATGTAAACAATGTCGATCTTTTGGATATGGGCAGCCGGGGCGTGATCGTCGTAGCAAGCGACCGCAATGACCTCGCCCGCGCGCAACTCCAGGTTTATCGCCTCAATACGAGCGAGAGCCGGCTGGAGCCCCTCGGCGCCGTTCCGGGCGGTTCCAGTGAGGCTTATGGCGTCTGCCTGATGCAAGATGGCAGGGATCTCCAGGCTTTTTCTGTTCTCAAAGATGGGACCATTGAGCAGGTCGCGATAAGGCTGGGGAGCGGAGCCCCCGCCGGCCGGCTAGTTCGAACAATGCGCCTTGCGACCCAGCCCGAAGGCTGTGTCGCGGATCCGCGCACTAAAACGCTCTATGTCGGCGAGGAAGACCGCGGAATATGGGCATTTGATGCCCGCGCGGGTGGCTCCACCGAAGGCCGCGTAGTGGCCGCGGTAGATGGGGGGCAGCTTGTTGCCGACGTGGAGGGGCTGGCGCTGGTGCCCAGCGGGAGGCGGGGTGGCTGGCTGATTGCGTCGAGCCAAGGGGACAATTCCTATGCGCTTTATGCCTTGCCGGACATGAAGCCGGCCGGGCGATTCCGCATTATGGCCGGCCGCGTTGGCGCGACGCAGGAAACCGATGGCATTGCGGTCGCGGCAGGTTCATTCGGGCAAGATTATCCGGACGGCCTGTTTGTGGCGCAGGACGGTGACAATGCCCCCGCTGCGCAAAACTTCAAACTCGTGTCATGGCGCGATATTGTGACGGCAGTCGCACGGAAGGAATAGGGATGGCTCTTTCACGTCGCAAATTCGGTCTTGCTGCTCTTACAAGCCTCGCTTTTTCGGGCATGTCGCGCCGGGCCCTGGCGGCCGAGAGCTATCGCAACGAAGCCCCCGGTTACGGCTTGCTGCAGCCCGATCCGGCAGGGCTGCTGGATCTGCCGGAAGGCTTTTCCTACCAGGTCGTTTCGCGCTTCGGCGACAGGATGGACGACGGCTTCCATGCCCCGGACAGTTTCGATGGAATGGGTTGTTTCCCGGCGGGAGCAGGCAAGGTTGCCCTTGTTCGCAATCATGAACTCAGCCTCGGGGCATGGTCTCGCTCGGCAGCGATGGATGAAAGCGCGTTGCACCAGCAGCTGTCCAAGCTCCCGCATTTCGGACGCGCCGCGGACGGCCGCGTGTTGCCGGGGGGAACCACCACCCTCATTGTCGATCTTGCAACCGGCCGCCGGGAATCCGAATTTCTTTCACTTGCCGGCACGTCCACAAACTGCGCCGGGGGCGTCACCCCATGGGGCAGTTGGCTTACCTGCGAGGAAACGGTCGTCACCGTGCCCCAGAGTAGCCAGAGCCATGGCTGGGTCTTCGAGCTCCCTGCCGCGCATCGCGGCCTTGTTACCCCGCAGCCCTTGATGGCGATGGGCCGCTTCAAGCATGAGGCGGCTGCGGTCGATCCCCAATCGGGCGCTGTCTATTTGACCGAGGACCGCGACGACAGCCTGTTTTATCGTTTTCTGCCCGATCGGCCTGGTGAACTGGCGCGAGGAGGCCGCCTCCAGGCGATGGCGTTCGCGGACAGCTCTTTGCCCGCTGACAGCCGCAATTGGTCGGGCCAGGTTTTTGCCCCCCGGTCGATGCGACCTGTGCGCTGGATCGATCTGGATGAAGTCGAAAGTCCGCTCGACGACCTGCGTCAGCGTGGTCATGCCAGAGGCGCGATACGTTTCGCGCGAGGGGAAGGGCTTCACCTCGCCGTCAATGGGGCAGGTCGGCGGGAGCTGTATTTCACCTGTACGTCAGGCGGTGCCGCCAAGCTTGGGCAAATCATGCGCTATGTGCTTGGCGAGCAGGAAGGCGCCAGGGAAGAGACAAAGCAGCCTGGCCAACTGGAGCTCTTCGTTGAATCTGCCGATCCGCAAGTATTCGAGTATGGGGACAATCTGACCGTCTCGCCCCAGGGCCATCTGGTGGTCTGTGAGGATCGGGGGAAGGGCGGGGTGAATCACCTTCGCGGCATAACGCCGTCAGGGCATGTTTATACGCTGGGACGCTTGCGGGCGAACACGGAGCTTGCGGGCGCGTGCTTCTCCCCGGATGGGCAGGTGCTTTTTGTCAACGCCCAGGCGCCGGGGAAAACCTTCGCCATACGCGGGCGGTGGGATCAGTTCCGCCTTTAATCGCTGCTCGAACGAATTGGGCTGTCCTCCGCTTCCTTTTACGCGCCCAATCCCGCGTGGCGGGTGCGGGCGAAGCAAAGGCGGCCACCAGCCGAGCCCATCTTGCGGGCGAGCTTCTTGCCTCATCAGAAACAGAAAACCGGCGCCGCTTTTAGAGCGGCGCCGGTCCCTGTCCGTTATGGATACACTTGCAGGCTAGGGCTGTTGTTCGAGCAATTTCCGAACGCCGTCCATCATCACCTTTTCCGCTGCCAGCGTGGTCGCAGAGATCGTGATCTCATAGCCGCCTTCGCCATAGGCTTTCTCATGGCCGATATAGCCAAGGCCTTCGGCGTAAGCGGCGGTGGCAACGAACTTGTCCGGGCGGATCGCCTGCGCGCCGAGCTGATATTCGATGAAGGCCTCACCGGGAATATGCACCGAATAGGCTTGTCCCACCCGCAGCACGGAAAGGGTGGTGCCGTCTTCGAGCGCCTGTGCCCGGGCATATCTCCCGATCGCCGCGATGCGTTCATTGTTCGGACGCTTCGTGTCGGCGGCGACCGCGCGCAACTCGTCCTTGAACGCGCCATACTTGGCGGGCAGCGAGATGTCGGTGGCGCGCCATTCCACGTCCGCCGGCGTCAGAGCCGAACGCGTCGTCGCTTTCCAGGCGCGCCGCATGGCGTCCAGAAACCGGACGGTGAATTCTTCGCGGGCGCGGTCAGAGCCGTCATTGTATTTGCCCAGCGTGATGTTGCCGCCCGCGCCGTTGAAATGGACCTGGAAAACGCCGGTCTCTTTCTGGTGCCGCTCGCGTGCCAGCCCGACGAAATCGGGCGTGACAATGCCCTTGCCGAACGACACCTGGGGGTGTGACGCGTAATAGGTCAGCGATGCCAGGGCGCGATTGCCGTTCCAGAAGCTGATCACGCGCACGGCGGGATCGATCAGGCCTTCGGGGGCGTCCTGCGCTTCCTGCGGGTGGTAGATGCTCAGACGATGCCCGTCCGCATCGGCGTCCACCTTGAGCATGGCGGCGACTTCCGCCGGATAGGCGCTGGTATAGGTCGACTGGCGGTGCATCGCCACGCGCCCGTTGGCGCCCATGATGCGGCGGTTCGATGCGATCCGTTCGGCGTTCGCCTTGCCCAGGCCGACATGGGTGACGGGCCTCGCTTCACGCAGCGCCTTGGTCAGCGCCGCGGCCGAATTTTCCATCACCGAGCGTGCCCATAGGCGCTTGTCCGGCAGGCCGGCCGGGATGCGTTCCGGCAGGCCATGCTTGGCCCGTTCGTCGTAGGTGTCAAAGCTGGCGCCGGGCGCGTCATGCTGGTGCAGATGGTGCACCGAGACCCGGTCCGGCGTGGTGCCCGCGGCCTGTGCGAGCAGCGCGTGCCATTCGTCGCGCGCCCGTCCGTCAACCCCGCCCCAGTCCACCGCCAGCATGACGATGGGTTTGCCCGCGCCGGTGATCACCACGCCCTTGGCCTGCAGCGGCGTGCCGATGCTTTTTACCACCGAATAGCCCATCTCATTGCCGATCGGCGGCGTCGCATCGGTTTCGAAGGTGGCGATCCGCAAGCCCTCGGCCGCCTGGGCGGGCGGGGCGAGGGCGGCGCAGAGCAGCCCCAATCCGATCATCAGCGCGAATTGGCTCTTCGACAGAAAATTCATGATTTCCCCTTATACGCCACCATCAAGGCAGCAGGTTCGCCCGCCGACATCCCGCAGGGCAATAGTGCCTGTCGGCGCCCCGACCTTAAGGCGTCTGTTCGAGCAGTTTGCGGATCCCATCCATGATTACCTTCTCTGCCGCCAAGGTGGTCTGGCTGCGAGTGGGCGTTATCTCATAGCCGCCTTCGCCATAGGCGTCCCGGTTGCCGATATACCCCATCCCCTCGGCATAGGCCGCCATGGCGACGAAATCGTTTGGGCGGATCGCCTGGGCGCCGAGCTGGTACTGGACAAAGCTCTCGCCCGGGATGTGCACCGAATAGGCGTCCTTCAATCGCAGCACGACAAGCGTGGTGCCCTCTTCCAGCGCTTGCGCCTGGACATATTTACTGATCGCCGCGATGCGCTCGTTGTTCGGGCGCTTGGTGTCGACGGCGACCGCGCGGGCCTCGTCCTTGAACGCGCCGTACTTGGCGGGAAGCGAGATGTCGGTGGTGCGCCACTCCACGTCCGCTGGTGTCAGCGGGGTGCGCGCGGTCGCGGTCCAGGCACGCCGCATGGCGTCCTCCATACGTCCGGCAAGTTCCTGGCGTGAGCGCTCAGATCCGTCATTATACTTACCGACCGTAATATTGCCGCCCGCACCGGTGAAATAGACCTGAAACGCCCCGGTCTCCTTCTGGCGCCGCTCGCGCGCCAGTCCTACAAACTCCGGCGTGGGGATACCTTTGCCGAAATTCACTTGGGGATGCGAGGCATAATAGTTAAGCGCAGCCAGCGGGCGATTGCTGTTCCAGAAGCTAATCACACGTACGTACGGATCGATCAGCCCTTCAGGAGCCTCCTGCGCTTCCTTGGGGTGGAAGATGCTCAGGACATGCCCGTCCGCATCGGCCTCCCCCTTGATTTCCGCGGCGGTGGCAGCCGGATACTCGTTGGTATAGGTCGATTGGCGGTGCATCGCTACGCGCCCATTGGCGCCCATGATGCGCCGGTTCGCGCCGATCCGTTCCGCCATCGCCCGGCCCAGGCCGACATGGGTGACCGGCTGGGCCTGGCTCAGCGACCTGGTCAGCGCCGCGGCCGACTTTTCCATCACCGAGCGCACCCATGTGCGCTTGTCCGGCACGCCAGCCGGGGTCGATTCCGGCAGGCCAAGCCTGGCCCGTTCGTCGAAGACGGCAAGATCGCCGCGCGGCGCGTCATGCTGATGCAGATGGTGCACCGTGACCCGGTCCGGGGTGGTGCCCGCCGCCTGTGCCAGCAGCGCGTGCCATTCGTCGCGCGCTTTTCCATCTATTGTGACCCAGTCGACCGCCACCATGACGATCGGTTTGCCCGCGCCGGTGATCACCACGCCTTTGGCGAGCAGCGGCTCACCGATGCTTTTGACCACCGAATAGCCCATATCGTAGCCGATCGGCGGCGTCGCATTGGTCTGGAAGGTGGCGATCCGCAAGCCCTCAGCGGCAAGGGCGGGCTGGACGAAGGCCGCGTAGAGCAACAACAGCCCGATCATCAGCATGTATCTGTGGCCAGCGGTAACGATGGCAATGGATCCGGTGCCGGCATTGCGCTGCGTGAGCTGGTTCTTCAACAGGAAATCCATAATTCCCTCATATACCATCAGAGCGGCAGGCTCGCCCGCTGACATCCCGCAGGGCAATAGTGCCTGCCGGTAGGCGGTTTTTTTTACCACAAATCAGGAATAATGATCCAATAGGCGGAATAAAACCGTCGCATGGTCATGAAAATCGAAGTAAAATTTCGCTCTTCAAAAACCGGTCGCCACCTCGCCTCGCGAGCCGTGATCGAATTGACGAGGATGTGATCAGGTCAACCTATGCTTTTTTCGTGCAGGTTCCTGCTGCCCCAGCTTGAGTCTGGGCTGCATGGCCTGGACCGCCGCCCGGTCGGTCAGCAACAGCCGCGCCTGCGTGCCCCAGGCGCCGACCAGCAGGTCGTCATGCTTGTCACCATCCAGATCGCCCACCGCCATGCTCCAGTGACGCCCGACCATCGAATTGGGCATCGCCGTGAGCGTCACGTCGGTGAAGTGGCCCTTGCCGTCATTGCGCCAGGCGCGCAGCTGCATGGGGACGAAGCCGGGCACCTGGATGGCGCCGACCACAATGTCGGGCGCGCCGTCACGATCAAAATCGATGATCTGGCCACCCCAGGCGGAGAAAGTGTGCGCGGGCAGCCGCGTCTTTGTCTCGTCGCGGAAGCGGCCGTCACTCTGCTGGATCAGCAGGCGGGCCCGCGGGTCGCGCTCATAGGCCCGGGCATTGCTGGTGATGTTGAGGAACAGGATATCGGGCTGGCCATCGCGGTTGGCATCCAGGATATGGACTTCGCGGGTCTGGGTGGGAACGCTGGCGCCCAGCCGGGCGGTGGCATCGGTGAAGCGCCCCTTGCCGTCATTGAGCAACAGGCGGTTGGTGGGTGACTGGTTGGCGATCACCATGTCCAGATCGCCATCCTTGTCGATATCGACCAGCGCGACCCCTTGGGCTTCGTCGCCGGCGGGCGTGGGCAGGTTCTTGCTGGCATCGATGAAATGGCCCGGTCTTTTGGGATCGTTCAGCCACAGGAAGTTGCGCGCCTCGCCGCCCTTCTCGGCCGAATTGCCGATAACGATGTCAGGCAGCCTGTCGCCGTTCACGTCGCCGACCGCCAGGGCGTTGCCTTCGCTCTTTGCGGGGAGCCGCTCGCTGACCTCCTCGAATCGGCCGCCGGTGCGGCCCAGGAACAGCTGATGGTTAGCGCCGTCCTCGGCAACGAAGGCCAGATCGAGAAAGCCGTCGCCATCGAAATCGGCGGTGCGGACATGCTCGCTGTCATGGACGATGCGGCCCAGCGCGCCTTCGACCCAGCGCAGCTTGCCCTTGCCGTCGTTGAGGTAGAGCCGGTTGGCGCCATATTCGACCGCCAGCGCGACATCGAGGTCGCCATCCTTGTCGAAATCGCCGAACACCGCATCGAGCGCATGCAGCTCGGAGGCGGTGGGAACATGCGTCGCGGTGGCGTCGGCGAAGGCGGGAGCGGGGCGTTGCTGTGCGGAGGCGGTGCCGGCAAGGAGGATGGCGGCGAGAGCAACGACTATGCGCATGGGCTTTCTCCAGTGAGCGATTTGCGGCCTTCCCACGCATTCTTGCGTATGAAAGTGGGCAATCATAAGTTCCTGGCATGACGGACGTCACGGTCATTTGCGCGGTGTGGAGCAAGGATGCGCGGCGGCGCGCCCTGGTGCGCAGCCATCGCGAAAACCTGCTGCGCCAGTCGCGCCCCGTCCATGCCATCTATGTCTTTGACGGCGGCGACACCCCGCCAGGCGGGCTGGATGCCGAGACCATCGTTTCCAGCCAGGACCTCACCATCTATCAGGCCTGGAATCTGGCGCTGGCGCGGGTCACCACGCCTTTGGTGATGAATCTCAACCTGGACGACCGGCTGGCGCCGGATGCCGCGGACCAGCTGGCGCGGCACATCAGCCACGAGGATGCCCTGCTGGCCGGCGGCGACTGGCGGATCTGTTACTCCCAGGAGGAGACCGATGCCGTGCGCCCCTGCCATCCGGCCGCGGAACTGGGGTTTTCCGGCCATTGTCCACCGGGAATCGAGCCCGACCGGCGGTTGGGCAGCGGCACGGGCGAGCGGCTGACCTTCGGGCCGGCGGTGATGTGGAAAATGGCGGCCCACATCAATGTGCCGCGCTATCCCTGGCGGCTGAACGACGGGACACCGATCCGGACGGTCGCGGACGGCGCTTTCTGGAAGATTTTGGCGCATCTGGGGGCAAAGCTGTCGCGCCTTCCCCTGGTGATCGGAAATTATCATTTCCATCCCCAGGAGCAGGCCGAATACCGGCATCCTGAGGATTTAGGGAAAATCCTTCCCAATATCCTCAAAATCTGAGCCAGGGCGCCCGTGCCTTAGTTTTGACACCTGGCGCGCGATATTTAACAATTCACAAAACAACGCGCTTTTGCCGCGATATAATTGGGAAACGGGCCGCGGATTACCCGCGCCATTCCAACGCTAAAGGAGATACCAAGCCGTCATGAGTAGTCCCTGGGGTGCGCAGCCGCCCAAGCTGCCAAGCATGGATTTCAACTTCAACCAGCTGCCCAAGCGCGCCATCGTCGCGGGTGGCGCCGTCGTGCTAGCGCTGGTGCTGATTTTTTCCACCGCCTACACCATCGATGAAGGCGAGCGCGGCGTGATCCTGCGCCTGGGCAGGGTGGTCGGCGAAGCCGGACCGGGCCTGCATTTCAAGATTCCCTTCATCAACAGTGTCGAAAAAGTCTCCGTCCAGATTCAGAAGGAATCCTTCCAGAAGACGGATGTCACCGATACCCGGCTGCAAACCTATTCGCGCGACCAGCAGCCGGCGACCATCGCCATGGCGATCAACTATCATGTCACCGACGCCTCGGCGGTCTATGCCCAGTTCGGCTCGCTGGAAAACATGAAGCAGCGCGTGATCATTTCGCGCGCCTATGACCAGCTCAAGACCGTGTTCGGCCAGTTCGACGCCGCCGACGCGATCCAGAAGCGCACCGTGCTGAATGCCGAGGTTTTCGATGCCATTCGCAAGTCCGTGAGCGGGCCGGTGGTGATCGACAGCGTGCAGATCGAAGACATCACCTTCTCGCAGCAGTATGAGAGCGCGGTCGAACTTCGCATGCAGGCCATCGTCAAGCAGCAGCAGGCCGAAGCCGACAAGCAGAAGCGCATCATCGATGCCGACGCGCTTGCCTATGAAGTGAAGTCCGCTTCCGACGCCAAGGCGCACCAGATCGAAGTGCAGGGCAAGGCCGAAGCCGGCGCCATCCAGGCGCGCGGCGATGCCTTGCGCAACAATCCGGCCCTGCCCACCCTGGTGGCTTCGGAAAAGTGGAACGGCGTGCTGCCCACCACCATGATGCCGGGCAACACGGTGCCGTTTATCAACGTCAAGTAAGTATCATGCGCCCGGCAGGCCTTGTCTGCCGGGCGTGCCCACCTCGTATACTTGATACTGCTGCCGATGGCTTCTTTGCTACCTTCTCAAGCGTGAGGGAGAGACGCCATGTGCGACGAATTCATTCACCCCGGCCTTGTTGAAGATACCCGGCTTTCGCGGCGTGGCTTCGGTCTGTTGACCGTCGCAAGTGCCGGCATGGCCGCCGCGCCGGCCCTGGCCCGGTCCAACGTCGTTGAAAAAGACGTCGCGGTCAAAACCCCCGACGGCACCTCGGACTCGGTCCTGTTCCATCCCGTCGGCACCGGCACCTGGCCGGCCGTGCTGATATGGCCCGATATCATGGGCCTCAGGCCCACCTTCCGCGACATGGGCCGCCGCCTGGCGGGCGAAGGCTATGTCGTGCTGGTGGTCAATCCCTTCTATCGCTCGGCCAAGGCGCCGGTGATCGACGACAAGTTCGATTTCGGCAATCCCGAACAGCGCGCCCGGTTGATGGGCTATCGCGGCGCCATGACCGATGACGGCGTGGACCGCGACGCGGTCGCCTATCTGGCGTTCCTGGACGCGCAGCCCCAGACCAGCAAGACCCGCAAAGCCAGCGTGCAGGGCTATTGCATGGGCGGCCCGCTGTCGTTCCGCACCGCGGCGGCGGTGCCCGGCCGCATCGCGGCGGTGGGCAGCTTCCATGGCGACGGGCTGGTGACGAAGAACCCCAACAGCCCGCATCTGCTAATCCCCAAGACCAATGCGGCCTATTTGATCGCCAAGGCGCGCAATGACGATGCGAAGGAGCCGACGGTGAAGGACGACTTGAAAGCCGCCTTTGCCGCCGCCGGCCGCACGGCGACGGTCGAGGTCTATCCGGCCGATCACGGCTGGTGCGTCAAGGGCAGCGCTGTCTACAACGAAGCGCAAGCCGAGCGGGCCTGGGCCGCGCTTAGCGCGATGTACAGGACGCAACTCGCCTGACCAAAGAGCCGGTCAGGGCGCCGGTTTGCCGGTGGCTTCGATCAGCAGCCGTACGAATTCCTTCATCTGGGGTGCGTCGATCCAGCGCACCACCGCCACGATGTCGTGCTGATAGTCGATGTAGATGATATTGGCGCCGTCGCCGTTGAAGGAAACGCTGTCTTCGCGCGCCGCCGGATAGAGCTTTTTGCCGGTGTTGAGATACCAGTTGCAGAAGCCGTAACCGGTGTTGGTGGCGGTGGGCGTGGCAGCCATCTTCACCCACGCATCGGACAGCACGGTCTTGCCGTTCCACTTGCCCTTGGCCAGGCCCAGCAGGCCCAGCCGCGCCTGGTCGCGCGCTGACAGGAACATGCCCCCGCCCCAATGGCCGCCGCCGCTCACCACCTTGACGCGCGCACCGTCGATGGTGGTGAAGCTGTTGTCATAGCCTTCCCAGTGCCAGGTGTCGGACATGCCGATCGGATCGGCGATGGTTTCCTTCATCACCTCGGGCAGGGGGCGCTTCCACAAATGGGTCAGGGCCAGCGCCAGCGCATTCACCCGCACGTCATTATACTTCCAGGCCTTGCCCACCGGCGGCGGGCCCTTGGCCAGTTCGCTCCAGGGCTTGCCGGCTTCAGGGCGATCCGCCCACCAGGGCTTGCCCCACAGGGTGCCGATCCAGCCCGACTGCTGGCGCAGCATGTCGTTCCAGGTGACCGGCTGGTTGTGCGCCAGCATGTAATCGGGGGTGGGGCGCACATAATCGATCACCCGGTCGCCCACATTCTTGATGAGCCCCTTGTCGAAGGCCACGCCCGCCACCGAGGACAGGAAGGTCTTGGTCACCGAAAAGGTCATGTCGACCTCGCGGGTCTTGCCCCATTCGGCGACGATGTAACCGCCCTTGATGATGATGCCGTTAGCAGGCGCGTGCGCTTTCAACGGGCCGATGGGCGAGCTATAGGGTTCGTTGTTGCCGGCATATTTCAGCGGGATCGAAAGGCGCAGGTCGCGTATGTCGACCTTGTCGGCCAGTTCGGGCGGATATTTCTGTTCGGCGGAAATGGCGAAATCGATCGCGGCCTTCAGCTTCGCAGGATCAAACCCCGCCTGTGCCGGCGTGCGGGTCGCCCAGCCATCGCCTTTTGGCGGAAAATAGTCGACGGCAAAGGCCGGCGTCGTGAGCAGTGCCGCGCCCAACAGGGCGCCGATCCATCTGGCCTTCATGTCCCACCCTTTTTCAAAAATCCTATGGGCGGGGCAGAGAGAATACAAGCGGACCGAAAATGGCCCGGGCTATAGGGGCAAGCTGCTCCTGTTAACGACCGATCTCAGGACCAGGCTGGAGGAAAACCGCGATACGCCGGGCAGTCGCCGCAATGCTGTTGCGTAAAGCCGTTCCAGCCCTTCGAGATCCGCGACCGCGACGCGCAGCAGATAGTCCGGCGTTCCCGTCAGCAGGTGACATTCCAGGACTTCGGGAATTTTGGCGACGGCCCTTTCAAATTTCATCACCTCATCGTCAGACTGGTTTGCCAGGCCTATCGAGATGATGGCCGTCAGATTCAGTCCGACGGCCGACGGCTTGATGCGCACGGTGTAGTTTTCTATGACGCCGCTTTCCTCCAATTTCTTCAGGCGGCGAAAACACGCGGATTCCGACATGTCCGCCACGGCTGCCAATTCCGCATTGGTGGCCCGCCCATTGCGCAGCAACTCGCGAAGAATGGCCCGATCGCTTGGCTCCAGTGGGGTTGGAGAATTATTTCGATTTTTGCTGCCTTTTGCCATTGTTTCTCCGTTCCTTGGCCCATTTTCTTTACTCTGCGGTGAAAAAACCCACTTCTCAAGGGATAATCTGGCTGGCGGTGAGTCCCGCGATGCTGGAGCGCAAACCCAATGGCAGGCTTTTCGTCAGGCAACGGAATCGGGACTACAAATGTTGGTTTCAACACTGAGGAGCCCGAAACGCGCATGTCATTGTCATTCGAGCGCTCGGCGCAGTTGATTGCGCAAGGCGCCAGCCACATTGCGGGCGGGGTCAACAGCAATTTCCGCATCGGCATGGCGGGCGGGCCGCTGGTTTTCCAGCGCGGCGAGGGCGCGTATCTGATCGATGTCGATTGCAACCGGCTGATCGATTATTACTGCGGCATGGGCGCGATGGTCCTGGGCCATAGCCCGGCGGGCGTGCAGGACGCTGTGAAGGCGCAGGTCGACAAGGGCATTCTCTATGCCGGCCAGTCGGAAATCGAGTTCGAGGCCGCCAGGATTTTGTGCGAACGGATTCCATCGGCTGAGCGCATTCGTTTTGGCTCATCCGGTTCGGAAGTGGCGCAGGCCGCCTTCCGCCTGGCGCGCGCCGCCACCGGCAAGCGCATCATCCTGAAGTTCGAAGGCCATTATCACGGCTGGTTCGACAATATCCTCTGGTCCACCGCGCCGGGTGAGAATGCGGCGGGGCCGGAAGACGCGCCGGTGCTGGTGGCGGGCAGCAAGGGCCAGGACCCGATCGACGCCGCCGGGCTGGATGTGATCGGCTGGAATGATCTTGGCAGGCTGGAAGCGCGGCTGGCCAAGGGTGACATTGCCGGCGTGATCATGGAGCCTGCCATGTGCAACCAGGGCGCCATCCCGCCCGCCGCCGGGTACCTCGAAGGCGCGCAGGCCGCCTGCCGCAAGCATGGCGCCATCTTGATTTTCGACGAAGTGATCACCGGCTTCCGTTTGGGTCGTGGCAGCGCGCAGGGCCGCTTCGGCGTGACGCCCGATCTGTCGATTTTCGCCAAGGCCATCGCCAACGGCTTTCCGGTGGCCGCCCTGGTGGGGCGTTCCAATCTGCTGGACCTGTTCATCACCGGCGGCGTGCTGCATGGCGGCACCTTCAACGCCCAGCCGGTGACCATGGCGGCGATGGTGGCGACACAAAAGGCGCTGACCCCGGCGCATTACGAGCAAAGCGCAAAGCGCGGCATTCGCCTGCGCGATGGCATCGCGGCGATTCTGAACGAGGCGGGCCTCAAGGCGCAGGTCACCGGCTTTGAGCTGATGTTCCATGTCGGCTTCGGGCTGGACGCACCGGCAAAAAATTATCGCGACCTGCTGAAATGCGACAAGGTGCTGTATGTGAATTTCGCCCATGCGCTGCTGAAGCGCGGGGTGCGCGTTCTGGAGCGCGGCGCCTGGTTCGTATCGTCGGAGCATGACGATGCGGTGGTGGACGCCACGCTGGAGGCGGTGCGCGGCGCGGCGAAAGAGATCGCTTAGGCTTTTGCCCGGGCGCCTTTGTGCTTGAACAGCAGGTAGGTGAGGGCGTGGGCGGTGGATGACGCCAGCAGCGCCAGGCCGAAAGCCGTCCACACGCCGCTGATCGCCAGCAGGAGATAAAGCGAAAAGCAGAAGGCGCCGACCGAGGCGATGCCCATCGACATGCCCGCCACGGCTTCGCGCACCGCGCGGCTGCCATACTGGATGTGGTTGGATACGGCGATCACCGAGGCGATCACCGGGAAGGTGGAGAACAGGCCCGACCAGCTGGTGCCCAGCGCTTCGGAGAACTGGGTGATCACCACCGTCAGCACCGCGCCGGCCAGCATGCGCGCCGGCAGGCCCCACCAGACATGCTCGCGCTGTTCGTCCGAGGCTTCGCCGCGGGGATAGGCGAAGAGGGCCGCGACAAATGCCAATACCGGCAGCAATTTGGTCCACGGCGACAGCTGCTGGGCCTCCAGCATCACCACCGCCATGACGGCCCAGACGGCAATGCCGATGACGATGCACCAGAACCAGTTCAGGAAGCGTGAGCACCAGGAATAGGTCATGGCAAAGCTCAGCCAGGCCACCAGCCCGTACCAGGCGCCCAGCGCACTGGCGCTGCCGAAGGCCGTGTCATGGTCCAGGGTGATGAACAGCAGCAGCGGCAGCGCCACCACCGGGAATCCCGACAGCCAGCCCGCCACCCGCGGCCCGTGCAGGCGTTCCACGATGCCCAGCGCCAGAACCGCCAGCGGGATGATGGTGAGTTTGAGGAGCAGCACTGGATGGGTCCGTTCGAGGCCAGCTTTCTAGGCCCGAAACGCAACGCGCGCCAATGCTGCGATGCCATAGGTGCCATGCTTGCAACCCTCCCGAAAAAGCGGGAAGCTTTCAAAAAAGGGGCCGTTAATGACCAGGGTTTTCATCGCCGGAATTTTCCACGAGACGCATTCCTTTTCGGGCGAAACCACGGGATTTGAAGGCTTTGAGGTTCATCGCGGCAGGGAGATCACCGACCGGCTGGGGGATGCCTCGCAGATTGACGGCTTCCTCAGTGTCGCGGCCCGAGAAGGCTGGGAGTTGGTGCCCAGCGTGATCTATACCGGCGGCGCCTCGGGGACCGTCGATCACGCCGTGTTCGAGACATTCTGGGGCGAATTGAAGCCGGTCCTGGAGCAGGCGCTGGCGCAAGGGCTGGATGCCATCCATCTGTCGCTGCATGGCGCCATGGTCACCAGCAGTTGCGATGATCCCGAAGGCGAGTTGATGGCGCGCATCCGCGCCACCCCCGACGCGGAAAACCTGCCGATCTATTGCGTGGGCGACCTGCACGCCACACTGACGCCGCGCATGGGCGCCTTGTCGGACTGCATGATCTTCTACCGCGAATGCCCGCACACCGACGCCTATGACAGCGCGGTGCTGACCAGCGAGCTCTTGGCGCGATGCCTGAAGACCGGCGTGCGCCCCAAGCATCTGGTGCTGGTGACGCCCATCGTCTGGCCGCCCACCGGCACCGGCACCAAGGATGGACCGATGCGGGCGCTGGAAGATGCGGCGCGGCGGATGGAAAAAGACATTCCCGGCGTGCTGGCGGTCAATATTGTCGGCGGTTATGCCTTTTCGGACGTGCCCAATGCCGGTGTCGCCTTCAGCATCATCACCGAAGGCAGCGAGGCGGCGGCGCAGGAGGGCTTGCGCGAACTGGCGCAGATCGCTTGGGACATGCGCGCTGGCGGCATTCCGCCCGAGCATGATCTCGACACGGTGGTGCGCGACTTCAAGCCGGCTGGACGCGGCCCCGTGCTGCTGGTGGAGCCCGCCGACAATATCGGCGGCGGCGCGCCGGGCGATGGCACCGATGTGATGCGGGCCTTGCTGAAATACAATGTGCAGGGCGCGGGCGTGGCGCTGGCCAATTCAAAAAACGTGGCGGCGCTTGCGGACGTGCCGATTGGCGGCAAGGTCACCTTGCCGATCGGTGGCAGCTCGCCGCTCGATCCGGGACCGCTGATGCTGGAAGTCGAGGTGGTTTCCAAAAGCGATGGCGTGTTCGAGCTGGAAGACAAGAATTCCCATCTGGTGGGATCGCTGGGCAAGATCATCCACATGGGGCCGAGCGCGGTGGTCCGGCACAAGGGCCTCACGATCCTGCTCACCAGCAAGGCGCTGCCGCCCTTTGATCTGGGGCAATGGCGCAGCCAGGGCGTCAATCCCGAAGACCTCACCATGATCGGCGTCAAGGCGGCGGTGGGGCACCGTATCGCTTACGGCAAGATCGCGGCCGGTGAATTCACCGTCAGTACCAGCGGGCCCTGCACTTCGGACATCACGCGCCTGCCTTATAAGAAATTGCGCCGTCCAGTGTTTCCGCTGGACAGCCTGCCCCACGAAACCATGGCCGGGTGATGGCGTTCGATCGCCGCGCGATGCTGGGCGCCGCGGCGGCGGGTATCTTCGCTGGGCCTGCCTGGGCGCAACGTCCGGGCACCACGGCGCGCCAGCGCACCATCAACGCCATGATGACGGACGAGCCGGCGCATCTGAATTATCCGCTGTTCAACACCCGCATCATGCAGGAGATCTGCGGCAACATTAATGAATCGCTGCTGCTGTTCGACTGGCAGTTCAAGCCGCATCCCAATCTGGCGCGCAGCTTTGAAATGTCGCCGAACGGCATGACCTATACCTTCCATCTGCGGCCCGATGTGCGCTGGCATGATGGCGCGCCCTTCACCGCCCGCGACGTGGCATTCAGCTGTGGCGTGATGCTGCCCCAGCTCAATCCGCGCAGCCGCAACGCCTTCAGTCATGTGCGCGCAATCAAGGTGATCGACCGTTACACATTGCGCTTCGAGATGAAGCAGCCGTTCAACGCATTTCTGCTGTCGTTGATGGCGTCCAGCGCGCCGATGATGCCGGCGCATATCTTCGAGGGCACAAATTTCCGCACCAATCCCTACAATTTCAAGCCGGTTGGAACCGGGCCGTTCCGTTTCAACCGCTGGGTGCGCGGCCAGTATATTCATCTGACCAGCAACACCCATTACTGGCGTCCCGGCCAGCCGGGCATGGGCGGCATCTATTACCGCGTCTGCCCCACGCCGGAGCAGCGGCTGGTGGCGATGGAGTCGGGCGCGGTGGATTTCGCCATGGCCGACGATATCGATACGGTGGTCAATTCGCGGATGATGGCCAATCCCAATGTGGTGGCGCGCGACGATGCCTTTAACGGCACCGGCGAGATCACGGTGATGGAAATGAACCAGCGCCGCTGGCCGTTCAGCGACCGCCGCTTCCGTGCCGCCTTTGTCCATGCCATCGACCGCGAATTCCTGGTCAAGGCGATCAATTTCGGCCTTGGCAAGGTCGCGCACAGCCCGATTCCGTCCAATCTGCCCTATCATGATGACAAGGCGGTGGTGAAATATCCCTTTGACCAGGCGCGCGCCCGCGCCCTGCTGGACGAGATGGGATTGAAGCCGGGACGCGGCGGCGTGCGCCATCGCTTCGGCCTGATGATGATTCCCGATGGTGGCGGGCACTGGACGCGTGGGTGCCATTACGTCAAGCAGGCGCTGTGGGAAGTGGGGCTGGAAGTCAGCCTTGAAGCCACAGACTGGCCGACCTTCAGCCGTCGCAGCGGCAACTGGGAATTCGACATCGACTGCAATTCCTATGGCCAGTATGGCGATCCGGCCATCGGCACGGCGCGGTTTTTTCTCAGCTCCAACATTCGCAAGGGCGTGCCCCAGACCAATATCCAGGGCTACAGCAATCCGGAAGTGGATGCGCTGTTCCACAAGGCGGCGGTGGCGGTGGACAAGGCTGAGGTACAACGGCTTTACAGCCGGCTGCAGCATGTCTTGACGCGCGACGTCGCCATGGTCTGGCTGTTCGAGCGCCAGCCCATGTTTTTCTACAACAAGCGGCTCACGAACGTGATCACGGGTCCCAATGGTCCGGCCGACGGTTTCGGCTCGGTCACTTTGGCATGAGGGGGGCATGAACCGTCTCTCCTATATCGGCGCGCGCCTGGTCAAGACGGTGCTGATCACCGTCGCGGTGGTGCTGCTGAGCTTTTTCCTGGTGCGGCTGGCGCCGGGCGACACCGCCACGGTGATGGCGGGGCAGGCCGGCTTTGCCGACGAAGCCTTCATGAAAAGCCTGCGCGCCGAATATGGGCTGGACCAGACCCTGCCGGTACAATTGTGGAAATATCTCGGCGCGGTGGCGCAGGGCGATCTGGGCATATCCTTTGTGCGGCGTCAGCCAGTGCTGGGCGTCATTCTGGAGCGTCTGCCCAACACGCTGCTGCTCAACGCCTTCGCTTTGTTGGTGGCGATCGCGGGCGGTGTGGTGATGGGGATGATGGCGGCGCGGCGGCCCGGGTCCGCCACCGATGCCGCGATGACGGTGCTTTCCATGCTGTTCTACGCCATGCCGCAATTCTGGCTGGGCATGATGGCGATGCTGGTCTTTTCGGTCTGGCTCGGCTGGCTGCCACCCTTTGGGCTGGAAACCATGGGCGCCGATTATACCGGGATTGCGCGGCTGGGTGATATCGCCCAGCACATGATCCTGCCGGGCGTCACGCTGGCGCTGTATTTCATGGCCAGCTACGCGCGGCTGACGCGCACCGCCATGATCGAGGTCGCCGACCAGGATTTCGTCAAGACGGCGCGGGCCAAAGGCATCAGCGAAGGTCAGGTCGCCCGCCGCCACATCTTGCGCAATGCGTTGGTCCCGCTGATCACCTTTGCCGGCCTGCAATCCGCCATCCTGGTGGGCGGCAGCGTGCTGGTGGAGAATGTCTTCAGCTGGCCGGGCGTCGGCACGCTGGCCTATGAAGCGGTCACCACCCGCGACAATCCGTTGCTGCTGGGCATCTTCATCGTCACGGCGGTTCTGGTCAGCCTGTTCAATCTCGTAACCGACATTGCCTATTCCATCGCCGACCCCCGGGTGGAGCTGGGCCGATGAGAGACTCCCTGCGGGTGTTTCTCTCAAGACCGATCCCGCTGGTGGGGCTGGTGATCTTTGCGGTGATCGTCGCCCTGGCGCTGCTGGCACCGCTGCTGTTCGCGCGCGGGCCTTTCACCATTGTGGGCATGCCGCTGCTGCCGCCGGGGGCGCCGGGGTTGCTGGTGGGCAGCGATGTGCTGGGCCGCGACATGGCGGTGGGCCTGGCCTATGGCGCGCGTATTTCGCTGCTGGTCGGCATCACCTCGACCCTGTGCGCGGTGGGCATCGGCGTGCTGCTGGGGGCGGTGGCCGGCTATTATGGCGGCTGGCTGGATGACCTCTTGATGCGGGTCACCGAATTCTTCCAGATCATTCCCAGCTTCGTGCTGCTGATGGTGCTGGTCGCCTTTATGCAACCCTCCTTGAGTTCGACCGTGATCGGCATTGCCCTGATCACCTGGCCGCAAGTGGCGCGAGTGGTGCGCGGCGAATTCCTGAGCCTGCGAGGGCGCGAATTCGTCCAGGCGGCGCGGACGCTTGGCATGGGCGATGTCCGCATCATCTTCACCCAGGTTCTGCCCAATGCCCTGCCGCCGATCATCGTGGTCGGCTCCATGATGGTGGGCAGCGCCATCCTGACCGAGTCGGCTCTGAGCTTTCTGGGGCTGGGCGATCCCAATCTTTTGAGCTGGGGCAGCATGATCGGCGGTTCGCGTTCGGCCATGTGGGTGGCATGGTGGACCACGGTGCTGCCGGGCCTCGCCATCATGATCACGGTTCTGGCGCTGAACTTCATCGGCGATGGGCTGAACGACGCCCTCAATCCACGGCGCAGGCGCTGATGGCTGAACCGCTGATTTCCATCCGCGATCTCACCGTGGCGCTGCCGCCGGGCGCCGACCGCGCCCATGCGGTGGATGGCGTGAGCCTGACGATCAATCCCAACGAAATCCTCTGCATTGTGGGGGAATCCGGTTCGGGAAAATCGCTGACCGGGCACGCCGTGATGGGGCTTTTGCCGCGCGGGGTGACGGCCAGCGGCGGGCAGATTCTGTTTGAAGGCGCGGACCTGCTGCGCCTGCCGCTGTCCGGCATCCGCAAATTGCGCGGGCGCGACATCGCCATGATTTTCCAGGACCCGATGGCGGCGCTCAATCCGGTGGTCACCATCGGCCGCCAGATCACCGAACAGATTCGCGCCCATCGCGCAATTTCCGAGAAAAAAGAAGCACTGGACCTGGCCGGCGGCCTTTTGGCCGAGATGGGGCTGGCAGATCCCAAAAGCCTGCTCAAATGCTTTCCGCACCAACTCTCGGGCGGCCAGCGCCAGCGGGTGATGATCGCCATGGCGCTGTCGCTGTCGCCCAGGCTGCTGATCGCCGACGAGCCGACTACGGCGCTGGACGTCACAACCCAGGCGCAGATTTTGAAGCTGATCAAGCGCATCCAGACCGAACGCGCGATGAGCGTGCTGTTCATCACCCATGATTTCGGCGTCGTGGCCGACATGGCCGATCGGGTGGCGGTGATGCGCCATGGCCGGGTGGTGGAAGAGGGCGCGGCGACCGAGGTGCTGGGCAATCCCAAACATTCCTATACCCGCGCCTTGATTGCCGCCGTGCCGCGCGGGGTCAGCACCTTGCAACCCGTGGCGCAGGACAAGCCCCTGTTGTCGGTGACGGATATGAGCAAGAAATTCCGCCGTGGCGGAATTTTCTCCAGCGCCGCCGCGGTCAAGGCGGTGGACAAGGTGTCGCTGACCCTGAACCGGGGCGAAACGCTGGGGATCGTGGGCGAATCCGGTTCGGGAAAATCCACCCTGGCGCGCTGCGTCATACGGCTGCTGGACCCCGATGAAGGCGCGGTGCTGTTCGACGGCGCCGACATTGCCCGGATGAAGCCGCGCGCGCTGCGCCCCTTGCGGCGGCGTATCCAGATGGTGTTCCAGGACCCGTTTTCCTCGCTCAATCCGCGCCAGACAGTGGGCGAGATCGTGATCGCTGGGCCGCGCGCCTATGGCGAAGACATCCGCGAAGCCAGGGCGCGCGCCGCCGACATCCTGCGGCTGGTGGGATTGAACTCGGAAACCATGAACCGGTTTCCGCACGAGTTTTCCGGCGGCCAGCGCCAGCGCATCGGCCTGGCCCGCGCCTTGATGCTGAAGCCGGATATCCTGATTGCCGACGAGCCGGTTTCGGCGCTGGATGTGACGGTGCAGGCGCAAGTTCTGAAACTGCTGGACGATGTGCGCCAGCAGATGAATCTGGCCATGCTGTTCATCACCCATGACATGCGGGTGGCGGCGCAGGTCTGTCACCGGGTGATGGTGATGCGCCATGGTCAGGTGGTGGAATCCGGGCCCACGCGCAGTGTCTTCGCCGCCCCGTCCAGCGATTACACCCGCGCACTTTTGGCCGCCATTCCCGGGCGTGGGCGACTGGCGGCGGTATAGGAGGGCGAATGCGCATCGCGATTGCTGAATTCAAGCAGGAAACCAACAGCTTCGTGCCTTTCACCACCACGGTGAAGACGTTTGAGGATCAGTATCTTTATCGCGGCGATGATATCCTGACCGCCTTCGGCAATGCCCGGCTGGAAGTGCCGGGCGCGCTGGATGCCTGCCGGGAAGCTGGCACCACGCCATTGCCGCTGCTGGCCACCATGGCGATGGCCTCGGGCACGGTGGAGCGCAAGAGCTTCGAGATCCTGATGAACGAGATCATCGAGCGGCTGCGGGCTGTGCTGCCGGTGGGCGGCGTGTTCCTGGCGCTGCATGGCGCCATGATCCTGGAAGACGAGCCCGATGCCGAAGCCGAGATCGTGCGTCGGGTGCGCGCCGAACTGAAGCCCGGCACACCCATTACCGTCTCGCTGGACCTGCATGGCCATATCACGGCGGCCATGCTGCAGCCCGATGTCGCCTATATCGGCTATCGCGAATTTCCCCATATCGACATGTATGAGACGGGGTATCGCGCCGCCCGGCTGCTGATCGACTGGATCCAGGGCAAGGTGAGGCCGGTGATGGCGCTCAGCAAGCGGCACATGGTGTTCAGCCCGGATTCGGCGCGCACCACCGCCCCGCCCTTAAGCGACATCGTTGCCGAGGGCCGCGCCATGGAAGAACGCGGCGAGGTGCTGCATGTCTCGCTGTTCCCGGTGCAGCCCTGGATCGATACGCCCGACCTGGGTTTCGCCGCGTTGGTCTGCGGCGAGGACAAGCAAAAGGCGCAGGCCTGCGCCGACAAGCTGGCCAAGATGGCCTGGGACCGGCGCAGCGAATTCGAGCCTGAGGTGACGCCGCTGGACGAGATCATCCGGATCGGCCTGTCCTCGCCAGGCCTGACGGTTGCGAGCGATTCCGGCGACACGCCGTCGGGCGGCGCGGCGGCGGATTCCACTGCGGTGCTGGCGGCATTGCTGCATGCCGGCGCGGACCGTGCCGACCGCATCAGCATCTGCACCATCTGCGATTCTGAGGCAGCCGCCCAAGCGGCGAAAGCAGGCGTGGGCAAGACGATCACTCTGGCCGTGGGCCACAAACGGTCGGGCCTGGGCGATCCACTTACGATTACGGCCAGGGTCAAGACCGTCAGCGACGGCCAGTATGTACTTGAAGGACCGGGCGGCAACGGCATGGTGGGCGAGATGGGCCTGACCGTGGTGCTGGCGATCGGTTCGATCCGGCTGAACCTGCGCTCGATCCCGCATTTCGAATGGGACCTGGGGATTCATAAATCGGTGGGGCTGGACCCGGCGCGCGCGGCGCTGGTGTTCGTGCGCTCGCCATCGCATTTTCGCGTCTCTTACGCGCCCATCGCGGCACGCATCTTCCTAGCCGACACGCCGGGCCCGACTTGCGTGAACATGCGGCGCATCCCCTTCACCAGGGTGACGCGGCCCTTCTATCCCCTCGACCTGGTGAACGACTAGCCCGTGCGGCGGGTCGCGATGCGCGGCTGGTTGCGGAAGTCCCGCAGCAACTGGCGCAGGCCCAGCTCCGACACCTGGTCCGCCGCCTCGTCCAGCGGCAGCCATCGGATCGCGCGCGCGCCTTTTTCCGGCCATTCGCCAAGCTGCTGGTCCACTTCCAGCGCGAAGACATCAACGCTGCAGGGAACCCCGCCGCCGTCCTTGCGCTCCTTGAGATAGTGGTAACTGCCCAGCGGCTTGCTCGCGATCTTGCCGGTGACGCCGGCTTCCTCAAAAGCCTCGCGGGCGGCGGACTGCGCCGCGGTCATGCCGTCCATCAACCAGCCCTTGGGAAGGATCCAGCGCCTGGAGGAAAGCGACGTGATCAGCAACACGTCCGGAACGGGACTGTTGCCGCCCGGGGCGCGCCAGCACAGCGCCGCGACCTGCTTGCCATGTTCACGAAAAAGAGGATCGCCCAAGCCTGGCTCCGCGTGATTCGCTCCAGGTCATAGTACGATTATCCGTCTACGGCCCAAACCGGGCGGGACTATGTCATCCCGAAGGCGCCGCCCAGATAATAGAAGACGGCGGCGATCAGGCCCGAAGCCGGCATGGTGACGATCCAGGCGGTGACGATGTCCTTGGCCACACTCCAGCGTACCGCCGACACCCGCCGCGCCGCGCCCACGCCGATGATGGCGCCGGTGATGGTGTAGGTGGTGGACACGGGAATGCCAAGCCAGGTCGCGCCAAAAAGGGTGACCGCGCCGGCGGTCTCGGCGCAGACGCCCTGCATCGGGGTGAGGTGGGTGATGCGCGAACCCATGGTGCGCACAATGCGCCAGCCGCCGAACAGCGTGCCAAGGCCCATCGCCGCCTGGCAGGTGATCACCACCCAGAAAGGCACATGGAAGGTGCCGCCGCTCATGCCATGGGCGAACAGCAGCGCCGCAATGATGCCCATGGTCTTTTGCGCATCATTGCCGCCATGACCCAGGCTGTATGCGGAAGCCGAAACAAACTGGCCATAGCGGAACAGCCTGTCGGACTTGTAGGGCGAGGTCTTGAAAAAGGTCCAGGAGATGAACAGCACCATCAGCAGCGCCAGGAAGAAACCGGTGGCTGGCGACAGCGCGATGGCACCGACGGTCTTGGCCAGGCCCTGGACCACCACGGCTTCAAAGCCCGCCTTGCAGATGCCCGCGCCGACCAGTCCCCCGATCAGGGCGTGCGAAGAGGAAGAGGGAATGCCCGCCAGCCAGGTCACGATGTTCCAGACGATGGCGCCCATCAGCGCCCCGAAAATCACCTTATCGGAAATCACGTCAGGCGAAACGATGCCGGTGCCGACGGTGTTGGCGACATGCAGGCCGAACACCAGGAAGGCGATGAAATTGAAGAAGGCCGCCCAGGCGACCGCAAATTTGGGCGAGAGCACGCGGGTGGAGACGATGGTGGCGATGGAGTTGGCGGCGTCGTGCAGCCCGTTGAGAAAATCAAACAGCAGCGCGACGCAAATCAGGATGATGAGCAGGGTCATAAGTCCTACATCTGCTCGATCACAATGCCGCTGATGCGATTGGCGACATCCTCGAAGCGGTCCACCACTTTTTCGAGATGATCGTAGATTTCGTTGCCGACGATGAAGGCCATGGCGTCGCTGTCCCGGCTCTTCAGGAACAGCGCCTTGATGCCCTGGTCGTTCAGCTCGTCGGCCTGTTCCTCCAGCCGGGTGATTTCCTCGGTGATGGCGTTGATGCGCCCGGAATCCTCGCGCATCGAACCCAGCAGGCCCACCGCCTCCACCGTCAGTTCGGCGCAGCGCAGGATGATGTCGGCCATCTGGCGCATGGGAATGTCGAAGCTGGTCACTTCGAACAGGGTGATGGCCTTGGCGGTCTTCTGCATCTGGTCGATGGCATCATCGAGCTGGCCGATCAGGTCCTTGATGTCGCCGCGGTCGAAGGGGGTGATGAAGGAACGCCGGACGCTGAGCAGCACGTCGCGGGCGATGGCGTCGGCTTCATTCTCATGCACCACGATGCGGGCGCAGGCCGCGGCGACGCCGGGTCCGCCCTCCAGAAGGTCGCGCAGGGCGATGGCGCCGTCCACCAGGGTGCGGGCATGGGCGTTGAAAAGACCGAAGAATTTTTTCTCGCGCGGCATCAGGGCCTGGAAAAAGCGCAGCACGAAGGTCCCCCCTATTTGGTGGCCACTGCTTGCAATGGCCGCCCCCTTGGCGTCAACGGGACATAAAACAGCAGCAATGCCAAAAGGATAGGGGCGCGGATTGCGCCGCGCCCCTGTCGCATTCCCTTATGTCTATCCGTGTCAGTCCGGCAGGCCGAACACGAACAGGTTGTAGCCATTTGCCGGGCGCTTCACTTCGCGCAGCAGGGTGGCCGGCTTGTTCTGCGGGCTGCCGCCGCCCAGACCGGTGGTGACGGCGATATACTGCTTGCCGTCCACGCTGAAGCTGACCGGATAGCCCTGGACCGTGGTGCCGAGCCGGGTCTTCCACAACGTGTTGCCGTTGCGGGCATCGACCGCGCGGAAGACGCGGTCGAAGTCGCCGACAAAGGCCAGGTTGCCCGCGGTCGAGACCACGCCGGTCAGGAAGGGCGAACGCTGCTGGAAGGACCAGAGCGGCTTGAGGTCGCGTGCCCGATAGGCGGACAGGCGGCCATTGTTGCCGTTGGTGCCGGGCATCTCGTAGTAAGTCTGAGAGCCATTGCCCAGCATGAACACGCAGGACTGCGACAAGGGGATGATCAGCGCATCGGTAGGCTGATGATAGCTGGTCGCCTGCCAGTCATGGCCGCCCTGCGGTCCGGGACAGGAGGCGAGCCAGTCGCTCACCTTCTGGTTATGGATGTCCTTGCGATAGACGACCTTGCCGGTCTTGTCGTCGAAATTCTCATAGACATTCTGGAACACCGTCTGCTTGGCGGCCAGGAACTTGCCGGTATTGGCATCGATCTTCCACAGGATGCCGGGCTTGCCGATCGTGAGCAGGGACTTCTGATTTCCATGCGTCACCACCACGCGCTCGAACACTTCGTCGAGATCCAGGGTTTCGCCCGGCGCATGGTTGTAGGTCCATTTCAGCTTGCCGGTATCTGCATCCAGCGCGACGGTCGAGTTGGCATATTCGGTGGCGCCATCGCCCGAGCCGCGCAGGTCGCGCCGCCAGGGCTTGGCCTGGGCCGTGCCCCAATAGGTCGTGTTGCTTTCGGGATCGTAAGTGCCCGCGATCCAGGTTTCGCCGCCCTTGCGTTCATTGTCGGGCAGGTTGTTCCAGGTGTCGCCGCCCTTCTGGCCCTTGAGCGCGACGGTGACGAACTTCCAGTCGCGCTTGCCGGTCTTGGCGTCATAGGCGCTGATATAGCAGTGATTGTCGTCACCCTTGCGGCCGCAATTGGTCATGCCGACCAGCACGCGGCCATTGATGATGATCACGCCGCCGGTGGAACCGCCGACCATGCCGCTATTGTTGGCGAACATCTTCTCGTCGGTGATGTGGGTCTTCCACACTTCCTTGCCGGTGCGCGCGTCGAGGGCATAGAGATAGCCCTGGGGCGTGTTGACATAGATGTTGTTGCCCCACAGGCCCATGGCGCGGGTTTCCTCGGTCGAGGGACCGGGGCCGGGACGGCGCGGCGCCGGACCCAGACGGTTTTCCCACAACAGTTCGCCGCTCTTGGCATCCAGCGCCTGGATGGTGTTGCTGGTGCCCCAGATGAACAGGATGCCGTTATGGATCAGCGGCGTGATTTCCAGCGTGCCGTTTTCGGGCAGCGACCACATCCACTTCAGGGTGAGCGACTTGACGTTTTCGGCGTTGATCTGATTCAGCGGGCTGTAGCTCCAGCCCTGATAATTGCGGCGGTACATCAGCCAGGAACCGTCCGGCGGATTGCGCAGCATGTCGTCGGTGACGGGCTGGTAGTTCTGGATATTGCCTTCATGGATCAGGCCGAACCGCGTGGGCAGGCCGAACCCGCCCGGATCGGGCACGCGTGTGCCCGCCATGGCGCGCTGGAACAGGCTTTGCGCGGGCGCATTGCCGGCGCCGGAGGCGGGTGCGGATTCCTGCGCGCCGCTGGTCTGGGCCTGGGTGCCGCCGCCGGATTGCGGTTGGGTGGCGACAGGCGCGACCGGCTTGGGCTTCGGTGTGGCTTGGGCGGTGCGCGGTGCGGCCGCCGGGGGCTTGCCGCTGGCGATGCTGCCGATCGCAACCGCGGTCTTGGCGGTTAGCGGCGTGCCGCCGGTCTTGGCGCCATTGCGCTCAAGAATGTAGGCCACGATGTCCGCGGTCTGTTTTTCCGACAGGCTGCCCGCGCCGCCCAGCGGCATGGTCAGGTGAATCTTGCTGAAGAGCTGAGCGGTGGTGCGGTTGCCCCAGGCGCCGACAAAGGCGATGCCGCCGAGCGCCGGCGCATCATTGGTGCCGGTGAGATCGGGCAGATGACAATAGGCGCAGGCCGCGGCATAGGCTTCGCGTCCGTCATTGACCTGTGCCGTGGTGAAGGGGCCAGCAGCGCCTTGGCCAAGCGCGGCGGGGCCGAAGGCGGTTGCGCCCAAGGCGCCCAGCGCGATGGTGGCGGCGGCGCCCAGGAAAAATCCAGTTTTCTTACGCATCTTAAACGTCCTCAAATTTCGTTGGCGCGCGGAATTTTTTAGCGCGAAGGTACATCGTACTGGGGAAGGAACCAGTGATCCTGCTGGGGAATGTTCGGACCGACGGTTTCATAGGCCGGGAACAGCCAGCCCCACAGCGTACCCTTCGGACCCCAGGGATATTCGGCCGGCGCTTTTTCCGAGTTGATCTGGATATAGAGCTTGCCGGTGCGCAGCATCTGCGCCTGGGCGGCAGTCAGGCTGAAGCTGCCGGAGATGGTGCCGCTGGTGGATTTTGTCACTTCCAAGTCGAAAAGCTTGGGGCCCGGCATGCCGGCGATGGGCGAGGTGAAGACATGTGCGCTGATGGCGTTGGACGGCATGTCGCGGAAGTCGCCCTTCACGACAAAGGTCTTGCCGTCATAGCTGGCGGTCGCGTCGCCGCGCCCGCCAATGACGAACTTGGTCTCGTCGTCCAGCGGCATGGGACTCAGATCGGTCTGGTAGTCCGCCGCGAGCGCAGGCGCGCCAAAAAACAAGGAAGCAGCCAGCGCCGCCAGCAATGCCGGCGCAAAAGGTTTGAAAACCACGATCAGAACTCCTCACGTATGATTGCCCGCCATCCCGGCCGGTTGGTCCGGATACGGCTGCCCTATTCCTCCCGAGCCTCGTTGACCGAGGCGTTTTTGTGGGGGCACAGTAGCAGCGCGCGCAAGCGTGGACCAGCGCCGCCAAGGCGCCAGGAGGGCCGAAATTGTCGCAAAAATGCGCGAAAACCGCGCCGGTGGGCACGGCCTTATTTACGGCCCTTTCCTGCGGCATGAGTGCGGTGGGGCTCACCAAGGACCGCGGCGCGGTCTTACCGTCCAAGGACTATCTTTCATGAACCGCAGAAATATCCTGCTCGCCGGGGCGGCGGGGGCGTTCGCCTTTTCGCCCGTGCTGCCGGGCTTCACGGTTTCCGCTTGGGCGGCAAACCCGGCCGAGAGTTTCGTCTCCGACAATATTCAGCGCGGCTTCGACATCATCAATGATCGCGGCGCCAGCGCCGCTGACCGCAAGGCACGCTTTGCCGACTTCCTGATCGGGCTGACCGATGTCAAACGCGTCGCGCTGTTTCTTCTGGGCCGCTACGCGGCGACCGCCACGCCTGCCGACATCGATGCCTATGTCGCGGCGTACCAGGAATATGTGCAGTCGGTCTATCAGTCCTACTTCGCGCTCTATAACGGCCAGAGCCTGCGCGTCATCGACTCGCGTGAACGCGCGCCCAATGATTTCGTCGTGCGCACCAATGTCACCAGCGCAAATGCCGCGGAGTTGCAAGTCGATTTCCGCGTGCGCACCGATGGGGCGCGGCCGGTGCTGGTGGACATGGCGGTCGCGGGCATCTGGCTGGCGCTGGCGCAGCGCGACCAGTTTCTTGCCGTGCTGGCGCAATATAACGGTGACGTAAAAGCGCTCAGCACGCACTTGCGCGACAGGGCAAAGCTCTATCGCTAGGAACTTTTGTTCCAGCGGGTTTCATCTTGAATTTTAGGAGCGCGCCGTTTATGTCGGCGTTGCTGGGGTGCAATTCGCGTGGAGCCATTTGGTTCCGCGCATCAACTGAAAAAGTTTGCCGCGCCCGCAAGTTCCTTTCGTTCCATCCGTTCCACAAGCGACCCCAATCATGGAGCCACTGTGTCCAACGCTGAACCTTTTGCCCTGGTAAGAAAACCCTGCCCGCGCGGCTTCGCGCATGCGCTGCTGCTGGGCGGTCTCTTTGCCATGGCGGCCCTGACGACGCAGAATCTTGATCATGCCCGCAATGCCGCCGGGCATCGGCCCATCCTGCTGCCATTGATGAACGAGCCGGTGCGGCAGAATGTTTCCGCCTACCAGTATGAAAGAAGCCTGACGGCCAGCCAGCTGCTCAATCGCTGGGACGCGCAGATCACCGAGGCCTCGCAGCGTTTCGATATTCCCAAGCCCTGGATCCGCGCGGTGATGCGGCAGGAAAGCGGCGGGCGCACCATGCTGGGCCATGATCGCCCCATCGTCAGCCGCGCCGGCGCCATGGGCCTGATGCAGGTGATGCCCGCCACCTATGGCGAGCTGGCGCAGCAGCACAGGCTGGGCGCCGATCCTTTCGATGCCCGCGACAATATCCTGGCCGGCACCGCCTATCTGCGCTGGCTGCACAAGCGTTACGGCTATCCCAAGATGTTCGCGGCCTATAATGCGGGACCCGGGCGCGTCGAGCGCGGGGGGCGCCTGCCGGCCGAAACCCGCGCCTATGTCGGGAATATCACCAAGGCCCTGCGCACCGCCCCCGTGGGCCTGCTCAAGCTGACCCGTCCCAATGGCGCGGCGGTCAGGATCGACGTCAACACGGTCACCGGCATTCGTGCCGCGCTGCCGGGCGAGTATCCGGGCAGCGTCAAGGCGGTGGTCACCATCGCGGGCAAGCCCCAGGCCGTACGCGAGAATGTCGCTGTGGCGATCAATGCCATCCGGGCGACGGGCGGGCTGCTCTAGCGTCCGTAGCTTGGGCGGGTAAGATTGGTGCCGCGATCTTGTCGGGGCCGACCATGAAACATACCCTATATATAAGTGCGATTGCCCTGCTGCTGGCGGGCCCGGCCCTGGCGCAGGAAAACCCGTTCGCCAAGCCCAGCACGCTGCCCTATCAGGCGCCGCGCTTCGACATCATCAAGGACCGGGACTATCAGCCGGCCTTTGAAGCAGGAATGAAGCAGCATCTCGCCGAGATCGAGGCGATTGCGGGCCGCAAAGATGCGCCGAGCTTCGACAATACGATCACGGCAATGGAGCGTTCGGGCCGGATGCTGGACCGGGTCGCCAACACCTTCTTCAGCGTGGCGCAGGCCAACTCCAATCCCGCGCTGGAAAAGGTGGAAACGGCGATGGCGCCCCGGCTGGCCGCGCACACCGATGCCATCTATCTCAATGCCAGGCTATTTGCCCGAGTGAAGGCGCTGTACGACAAGCGCAGCGCGCTGAAGCTGGATGCCGAAGCGTTGCAGACCCTCACCATCTATTACAAGCAGTTCGTCCATGCCGGCGCCAATCTGGACCAGGCGGGCAAGACGCGGCTGATGGCCATCAACAAACAGGCTGCGTCGCTGGAGACCTCGTTTCAGCAAAAGCTTCTGGCGGGCACCAAGGCCGGCGCCCTGGTGCTGGACAACAAGTCCGACCTGGCGGGGCTGACGGACGCGGAGATTGCCGCGGCCGCCGATGCCGCCAAGGCGCGCGGGCTGAAAGGCAAGTATGTCTTGCCGCTGCAGAACACCACCCAGCAGCCGGCGCTGACCTCGCTTACCAATCGCAGCGTTCGTGAAAGGCTGTTCAACGCCAGCTGGACGCGCAGCGAGAAGGGCGATGCCAACGACACCCGTGCCATCATTTCCGAACTGGCGCTGCTGCGCACCGAAAAGGCAAAGCTGCTGGGCTATGCCAACTACTCCGCCTATGTGCTGTACGACCAGATGGCGGGCTCGGCCGAGGCGGTGGAGAAGTTCATTGCCCAGCTGGTGCCGCCGACCCGCGCCAAGGCGGCGGAAGAAGCCCGCTTGATCCAGGCCGCGATCGACAAGGAAGGCGGCAAGTTCCAGCTGCGCCCCTGGGATTGGCAGCGTTATGCCGAGCGCGTGCGCAAGGAGCGCTACGACCTGGATGAAGCGGCCCTCAAGCCCTATTTCGAGATCAACCGCGTGTTGCGTGAAGGCGTGCTGCATTCGGCCACCCGGCTGTATGGCATCACCTTCAAGCGCCGCACCGACATCCCGGTCTATCACCCCGATGTGATGGTCTATGAGGTGTTCGAGGAAAACGGCCAGCCGCTGGGTCTGATGTATTTCGATTTCTGGAAGCGCGACAACAAGCGCGGCGGCGCCTGGATGAGCAATTATGTCGGCCAGGCCAAGCTCTTCGGCACCAAGCCGGTAATCTACAATGTCTCCAACTTCACCAAGCCGGCGGCGGGCCAGCCGGCGCTGATCAGCTTCGACGATGTGAACACTATGTTCCATGAATTCGGACATGCGCTGCACGGGCTGTTCGCCAACCAGATCTATCCGCTGCTGTCCGGCACCAATGTGGCGCGCGACTTTGTCGAATTCCCCTCCCAGTTCAACGAACACTGGGCGCTGCATCCCGAAATCCTCAAACGCTATGCCGTGCATTACAAAACCGGCGTGGCGATGCCCCAGTCGCTGGTGGACCGGATCAAGAAGTCCCAGACCTGGGGCCAGGGCTATGCGCTGGGCGAACTGCTGGCGGCATCGCAGCTGGACCTGCAATGGCATGCCCTGCCGCCCGGCTCGCCCAAGCAGGATGTGAGCGCTTTTGAGACCCGGGCGCTGAAAGTCACCGGCACCGATTTTCCCAATGTGCCGACGCGCTACCGCTCCAGCTATTTCCTGCACATCTGGGCCAATGGCTATGCCAGCAGCTATTACGCCTATCAGTGGACGGTGATGCTGGATACCAACGCCTTTGCCTGGTTCAAACGCAATGGCGGCATGACCCGGGCCAATGGCCAGCGTTTCCGCGACCTGATCCTGTCCAAGGGCCACACCATGGATTACGGCCCCATGTTCCGGGCCTTTTACGGCAAGGACCCCGAGATCGGCCCGATGCTGGAGCATCGGGGGCTGGTGCCGCCCGGCAAGCCCTGAGGTCAGGGAACCTTTTGCGCCGGCCCGCGTTTTGACAATCTGCCTCCTGAGGGGGAGTGCGTCGGTCTTGCGGGCCGGGAAAGGCTGGGGGGTGGGGCGCGTCCGATCGAGTGAGCTGGCTGGTGTGAAGCGGGCTTTGCCGGTTCGCGCCCAGTGCAAGCGTCTTTAGATGCGCCGCCTTCTCCCCGTCCTGGGATGCATGCTCCTGCTCGCCGGTTCCGCCACGGCCCAGGGCTCACTGGAATATGCGGTGAAGGCCGCCTATCTCACAAAATTCATTCCCTTCATTAGCTGGCCGGACGCGGCCTTTGCCGGGGCGGGCACGCCGGTGACCATCTGCGTCCTGGGCGCGGATGTGTTCGGGGGCAATCTGGAAAAGGCCGCCGCAAGTTCCAGGCTGGCTGATCGCGCCATCGCTGTGCGCTATCTGGCCGGGCCCGATCCCGCGGCCTCCTGCCAGGTGCTGTTCATCGGTGCGGGCGACCAGACGCTGATCGACGGCACGCTGGACGCCATGCGGGGCCGGCCGGTGGTGACGGTGACGGATTCGAATGTCAGATCGCGGGGCGTTATCGCCTTTGTCGTCGTCAACAACAACGTAGGTTTCGACATTGACGATGCGCTGGCGTCTCAAGGCGGTTTGGTCATCAGCTCCAAGCTGCTGGGCCTGGCCCGGACCGTCAAACAGCGGGGCCGGCCATGAGTGCGCAGGGCGGGCGGAGCTGGAATCCGTCGG
>JBEGVG010000041.1:0-22603 GCA_041178445.1 Pseudomonadota bacterium | reverse complement strand
CGGCCTCGATTTCCCGCATTACCTTTCCGACAGCGCTCACACGCTCAAAAGAGAACGGCTGTTCCCTCGCCTGCTCTTTGGGCCGCTTAACCTGTCGCGCCGGGTTCGATACCAAGATTCCGTCCTTCACAGCGCGCTGGAGGATCGTCCGCAACATGCCCGCAGCCCTGGACGCGGCGCCCGGTCCGCCACTTGCTAGAGCGCCTGCCGTCTGCTTCCTCTCAGCGCGCGGCTTGGCGGTTGTCTTGCCGGCAATAACGTCGGCGACGAACCGCTCAATATCCGAGGGTTTAAGGGCCTCGACAATCTTGGAGCCAAGAAGTGGCCGGACGTGACTTTCAATACGCCCGCGGTCGTTCGCGAGCGTGCTGGGCTTCAGGTGGCCTTTGGAGGCCGCCAGATACTCATCACAAAGCTGCCCGACGGTAAGGGCATGACGGTCACGGGCCCGCTTGTCGGCTGGATCCTCGCCCCGGTCCACCGCTGCCAGCTTCTGCTTCGCCTCCTTGCGGGCCTCATCGGGCGTCATACGACCGACCTTGCCGATGGTCAGGCGCCTGGAGCGGCCGTGCTGGTTCCGATATTGGACAATCCAGGAGGCAGCTCCTGAGGGCTTGGCGCGTACCCCGAACCCCGGCACCTCATCGTCCCACCCCACCGCTTCTGTGTCCTTGTGGGCCGCCAGGAAGGATTCCAAACCCCGTTTGGTGAGCTTTGTCATATTTTATCCCACAGAATCAGCATATTAGATTTTTCTCCGGGTAAGCAGGAGGTAAGCAGCAGGGCGGAAAGTCAGGTAATGGCAACGCATCTACAGCTATGTCTATGCACTGATTCATCCAACAATATATGGCATTTAGGCATCTCCAGGCATTTAGGCGCATCTTGTGCACAGAGGCCGTTTTAACCTGTATGGGGATGAATCCGGGGACTCAATTCATAACGCTTTGATTCCACAAGACTCTTGACCCGGGACTCCCGGCGAATCACTGTGAATCCTGCTGTTGATAACTGGGGCGGGATTTATGGGTGCGTTGAAACTGGATCAGATCCTCGAAGGCGATTGCGTGGAGCGCATGATGGCGCTGCCCGCAGGCTGCGCCGATCTGGTGTTCGCCGATCCGCCCTACAATATGCAATTGCGCGGCGAGCTGCGCCGTCCCGACCAGTCCAAGGTCGATGCGGTGGACGATCACTGGGACCAGTTCGGCAGCTTTGCCGAGTATGACAAGTTCACCCGCGACTGGCTGACCGCCGCCCGCCATGTGCTGAGCGACAATGGCGCGATCTGGGTGATCGGCTCCTATCACAACATCTTCCGCGTCGGCGCCACCCTGCAGGATCTGGGCTTCTGGATTTTGAACGATGTGGTGTGGCGCAAGTCCAACCCCATGCCCAACTTCAAGGGCCGCCGCTTCACCAATGCCCATGAGACGCTGATCTGGGCCACCAAGAATCCCAAGCAGCAATACACTTTCAATTACGAAGCGATGAAGGCGCTGAATGACGAGCTGCAGATGCGCTCCGACTGGACCCTGCCGATCTGCGCCGGCAAGGAACGCCTCAAGGGCACTGATGGTCAGAAGGCCCATTCCACCCAGAAGCCGGAATCGCTGCTGCACCGGGTGGTCGTGTCCTCGACCAAGCCGGGCGATGTGATACTGGACCCCTTTTTCGGTTCGGGCACGACGGGTGCGGTGGCCAAGCGGCTCGGCCGGCATTTCATCGGCATCGAGCGCGAAAAGGCCTACGCCGATGTGGCGCGGGCGCGGATCGCCGAAATCGTCCCGGCCGATAGCGAGGCGATAGAAGTCACAAAGTCCAAGCGTTCCGAACCGCGCATTCCCTTCGGCTGGGTGGTCGAGCGCGGCTTGCTGCCGGTCGGCACGGTGCTTCAAGGCACCCGCAAGCATCAGACCGCCAAGGTGCGGGCCGACGGCACGCTGGTGACCGCCACGGCCTCGGGCTCCATCCATCAGATGGGCGCGCATGTGCAGGGACTGGACGCCTGCAATGGCTGGACCTTCTGGCAGTTCCAACTGCCGGGCGGCGGGCTGGCGCCAATCGACATGCTGCGCCAGCAGCTGCGCTCAGGGCTTTCGTGACGTAAAAAGTGGTCCGCCCTCGTCCAATGCGTGTTCGACGATCTTGCGCATCACCGTGGGCAATTCGACTTTATGCAGGTCGCCCGTATCGACCCACCTTGTCATTCCCGGCGAGGCGCGCGTTTCGCGCGCCGAGGGACGGCAATCCACGTTTTTTGATCCGCGCTTGCGTTTAGATGGATTCCCTTCCCCTCGCGCCGCTTTCGCAGCGCTCGGCCGGGAATGACATATGAGCTTTGGGCGCTTAACGACCTGCGCCGCATACACCTCGATCTCCAGCTCAAAATGCGTGAAGCCATGGCGCACGATGCCGGGTCGCTTCTTCCACGCGGCTGCGAATGGCGCCTGTTTCAGCGCCCTGGCGTTTGATGGAAAGTTTTCCTCCCATGGTCCCAGCGGCGGTTCGAGCATCGAAGCCAACAGGCCCTTGTCGGGCCGTTTGACCAGCAGCACCGCGCCGCTTTTGTCCTGGGCCACGAAGGCCGCGCCGCGTTTCAGCGGGCGGACCATCTTGGGCGCCTTGACCGGCAACTGCTCCTGAATGCCCAGTTTGCGTGCTTTGCAATCCGCAAACCACGGGCAATTCTGACAGGCGGGGCGCCTGGGTGTGCAGATGGCGCTGCCCAGGTCCATCAGGGCTTGCGCGAAGTCCCCTGCCCGGTCCGGCACCAGCGCCGAACACAGCGCATGCAGCTCGGTCTTGGCTTTGGGCATGACCGTATCGACCGCGTAGAGCCGCGCGATCACCCGTTCGGCATTGGCGTCCATCGCCGCCTGCTTTTCGTCGTAAGCGATGGCGGCGATGGCGCCGGCGGTGTAGCCGCCCACACCCGGCAGCGCCCGCAGGCTTTGCGCCGTGAGCGGAAACCTGCCGCCCATGTCATGGGCGACGACTTTGGCGGCAGCGTGCAGATTGCGGGCGCGGGCGTAATAACCAAGCCCGGCCCAGGCCGCCAAAACCTCGTCCTGCCGGGCAGCCGCCAGCGCTTTTACATCCGGCCACAGCTGGAGGAACTTGCGGTAATAGTTGCCCACCGCCTGCGCCGTGGTCTGCTGCAGCATGATCTCCGACAGCCAGATACGATAGGGATCACCGCGTTTTCCGGCCGGGGCCCGCCACGGCAGCACCCGGCGGTGGACATCGTACCAGGCCAGCAGGCGCGCGCTCAGATCACTCTGTTTTGTTTTGGAAGACTTTTTTGTTGGAGAAGAGGGCGGCATACTCCCGACCATGGCCCGAACGACGCAAGACGCACAAGAAGCACCGCCGCAACGTCATGGCCGCACCATCCCGGTCGGCGCCGATGCCCCCTTGGCTGGCGCCGCGGCTTTCGCGCGCGCCGGGTTTCGCGATCCCTCGCTGGTGCTGCGCTGGAACGAGATCGCGGGCGCGGCCGTGGCGCGCATCGCCCAGCCACTGAAATACTCGGAAAGCGCAACGGGCGGCATTCTCACCCTGCGCGCGGCGCCGGGTGCCGCCCTGTTCCTGGGCCATGAAAAGCGCGCCTTATGCGAGCGCATCAATGCCTATCTGGGCCGCCCGGCGGTCAGCCAGATCAAATTCTCCCAAGGCGCGCTGCTGCCGCCAGCCCCCAAGCCCAAACCCCAAAAAGCAGCCGGACCGCTGCCGCCCGCTGACCCCAGCCGGCATTATGAAGGCCCGGAAACACTGGGCATAGCGATCCAGGCGCTCGCCAGGCGGCGTTCGTAAGTAGACCGCGCCGTCATTCTTGTGCGAAAACATCAAAAAACCCCGGGGGCCGCCGTGTCGCGTAAAGCCATCATCGCCACTGTCGTGATCGCATTGGTCGTTGCCGCCGGACTGGGCTGGCACTTCATGAGCAAGGATGGCGCTGCGCCTGCTCTGGCCGCCGACGTCAAGGGCGCCAACTACACCGTCACCCCCGACGACATGACCATGGGCGATCCCAAGGCCAAGGTGGTGCTGATCGAATATGCCGCGCCGCGCTGCCCGCATTGCGCCCATTTCGCCGAAGAGACATTTCCGCCGCTGAAGAAGAACTATATCGACACCGGCAAGGTGTTCTACGTGTTCCGCGTGCTGCCGCTGGCGGCGGCCGATGGCGTGGCGGAAAAGCTCGCCCGCTGCCAGCCGCGCGAGAAGTATTTCGAGTTCATGGACAACCTGTTCCGCACCCAGCGCGAATGGGACGACATGTATGGCGTGACCGACGTGCGCGGCGGGCTGCTCAAGCAGTCCCAGAAGTTCGGCATGACCGAAGCCCAGTTCGAGGCCTGCATCGCCGACACCAAGCGCGACGCCATCATAAACCAGGTCGCCCAGGACGGGGTGGAGCGCTATGGAATCAGCTCCACGCCCTCGCTGGTGATCAACGGCAAGCTGGCCCCCGATACGGCCGAATATGGCCCCCTGAGCGCGGCCCTGGACGCTGAACTGGCCAAAAAATAAAAGCCTGTTGAAGGCTTTAGCCAGGCCCGCGGGTTTGTGGACCCGGGCTGCGATCTCTGCCAAAAACATGGGGCAATCCCGGTAGAGAGTCGCCCGTGTCGCGGAAGAACCTGTTTATCGTTCTGGGCCTGGTGGCGCTGATCGCCGCGGGTGGTATCGGCTACTTCATGACGGACAGCGGTCCGAGCGAAATCGCGACCCGGTCCGAGGAAGGCTACGAGATCCTGCCCAGCGACCGCACCCTGGGCAATCCCAAGGCAAAAGTGGTGCTGATCGAATATGCCGCACACAGCTGCCCGGCCTGCGCATCCTTCAATGAGCGGACTTTTCCCCAGCTGAAGGCTAATTATATCGATACCGGCAAGATACTCTACGTCTTCCGGCTGTTCCCGCTCCGGGCCGATGATGGCGCGGCCGAGAAAATTGCCCGCTGCCTGCCTGAGGATAAGTACTTCACCTTCGTTGACCTGCTGTTCCGGAATCACCCCAAATGGAACGTAGAATATGGAGTGCAGTCGCCTGAGGGCGTTCGTGCCGGTCTGGTCCAGTTGGGTCGCATCGCGGGCATGAGCGAAGCCCAGGTGGAACAGTGCATGGTGAACACGGCCGAAGACGACCGCATCAACAAGGTCGCCACGGACGCTGCCCGTTACAATGTGACGGGAACACCGACCCTCATATTGAATGGCGTTTCGTTGGGATCAGGAGCCATGGCCTACGACACGCTGGCAAAACGTTTGGATGACGAACTCGCCAAAAAGTAAGGCGGGCCATTTCGCGCAAGGACATACAAGTTGAAGTTTACACGCCTCAGGCTTTCCGGTTTCAAGTCCTTCGTCGAACCGACGGAGCTTTTCGTCGAGCCCGGCCTGACCGCCGTGATCGGCCCGAACGGCTGCGGCAAATCCAACCTGTTCGACGCCATGCGCTGGGTGATGGGTGAAACCCGTCCCTCTTCCGTGCGCGGCAGCGAAATGGACGATGTGATCTTTGCCGGCAGCGCGGGACGTCCGGCGCGCAACGTCGCCGAGGTGACGCTGTTCATCGACAATACCGATCGCTCGGCCGGATCACTCTATAACGATTGCGACACGATCGAAGTCTCGCGCCGCATCGAGCGCGAGGCCGGCAGCGTCTATCGCATCAATGGCCGCGATGTGCGCCAGCGCGACGTTCAGATTTTCTTCGCCGATGCCTCGTCGGGCGCCGGCTCGACCGCCTTTGTGCGCCAGGGCCAGATCGGCCTGCTGATTTCCCAGAAGCCGCTGGCGCGCCGCGCCATCCTGGAAGAAGCCGCCGGCATCGGCGGACTGCACCAGCGCCGTCACGAAGCCGAGCTGCGCCTGCGCGCCGCCGAAACCAACCTGTCGCGCCTCGAAGACGTGATCCGCGAAGTCGAAGGCCAGGTCGCCAGCCTGAAGCGTCAGGCGCGCCAGGCCTCGCGTTACCGCAACCTGTCGGGCCATATCCGCAAGGCCGAAGCCCTCGCCCATTATCTGCGCTGGACCGCCGCCGAAGCCAAAGCCGCCGTGTCGGCCGAGGAACTGACCGCCGCCGCCGCCGCCGTGGCCGCCGCCACTGATGTCGCCGCCAAGGCATCGACCGTGCAGAGCGACGCCGCCACCATCCTGCCGCCGCTGCGCCAGACCGAAGCGGAACGCGCCGCCGCCCATCACCGGCTGATCGCCCAGCGCGAGCAGCTTGATGCCGAAGAGCAGCGCGCCCGCGAAGCGGCGCAGCGCATCCGCCAGTTGATCGCGCAGGGCGCCGCCGACACCGAACGCGAACAGGAACTGGAACGCGACGCCGACAGCGCGCTGGCGACACTGGGCGAGGAAGAACGCGCCCTCAACACCGCCAACGAGAATGCCGGCGACGATCTGACCGCCGCCGAAATGCTGGCGGCGGAAATGGCCGAGAGCCTGGCGGAAGCCGAAAAGCTGCTGGAGCGGCTGACCGCCGAACTGGCGGACTGGAATGCCAGGAAGTCCAGCCTCGAGCGCGGCCGCGATCTGGCCAGCGCCCTGCTGGAATCCAGCACCAGCCAGCTGTCGGACGCACAGCTGCGTCTGGACGCGGCGCTGGAACGCGCCAAGGATGCGCCCGACGTCCATGCCGCGGAAAGCGAAACCGAACGCGCCCGCGGCACATCGGAAAGCGCCCGCAGCGCCGCCACCGAGGCCCGCGCGAAATTCCAGGAAGCCGAAAGTGCCGAAGCCACGGCGCGCCAGCCGCTGGAAGCCGCCGAGCACGAAGTGCAACGCCTCTCCGCCGAAGTGAAGGCGCTGGGCGATCTGCTCCATCCCGAAGGTGAAGGCCTGTTCCCGCCGCTGGTCGATGCAGTGACGGTGCAGTCCGGATATGAAGCCGCCTTGGCCGCCGCGCTGGGCGACGATCTTCAAGCGCCGCTGGACAATTCCTCGCCCCATCACTGGCGTGACCTGGGCAAGTTCGATCACAACCTGCCGCTGCCCTCCGGCGCCAAGCCGCTCAGCGACTTCGTCAAGGCGCCCGCTGCGCTGGACCGCCGCCTGGCCATGACCGGCCTGGTGTTTCCCGATCAGGGCGCGGAATTGCAGAAACTTCTTCAGCCCGGCCAGCGGCTGGTTTCGGCACGCGGCGACCTGTGGCGCTGGGATGGTTTCATCGCCAGCGCCGACGCGCCATCCGTAGCCGCGCAGCGCCTGGCGCAGCGCAATCGCCTCGCCGCGCTGCAGACCGAAACCGATGCCGCCCGCACCGTTCGCGCGGCGCGCTTTGCCGAATATTCCACCGCCAAGGAAGCCGCCCAGAAGGCGCGTGAAGACCTGCGCACCGCCGAAGCGCAAGAGCGTGCCGCCGAACAGGCGCTGATCGGCGCCCAGGATCAGGCCACCCGCGCCGCCCGCGCCGCCGCCGAGCGCGCCTCGCAGCTGGCGTCGCTGGAAGCGGAAATCCGCCGCCTCACCCAGTCGGTGGAAGCGGCTCAGGAATCACGTCAGCAGGCGCTGACCGCCCTCGAAGAACTGGGCGATGGCGTGGCGCTGAACGCCAGCGTCTCCGAAGCGCGCAGCGGCACCGCCGATGCCCGCACCAAGGCCGCTGAATCCCGCGGCGCGCTGGAAAGTCTGCGCCGCGAAGGCGAGGCCCGCGCCCGCCGCCTGATGGCGATCAGCGAAGAACAGGCCCGCTGGAACGCGCGCAAGACAGACGCCAATACCCATGTCGCCGAACTGACCCGGCGCCAGGAAGAACTGAGTGTCGAACTGGCCAGCGCCGAAGAACTGCCGCAGCAGATCGCTGAGAAGCGCACGGCGCTGATGGATGCCATTGCCACTGCCGAAACCGCGCGCAACCAGGCGTCGGACGCCCGCCAGCAGGCAGAAACCGTTCTCACCGAAGCCGACAAGCACGCCAAGGCGGCCGATGCCGCCCTGTCATCGGCGCGTGAAGAGCGCGCCCGCGCCCAGGCCCTGTCGGAAAGCGCGGCGCAGCGCATCGAAGAACTCAAGACCCGCATCCAGGACGAACTGGAATGCGGCCCGTCCGAACTGGCCGAACGCGCCGAGATCAAGGACGGCGAGGAATTGCCGCCGCTGGAACAGGCCGAAAAGCGTGTCGAGCGTCTCAAGCAGGAACGCGAACAGCTGGGCGGCGTCAATCTGCGCGCCGAGGAAGAAGCGGTCGAGCAGGAAACGCGCATGAACACCCTGATCGCGGACCGCGACGATCTGGTGGGCGCGATCGACCGCTTGCGCCGCGGTATCCAGAGCCTGAACCGCGAGGGCCGCGAGCGTCTGCTGGCCTCGTTTGAGAAGGTCAATGCCAACTTCAAGGAGCTTTTCACCAAGCTGTTCGAAGGCGGCGAAGCCAAGCTGACCTTCACCGAATCCGAAGACCCGCTGGAAGCGGGCCTGGAAATCTTCGCCCGCCCGCCGGGCAAGCGGCTGCAAAGCCTTGCGCTGCTGTCGGGTGGTGAACAGGCGCTGACCGCCATGGCGCTGATCTTCGCGGTGTTCTTGGTGAACCCTGCCCCGGTCTGCGTGCTGGACGAAGTGGACGCGCCGCTGGACGATGCGAATGTGGAGCGGTTCTGCAAGATGCTGACCCAGATGACCGAGATGTCGGGCACCCGCTTCCTGGTCATCACCCACCATGCCCTGACCATGAGCCGCATGGACCGCCTGTTCGGCGTTACCATGGCCGAGCGCGGCGTCAGCCAGCTGGTGTCCGTCAGCCTGGCGGAAGCCGAGAAGATCGCCGCGGAGTGATGTGAGAGTGATTCTGAGCCGGGAGCGGTAAAACCGTCTGGCGTTTTGCCGCGCCTGCGATTTTCTCTTTACTTCCAGATGCTTGCAGCCATCTGTCTTTCTTGACACAAAAAATGGCCAACCCTATGGTCCGCCCGCCTTTGACGCACTGCGAAGGCCTTTTTTGAGCGGTTTTTCGGCACCTAGGAGACGGTTTTGACGGCTCCCGACCCCGACAGGCTGAACGATCTGGGCAAGCGGGTGGATGAGGCCCAGGCGCGGCAAGCGGCACGGGCGAAGCGCCCTCCGCCGTCGCAGGCGGGCATCGCGGGCCGTTTCGCAACCGAGCTGGTTGCGTCGCTGGTCGTCGGGGGCGGACTGGGTTGGGGTGTCGACTGGCTGTTTGCCCAGTTCGGTTATCAGACCAAACCGGTTTTTCTGATTGTGTTTTTTGTGCTGGGCGCAGCCGCGGGTATCCGCAACGTGATGCGCGCGGCAACCGAGATCAACGCTGAGATGGCGGCCAAGACCGCCTCAAAGCCCGAGGAGAAATAGTTCGTGGCCCTAAATCCGATGGAGCAGTTCGCCATCAAGCCGCTGGTCGAGGCCCCCCTCTTCCAGATCGCGGGGCAGCCGATCTATTTCACCAATCAGGCGGTGCTGATGGTGCTGGTGGCGGTGGTGTCCGCCCTGTTCCTCACCTTTGCCGTCAAGCCGGGCCGTCTGGTGCCGACGCGCGGCCAGTCCATGGCCGAGATGTCCTACGAATTCGTCGCCAACATGATTCATTCGGCGACCGGTGATGCCGGGCTGAAATATTTCCCCTTCGTCTTCACCCTGTTCATCTTCGTTCTGTGCAGCAACTTCTTCGGCATGGTGCCGGGCAGCTTCACCGTCACCAGCCAGATCGCCGTGACCTTCGCGCTGGCCTCGCTGGTGGTGGGCATGGTGGTCGTGGTCGGCTTCATGAAGCACGGCATCGGCTTTTTGAAATTGTTCGTGCCGCACGCCCCCTGGTACCTGCTGATCCTGCTGGTGCCGATCGAAGTAATCTCCTTCCTCACCCGTCCCATCAGCCTTTCGGTGCGTCTGTTCGCCAATATGCTGGCAGGCCACACCATGCTGGCGGTGTTCGCCGGTTTCGTCGTGTCGCTGGGTGCGGCGGGCGGTGTTCTTTCCGTCCTGTCCATCGCGCCGATGCTGCTGATCGTCGCCATCATGCTGCTCGAGCTGCTGGTCGCCTTCCTGCAGGCCTATGTGTTCGCGATCCTCACCTGCATCTATCTGAACGAAGCACTTCACCTCCACGATCATCACTAAACCGAAAAAAGGAATCTCACATGGAACTTGCAGCTGCAAAGATGATTGGCGCGGGCATTGCCTGTATCGCTCTGGTCGGCGCCGGTATCGGCATCGGCAACGTGTTCGGCAGCTATCTGTCGGGCGCGCTGCGCAATCCGGGCGCCGCCGCCAGCCAGACCACCAACCTGCTGCTCGGCTTCGCCCTGTGCGAAGCGACCGGCCTGTTCGGCCTGGTCATCGCGCTGATCATCCTGTTCACGTAAGCGAGACCTGACGCCTCCAATGCTGGCTGAAGAACCCGTCTACACCGCGACGTCGACAGAGCATCCGCAAGAAGGCGGATTCCCTCCGTTCGACACCACGACGTTCCCCAGCCAGCTGTTCTGGCTGGTGGTGACGTTCGCGTTCCTGTTCACGGTGGTGTGGAAGGTGGCCGGACCGCGCATCAATGGCGCGATCACCAGCCGCAGAGGCGCCATCAACGGCGCCATTGCCGAAGCCAGCAAGGCCCGCGAGCAGGCGGAAGCCGCGCAGGCGGGTTACGAAAGCGCGCTGGGGGCGGCCCGCAGCCGCGCCAACGCACTGGCCGAGGAAACCCGCCAGTCGCTGAACGGCGAGATCGCCAAGGCCAAGGCCGACGCCGATGCTGAGGCCGCCAAGGCCATGGCGGCGGCCGATGCCCGCATCAACGCCACCCGTGACACCGCCAAGGCGGCGGTGGGCGCGGCGGCCCGCGACGCGGCCATCGCCATTGTCGAGCGGCTGACCGGCGACAAGGTTTCAGCTGACGAGGCTGCCAAGGCAGTGGGAACATGACCGAATTTCTCTCTGATCATCACACCTGGGAATATGTCGGCTTCCTGATGGTCATCGGCCTGCTGGTCTGGAAGGGCGTTCCGGGCCTGGTCGGCAAGATGCTGGACGAACGCGCCGCCGTGATTTCCGCCGAGCTGGACGAAGCCAAGCGCCTGCGCGTCGAGGCCGCCGCCCTGCTCGCCGATTACCAGAAGCGCGCCGCCGGCGCCGAAAGCGAAGCCCAGAGCATCGTGGCTGACGCCAAAGCCGAAGCCGCCCGTTTCGCCGAGGAATCCCGCGCCGCGCTCAAGACCCAGATCGCGCGCCGCGAAGCCGCCGCCAAGGACAAGATCGCCCAGGCCGAAGCTGCCGCACTGAACGAGATCCGCAGCCTCGCCGCCGATGCCGCCGTCTCGGGTGCGCAGAAGCTGATCCTGGCTAGGCTGGACGTAAAGCGCGCCAGCGGGTTGATCTCCGACAGCATCAAGAGCCTCGGCGAAAAACTGAATTGACGCCGAAGGCGGCAATTCATCACCCGGCTTGTCCGGGTGATCCAGTTTTTGTCCAAACTGGACGGCCCGCATGAAGCGGGCCATGACGACGGGAGTTACGCCTTCTCCGGATACACGACCCTCAAGTGCAGCTCCTTGAGCTGCTTGGGGTTCGCCGGGCTGGGGGCGTTCATCAAGAGGTCCTGCGCCGACTGGGTCATGGGGAACATGGTGACCTCGCGCAGGTTTTCCTCGCCCGCCAGCAGCATCACGATGCGGTCGATGCCCGGCGCGGTGCCGCCATGCGGCGGGGCGCCGTGGCGGAAGGCATTGATCATGCCCTTGAACTTTTCCTCGGTCTCCGCGCGGGCATAGCCAGCGATCTCGAAGGCCTTCAGCATCACATCCGGATCGTGGTTGCGGATGGCGCCTGATGAGAGCTCATAGCCGTTGCAAACGATGTCATACTGATAGGCCTTGAGCCCCAGGATGGTGTCCTTGTCGTCGTTCGACAGCGCCAGAAACTTGTCGCGGTCGAACTGGGGCATCGAGAAAGGATTGTGCGAGAAGTCGATCTTCTTGTCGTCTTCGTTCCATTCATACATCGGGAAGTCGACGATCCAGCAGAACTTGTATTCGCCGTCGGGGATCAGATTCAGTTCGCGCCCGATGCGGGTGCGCGCCTGCCCCGCCAGATTGGCGGCCCGGTCGGATTTGGCATCCGCCGAGAAGAACAGCGCGTCGCCTGCCTTTACCTTGGCTACCCTGGCCATGTCGGCCAGCGCCGCGCCGGTGATGAATTTGGCGATGGGGCCCTTGCCCACCAGCGCCCCACCCTCGTCCTCGAACTGAATGTAACCCAGCCCCGCCGCGCCTTCGCCGCGCGCCCATTCGTTGAGCTTGTCGAAAAAGCTGCGCGGCTGCGGTCCGGCGCCCGGCACGGGGATCGCGCGCACGGTCTTGTTCTTGAAGGCTTTGAACTCGACCTCGGCGCGGCCGAAAATCTCGCTCACATCGACGATCTCGATAGGGTTGCGCAAGTCCGGCTTGTCGGTGCCGTATTTCAGCATTGCTTCGGCGTAGGGAATCCGGGGGAACTGGTCCGCCGGCGTAACCTTCTTGCCCTGACCGAATTCCTCGAACACGCCCGCCAGCACCGGCGCGACGGCGGCGAAGACGTCATCCTGGGTGACGAAACTCATCTCCAGATCGAGCTGGTAGAACTCGCCCGGTGAACGATCGGCGCGGCCATCCTCATCGCGGAAACAGGGCGCGATCTGGAAGTAGCGGTCGAAGCCGGCCACCATGATCAGCTGCTTGAACTGCTGAGGGGCCTGGGGAAGCGCATAGAACTGCCCCGGATAGCGGCGCGACGGCACCAGAAAGTCGCGCGCCCCTTCCGGCGAGGAGGCTGTCAGGATCGGGGTCTGGAATTCGGTGAAGCCCTGATCGACCATCCGCTTGCGTAAGGAAGTGACGATATTGGCCCGCAGCATGATGTTCTTGTGCAGCCGCTCGCGGCGCAGGTCGAGGAAGCGGTAGGTCAGCCGGGTTTCTTCGGGATAGCTGTGATCGCCGAACACCGGAAGCGGCAGTTCCTGCGCCTGGCTCTGCACGCTTGCCGCTTCGATGCGCAGTTCGACTTCGCCGGTGGAAAGCTCCTTGTTCACGGTCTCCTCGCTGCGGGCCACCACCTTGCCGGTCAGGGTCAGCACCCATTCCGAGCGTGCCGTGTCCACGATGGCAAAGGCGGCCGCATCCGGCTCGATCACGCACTGGGTGACGCCGTAATGATCACGCAGGTCCAGGAAGATCAGCCCGCCATGATCGCGCCGCCGGTTAACCCAGCCCGAAAGGCGGACGCTTGAGCCCACATCGGTCTTGCGAAGCTGGCCGCAGGTATGGGTGCGATAGGCATGCATGGCGGTTTTTCCAAGGAAACGCAGGGTTTTTGGCGGTTTATGGGGGGCCGGTCAAGGGCGCGCCGGCAAGCCGGAAATGGCCGGTTTTTGCGTCAGAAGGACGCTGCGCCGCCCGGCATTAAACAACCCAAGGGCGCCGAATCCCGTTATCACACTCGGCATGCGGATTGTTGAAACCAACGAGGCACTGGCGGCCTTTCTGACTGATCTGGCCCATGCGCCTTACCTGGCGCTGGACACCGAATTCCTGCGCGACCAGACCTATTATCCCAAACTGTGCCTGATCCAGGTGGCGGCACCCGGCATCGAGGGCATCATCGACCCCCTCGCCCCCGGCATGGACCTTGCGCCCTTTTACGAACTGATCGCCCGGCCCGACATCGTCAAGGTGATGCATGCGGCGCGGCAGGATATCGAAATCTTCTTCCTGCAAGGCGGCGTGCTGCCCAATCCTTTGTTCGACAGCCAGATCGCCGCCATGGTGTGCGGCTTTGGCGACGCGGCATCCTACGAGACGCTGGCGCGCAAGATCGCCCATGTCGAGATCGACAAGTCGGCGCGCTTCACCGACTGGAGCCATCGCCCACTGTCCAAGCGCCAGCTCGAATATGCCCTGGCCGACGTCACCCATCTGCGCGTGATCTATGAATGGATGAAGACCAGGCTGGAAAAGACCGGCCGCTTCGCCTGGGTGGCCGAAGAAGTGGCGGCGCTGCAGGATCCGCATCTCTACAAGCTGGACCCGGATCAGGCCTGGAAACGGCTGAAGCCGCGTACCAGCAACAAGCGCTTCCTGGGCGTGCTGCCGGCGCTGGCCGCCTGGCGCGAACGCGAGGCCCAGGCCCGCGACATCCCGCGCGGCCGTGTGCTGAAGGACGAAGCCCTGACCGAGATTGCCGCCCACCCCCCGGAGACGCCCGAAGCGCTGGAGCGCATCCGTGCCGTGCCCAAGGGCTTTGCCAATTCCAAGCTGGGCAAGGGGCTGATGGAGGCCATTGCCGCCGGCATGACCGCCGCCCCGCCCGAAGGCGCGCTGTCCGAGAACAAGCAGCGCCGCCGCCGCGAGCCTTCGCCCGCCGTGGTGGACCTGCTCAAGACCCTGCTGCGGTTAAGGGCCGAAGCGGCCGGCGTGGCCCCCCGCCTGATCGCCAATGCCGAGGATATCGAGCGGCTGGCTGCCGGCGAGGATGACGAAGTCGGCGCCCTGCATGGCTGGCGCAATGAGGTTTTCGGCAAGGACGCCATCGCCATGCGCCAGGGTGATCTGGCAATCGCCCTGGAAAACGGCGAGGCTGTAGTCGTCGAACTGGAAGGTGACGAATGAAAAAGATCATGATCGTTTCGGCCATGCTGGCGCTCGCCGGTACCGCGCAGGCGCAAACCCCGCAGCCGGCGGACTGGGTCACGCTGAATTTCAGCATCGATATCGCCCGTCCCGCCGATATGGCCTGGGAAAAGGCCGGCGGCAATGACTGGTGCGCCATCGGCAAGTATATCGACCTGCCCTGCACCGTGGACAGCGGCAAGGGCGAGCTGGGCTCGTTTCGCACCATCGTCACGCCCGCCGGCCCCGTGGTGGAAAATGTCGTGGCGCGGACCAAATATTCCTACACCTACGCCCAACCCTTCACGCCGGTTTTCTATCACGGCACCATGGCGATCGAGCCGCTGACTGCCACCACGTCGCGGCTGACCTATGCCCTGATCTGGAACCAGAACGGCTTGCCGGACCAGAAGGCCCGCACCGCCGCCGTGGAAGGCCGCAAGGTCCGCTTCCAGGCCGCGATGGAACGCATGAAGGCGGACGCTGAAGCGCCGTAATCGTCTCACCATGGGCGGCCTTGAGCCGCCCATCCATTTACTTTTTGAAGGAAGATGGATGGCCGGGTCGAGCCCGGCCATGGAGGACAAGTTTTACGCTTCGTCCAGGTTCGCCGAACCCGTAGCCATTTCCGGCTCGTTGGGATCGTAGGGGTCCTCGTCGGCCGCCAGTTCGTCGGACGGGTTGGGGACGTCAAAACCGGAGGGCGGGATGGCCTCCAGGAAGCCGGCGGCCTTGAGCTCGTCTAGGCCCGGCAGATGGCCGATGCTTTCCAGCCCGAACTGGACCAGGAAGGCCTCGGTGGTGCCGTAGGTGACGGGGCGGCCGGGCGTGCGCTTGCGGCCGCGGATCTTGATCCAGCCGATCTCCATCAGGATGTCGATGGTGCCCTTGGACATGGCGACGCCGCGAATGTCCTCGATCTCGGCCCGGGTGACGGGCTGGTGATAGGAGATGATGGCCAGGGTTTCGATGGCGGCCTTGGACAGGCGCTTCTGTTCCGGCTGCTCCTTGCGCAGCAGGAAAGCCAGGTCACTGGCGGTGCGGAACTGGTATTTTCCTGCGACACAACAGAGGTTTACGCCGCGCTTCTCATAGATTTTTTCAAGTGTCTTGAGCAGCCCCGCTACATCGGCGCCTTCCGGCAGGGATGTTGACAGTGCCTTTAGGTCCAGCGGTTCGCTGGCGGCGAACAGCAGCGCCTCGACCATCCGCAGATGCTCGGGGTTCTCGCTCTGCTTGTCGTCACTCTCGGCGTCCATCTGGTCTTCGATCTTGGCTATCATGTTGGCTACGCTGCTCATCTCATGCTCCCGGCGCGGACGCCTCACTGGGAAGATCCGGGTCTCTCTGGCCGTCCCGGACGTAAATCTCGGCAAAGGGTGATGCCTGCTGCAGCTCGACCTTGCCGTCGCGGGCCATTTCCAGGGCGGCCAAGAGGGTGGAAGCCACCGCCGAGCGCCGCCGGTTGCCACCGGACCATTCGAAGGGCAGCAGCGTGGTCAGGGCGCTCCAGTCGGAAATCCGGCCCAGCATCCGTTCCAGCCGCTCGCGCGCCTCTTCGATCGCCAGCACCGGCGCCATCTGGGGCCGATAGCTCTTGCCGCCCAGCTTGCGCACCCGGTCGGTGGCATAGGCCGTCAGCAGGTCATACATCGTGTCCTTGTAGGTCCGAAGCTTGACCACATTGATCGGCTCCGGGTCGCCCCGGCCGAACACGTCGCGGTCCAGGCGCTCGCGGCCCATCAGCCGGGTCGAGGCGGCGCGCATGGCATCCAGCCGCTGCAGCCGCCAGCGCAGGCGGGTGGCCATTTCATCGGCGGTGGGTTCGCCGTCGGGGCCTTTTTCCTGCGGCAGGATCAGGCGGGATTTGAGATAGGCCAGCCAGGCGGCCATCACCAGATAGTCGGCCGCCAGTTCGAGATTCAGCTTCTTGGCGCTCTCGACGAATTCCAGATATTGCTCGGCCAGCTTGAGGATCGATATCTTGGCGATATCGACCTTCTGGTTGCGGGCCAGGGTGAGCAGCAGGTCCAGCGGACCTTCAAAGCCGTCCACCGTGATCAGCAACGCCTCGTCATCCGCCACCAGAGCGGTGGACTGGAATTCGTCGAAATTCTCGGCCTCTTCGGCGGTCATGAGCCCGTCTCCGCTGAAGAGGAGCCCAGCAAGTCGGCCAGATGGGCCTCAGCGGCGGCCGGATCGAAAGGCGACGGGATGCGCAGCTGCGACAGCGCCTGCTCGCTGCGCTTGAGCGACATGCCTTCCAGGTCTTTCACTTCCGATGCCACGTCGCGCATTTCGTCCATATCGCCATTGCAGTGGAGCACCAGATCGCAGCCCGCAAACAGGGCCGCCTTGGCGCGCACCGACAGGGGCCCGTCGAGCGCCTTCATGGAAAGGTCGTCCGACATCAAAAGCCCGCCAAATCCTAACTCACCGCGTATCACATCCCGAATGACTTTGGGGCTGGTGGTCGCAGGACGCTGTGGATCAATCGACTCATAAACCACATGCGCTGTCATCGCGATCGGGCACTGGTCAAGGCTGCGAAAGGTTACAAAATCGCTGGCCGAAAGCTCCTCGGGCGTGGCCCCCACCCGGGGCAGCGCCAGATGGCTGTCGGCCCCTGCCCGGCCATGGCCGGGGATATGCTTCATCACGGGCAGGACCCCGCCATCCATCAGGCCTTCGATCTGGGCCCTGGCCAGGGCGATGATGGTGGTCGGATCGGCTGCGAAGGCCCGGTCGCCGATAATGTCATGGGCGCCGGGGACCGGCACGTCCAGCACCGGCAGGCAGTCCACATTGATCCCTAGCTGGGCCAGGTCGTGGGCGATCAGCCGGGCATTAAAATAGGTAGCCTCCCGGGCGCCTTCCGGATTGGTTCGGTGAAGGGTCCCAAATACCGCCGCCGCGGGCCGCGCCCGCCAGTGAGGCGGCTTCAGCCGGGCAACCCGTCCGCCTTCCTGATCGATCAGGACCGGGGCCTGACCATCACTGACGCTGTCGCGCAATTGTGCAATCAAAGCTTTGACTTGCGCCGGGTCGCTAATGTTCCGTGCAAAGAGGATAAAGCCCCACGGCTTCACATCGCGGAAGAAATCGCGCTCCGTCGCCGACAGCGCCGTGCCGGCACATCCATAAATCGCCCGAGACCGCATATGCCTATCTGCCGAGGAAGCAGCCGCCGCCGTCCGCTTTCAGACGGTCGCAAAGAGCCGACGCCACCTCGCGGTCGTTAAAGCCCGCGATGCGCAGCCGGTACCAGGTACCCTTCTCGCCCAGATCAACTTGCCGCACGTCAGGCGAATAGCCGGTCAGCAGCGCCGCATGCTTGCTCCGATAGGCGCGCCAGGCAGCATCCGCCTCGGCCTGCGATTTGAAAGCGCCGATCTGCAGCACATAGGAGCCGGCAGCGGCTGGCGTCGCGGCCACAGGCGCCGGTGCGGACGGCGTGAGTGCACGCGGCGCGCTGGTAGCCGAGGTCGCGGGAGCCCCGTTTGTCACGGCTGGCTTCATGGTGGGGGGCGGCGGCGTCTGGCTTTGCTGGATCAGCGACGCCACCGTATTGGGCGGCGCGGCGGCGGGCTTGGGGGCTGGCACACTGGCAGCCGGTTTGGGTTCTGCCGCAGCCGGCGGCGCTGTTGGCGCGGCGGCAACCGGCGGCGGCGGGGCTGCAGCCGGCGCCGGCTGGGCGGCATCCACGGGCGGCGCATCGGAGCCGTCGTCGGCGGGAGCGGGCTGCTCGTAAATCTTGAAGCCCTGATAGGGCACATTGGTGCCGCCCGCTTGTGGCGGCGCGACTTTCTCCGGGCCGTTGGCGGCAGTGAGAATCGGGGTTTCGCCCCGGCCCCGCGCCACGCCCTGAGTATAGGCCAGCCACACCACGCCCGCGAACATCGCCAGCACCAGCAGCGCCAGCACAATCAGAAGCGGCAGGCGCGAGCCTTCCACATCGTCATCTTCTTCCGAGCCGTCGAACACCCGCACTTCATCGCTGGGTTCGTAAACGCGGCGCTCGTAATTGGCCATGAAAGTTCCCGAATCTGCTGGCGGCGATCTTAGCACCGCCGCGCGCGCGAATCATGGACTTCTAAAGCTGGATTTCGGTGTGGAACACCCGCTGATACTCGGCCAGGGCGAAGCGGTCGGTCATGCCGGCAATATAGTCCCGCGCCACGGTCCCCGGCACGCCCTGGCGCGCCCCTTGCGCCCAGTCCGGGGGCAAGAGGTCAGGATCTGCCACAAAGGCCTGAAACAGGTCCGTGACCACCGCCTGGGCACGCTGCATGGAGCCCGCTACACGCGGGTGGCGGTACATGTTGCGCATCTGGAAGGCCTTGAGCGCCTTCACCTGTTCCAGCAAAGCGGGCGAGAAGGCGGCGGTTGCCCTGCCCGCGCCGCGCAAGTGCGCCGGGCTGGCGAACCCGCCCACCGCAAGATTGGCGCGGGTCTGGGCCAGCACATCCTCCATCAATTCGCTGATCAGTGTACGGATCAACTCCCCGATGAAGCGCGACAGTTCCAGCTCGCCATTGCGGTCCAGTACGCCCTTCACATGCGCATCCACCAGCGGCCATTCCAGCAGATCGTGGACACTGAACAATCCAGCGCGCAAACCATCATCAATATCGTGGCTGACATAGGCGATATCATCGGCCAGCGCCGCCAGTTGCGCTTCCAGCCCCGGCCAGCTTGCCAGTTCCAGCGACCAGCGTTGATCGAAACTGGCGATCGGTCCGGGCTGGGCGCCTGTCAGCGGACCGTTGTGCTTGACGAGGCCTTCCAGCGTCTCCCAGGTGAGATTGAGGCCGTCGAAATCGGCATAGCGATGCTCGAGCTTGGTCACCAGCCTCAAGGCATGGGCATTGTGATCGAAGCCGCCAATGTCGCGCGTAACGGCATCCAGCGCTTCCTCGCCGGCATGGCCGAAAGGCGTGTGACCCAGGTCATGGGCTAGCGCCACCGTCTCGGCCAGATCTTCGTCCGCCTGCAGCGTGCGCGCCAGGCTGCGCGCCAGTTGCGCCACTTCCAGCGAATGGGTGAGCCGGGTGCGGTAATAATCGCCTTCATGCTGCACAAAGACCTGGGTCTTGTGCTTGAGACGGCGGAAGGCGGTGGAATGGATGATGCGGTCGCGATCGCGGCTGTAGCAGCTGCGAGTGGCGCTTTCGGCCTCCGGATAAAGCCGCCCCCGGCTGCTCGCCGGACTGGCGGCATAGGCGGCATGCGCGCCGGGCGGGCTGACCACAGTTCCCAATAACCGCCCCGCCGGTGCGGGTTTGGGCAAATCCCGGGTGTTGGTTTCGGCCATGGTGAGGACTACATAGAGAGTGCGCCCCAGACTGCAAGAGAACGCCCATGACCGCCATGCCCCCTTCCCAATTGTCAGTCACCCTTTCCGACCGTGCCGCCAAGCGGATCGCGGCGATCCTTGCGGCCGAAGCGCGCCCAGCCGCCTTGCGGGTGGCGGTCACCGGCGGCGGCTGTTCGGGCTTTCAATACAATTTCGCCCTGGACGAAGCCCAGCTGGACGAGGATCTGGTGGTGGAAAAGGGCGGCGCCAGGGTGCTGATCGATCCGGTGTCGCTGGACTTTTTGGCGGGCGCGGAAATCGATTTCACCGACGACCTGATCGGCCAGGCCTTCAAGGTCAACAATCCCAATGCGACCGCTTCGTGCGGCTGCGGCACCAGCTTCACCGTTTAAGCAAAGACCGGCTGATGAAGATCGCGACCTGGAACGTCAATTCCATCAAGGCGCGGCTAGAGCCTGCCTTGGCATGGCTGAAGGATGCCAATCCGGACGTGGTCTGCCTCCAGGAAATCAAAACCGTCGATGAGAATTTTCCGCGCGAGGCGTTTGAAGCGCTGGGCTATAATTGCGCCGTACACGGACAAAAAAGCTATAACGGCGTCGCCATCCTGTCCAAGCGGCCGATGGAAGACGTCACCCCGCGCCTGCCCGCGCCCGACGGCGTGCTGGACGAACATTCGCGCTATCTCGAAGCACTTGTGAAGGGCGACAAGGGCATGGTGCGGATTGCCTCCATCTATGCCCCCAACGGCAATCCCTTTCCCGGTCCCAAGTTCGACTTCAAGCTGGCCTGGCTGGAACGGTTGCGCCTGCACGCCAAAAAGCTTTTGAAGAACGAGGAGCCCGTCGTGCTGATGGGTGATTACAATATCATCCCCCAGGACAAGGATGCCGCCAAACCAAAAGCATGGGTGAAGGACGCCCTCTTCCAGCCGGAAGCCAAGGCGGCGCTGCGGCGGATCGAGAATCTGGGTTACACGGACGCCTTTCGTGCCCTGCATCCGGAAGCTGGCCATTACACTTTTTGGGACTATTTCGGCTCCTGGGAGCGCAACAACGGCATTCGCATCGATCATATATTACTGTCGCCGCAGGCCACCGACCGGCTGAAGAAATGCGGCATCGACCGTGATGTGCGCGGGGCGGCGGAAAAGCCCTCCGATCACGTGCCCGTCTGGTGCGAACTGAGCATCTGAACCCAAAGCCAGCCAGCGTTGCCACGCTGTCGCTAGCAACGCCCATAAACCGTCTTGGGGCAGCCCAGACGGGTCGAGCTGGCGATCTAGCCTGTCTTTTTGCCGCCCCAATCTGCGTTATAGTCGCACCGTCATGCGCGCGAAGATCACCATAGCGGTCCTTAGTGTTATTTCGATCGCCCAGCCCGCGCTGGCGGCGGACAAGCGCATCTACAAGATCGACAGCGTGGTGGCGACCCAGAAGGGCGGCAGGGTTGTGGTGCAGGTCAATGGCGCGGTGCAGAGCGGGGGCTGGAAAAGTCCGCGCCTGCTTGTCGTCCCTGGCGACAGCAACCGCACCATCACCATCGAGTTTCTGGCGACGCCGCCGCCGCCCAACATGGTGGTGATCGACGCCCTGTTGCCGGTCAGCGCCAGCGCCGAGTTCAAGTCACAGGGCAAAGGCGCGGTGAAAGTCATCGCGGCGGCCAACGAGATGACCGCCCAGATATTGAAATGATCCATGCAGATTGACGTGATCTCGGACACGGTCTGCCCCTGGTGCTTCATCGGCAAGCGCCGGCTGCAGCGGGCCATGGAAATGCGCCCCAGCATCCTCTTCGACGTGAAGTGGCGGCCCTATCAGCTGGACACAACGGTGCCGCGGGACGGCATGGACCGCCAGGCCTATATGCGGGCCAAATTCGGAGACGATCCCAAGAAGATCGTCGAAATGTACAAGCTGATTGCCGCCGAAGGCGAAAAGGAAGGCATCGCCTTCGATTTCGCCGCCATCCAGCGTCGTCCCAACACCCTGGATTCCCACCGCCTGATCCGCTGGGCGGAAGGTCATGGCGTGCAGGACGACGTGGTCGAGCGGCTGTTCATCGCCTATTTCGAGAATGGCGAGGATATCGGTGACATCCGCGTTCTGGCCGACATCGCCGACATTTGCGGCATGGACGGCATCGTCACGGCGCAGATGCTGGAAGATGGCACCGACCTGGAACTGGTGGCGCGCGAGGATCAGATTGCCCGCGAGATGGGCGTGACGGGTGTCCCCGCGATGATTTTCGGCGGCAAGCTGGCAGTGTCGGGCGCGCGCGAGCCCCAGGTCCTGGCCTCGGTCATCGACCGGGTGACGGAAATGGCCGGCGGCCCTACCAATAACGAAGAACGCATGGATGAAGACAGCGACGAGAATTGATCACAACTGACGCGCGAATTTTGTCGGCTGAGCAGGAGTGAGGAGCGATGTGGGCTTAAGCCCATGAGCGACGAACGACGCACTCAGACGGCAAAAGGCGCGTGTCAGGCCGCGTCGGCAACCACTTTGTTGCGGCCTGACCGCTTCGCTCGATACAGGGCCTGGTCAGCGCGGTGCAGCAGCTGTTCGGCGCTGTCGCCCTCGCCCTCGGCCTTGGCGATACCGATCGAGATGGTGATGTTGAGCTGGCCGGGAGCGCGGCTGATCTTGACCGGCGTGGTCTCGATCGACTGGCGCAGGCGTTCG
>JBEGVG010000040.1:0-6998 GCA_041178445.1 Pseudomonadota bacterium | reverse complement strand
GCTGTTTCCTGGTGGGATAGAATATCTGCAGGTCGCTGCACACTTCGGTGACTTTCAGCCCGCTGACATGTTCAGCCATGTCGAAGAAGTGCGAGCCAATATCGGCCATGACTCGGGACGGTCCGCTGACTTTGGGATCGACGCGCCAGTTCCAGTCGCTTTCATACAGCATCCAGTCCTGGGAATAGGTGCCTTGCACCACCAGGATTTCGCCGAACGCACCGGCTTCGCGCATGCTGCGCATCTGCTGCACCATCGGGTAATAGCGCAGATTGTGATTCAGCCCGCCGCGCAGCTTCCTGGCTGCCACCAGATCGGTGAGTTCCTGCGCCTCGGCCACGCTCATCGCCAGCGGCTTTTCGCACAGCACATGCTTGCCGGCGGTCAGCGCGGCCTTGGTGATTTCGTAATGCGAGACATTGGGCGTGGCGACATGCACCGCGTCGATGGAGGGATCGGCCATCACCTCGCGCCAGTCGCCGGTGGAGTTGAGCACATTGAATCCGGCGGCTGCAGCCTTGGCCTTCTCCTGCGAGGTGGCGGCGATCTCCACCACATCGACATTCTCGACGCGGCGCAGCGCTTCCAGATGCACCCGGCCCATGAAGCCGGTGCCGATCACGGCGGATCTGATACGGTTCACGCTACACCCACCAGGCCGCAGCGGGCTTTTCCTTGATGACCAGCTGATTGAGCAGCGCCGCCGCCTTGGTCAGGCCCTCGTCGGGCGACATCAGACTGTCTTCATGCTCGATGGACATGACATTGTCATAGCCATACATGCGCAAGGTCGAGATGAACTCGCTCCACCATTCAGCGCTATGGCCATAGCCGACGGTGCGGAACATCCAGGAGCGGTCGCGCTCTTTCGTATACGACTTGGTGTCCAGCACGCCAGTCATGTCCATATTGGCGCTGTACATCTGGGTATCCTTGGCGTGCACATAGTGAATGGCATCGCCCAGGATGCGCACCGCCTGGATGGGTTCGATGCTCTGCCAGAACAGGTGGCTGGGATCGAGATTGGCGCCCACCGATTTGCCGGCGATATCGCGCAGCCTGAGCATGGTCTCGGGATTGTAGACCACAAAGCCCGGATGCATCTCGATGGCGATCTTCACGCCATGGTCGGCGGCGAACTTGCCATGCGCCTTCCAGTAGGGCGTCACCACCTCGTTCCACTGCCATTCCAGAATCTCCAGGAAATCCGGGGGCCAGGGGCAGGTGACCCAGTTGGGAAATTTTGAATTTGGGGAATCGCCGGGACAGCCGGAGAAATCCACCACCGTGTCCACGCCCAATTTTTCCGCCAGGAGGATGGTCTTGCGGCTGACATCCGCATGCTTGCTGGAGATCGCCTTGTCGGGATGCAGCGGGTTGCCGTGGGACGACAGCGCCGAAATGGTAAAGCCGGCATCGGCAATCTTGCTCTTGAAGGTCGCAAGTTCGGCCGGGTTGTCCAGCATGGAGAGCTTGGCATGAGCGTCGCCGGGATAGTTGCCGGTGCCGAACTCCACCATGTCGATGTTCAGAGACTTCAGCTTTTTCAGCACGGCGTCGAGCGGCAGCCCGGACAGCAGCGGCGTAAAAACTCCTACTTTCATGGCTTGGCCTTCATCTCGTCCTCCAACCGCCCCGGTTTCGAGGCTTATAGCGGCGATTTCAGACTATCGGGGCAGGCGGCGCAACCGGCTTATTGGGACACCCGCCAGATCGCGTTTCCGACATCGTCAGCCACCAGCAGGCCGCCGCGCTTGTCGATGGCGACGCCGACCGGGCGGCCGTGTGCCTTGCCGTCCTGGGTGAGGAATCCGGTCAGCAATTCGCGGGGCGAGCCTGACGGCTTGTCATCCTGGAAGGGCACGAAAATTACGGCGCATGGCCATCACATGGGATCGGCGCCCTGGGACGAGATCGGGCCGCGCGACGACTGGAAGGCGGTCTATTATCACCGCGCCAGCAAAGAGGGTGTGGGGGTGGACCGCGTCGCCAGCGGTCATGCCGCCCAGTACAAGTCGCCATGGAAGGAACGCTTCTCCAGCGTTGCGACCACGCCGGAGGAATATCTGCTCTGGTTTCACCGGCTGCCCTGGGACCATCGCGTGAAATCGGGGCGCATCCTGTGGCAGGAAATGGTGGCGCATTACCGGCGCGGCGTGGACGCCGTGGCGAAGATGCAGTCCGACTGGGTGGCGTTGAAGTCCTATGTGGATGACGAGCGCTTCGGGCAGGTCGCATCGTTCCTTGCCATTCAGCACCGCGAAGCGGTGTGGTGGCGCGATGCTTGCCTGGCCTATTTCGCGCAATTCTCCGGCCAGCCCTTTCCGCCGGACTACGCGCCCAAATATCCGCTGTCTTATTATCAGGCGATGCCGATGTTCGCCTCGCCGCCGCCCTGAACCAACTAGGGCGGGGTGAGCTTGAAAAGCTTGCCGCGATCGGCCAGGGCATAGACCGCACCGTCGGGACCGATCTTCACATCGCGCATGCGCAGCTTCTGGTCGGTCAGCATCGGTTCTTCGGCCACCACCTTGTCGCCCTTGATCTCCAGCCGGTAGATGCCGACACCGCGCAGGCCCGCCACGAACAGGCTGTTTTTCCATTGCGGGAACAGGTCGCCCTGATAGAAGGCCATTCCCGAGGTCCCGATCACCGGGTCCCAGTAATAGACCGGCTGCTCCATGCCCTTCTTGGCGACACCTTCGCCGATCGGCTCGCCGGGATAGTTGATGCCCCGGGTGATGACGGGCCAGCCGTAATTCTTGCCGCGCCCGATGATGTTCACCTCGTCGCCGCCGCGCGGGCCATGTTCGACTTCCCACAGCCGCCCGGTTTTCGGATCGAATGCCAGGCCCTGTGGGCTGCGCAGGCCGTAAGCCCAGATTTCCGGCAGCGCGCCCTTGGTGTTGAGGAAGGGATTGTCCTTGGCGGGCGCGCCTTCGGGGGTCAGGCGCACCACCTTGCCCAGATGATTGTCCAGCTTCTGCGCCAGCTTGGCCATATAGTCCCAATGCCGGTTGGCATCGCGGTCCCCCATGATCAGGAAGATCGAGCCGTCTTTGCCGAAGACGATGCGGCCGCCCTGCTTGCTGGAGGAATTGTTCAGCGGCACCGCAGGCGAGCCTTTGAAGATTACTTTGACATCGCGGACCGCATTGCCGCTTTCATCCAGCGTGGCATAAGCGAGGTTGGTGTTGCTCCAGAAGCCCTTTTCCACCACTTCGAAGAAGCTGAAATAGATGCGGCGGCTTTTGGCAAAGTCCGGCGCCAGCACGACTTCCAGCAGGCCCAGCTTGTGGCCGGGGGCGGCCACATTCTCCAAACCGGCCAGCGGCGCCGACAGATTGCCGGATGCATCCAGAACCTTCAGCGCGCCGGGCAGCTTCTCGCTGACCAGCAACTTGCCGCCCGGCAGGAAGGCAACGCTCCAGCCCATGCCGAGCTTGTCGGTGACGAGGGTAACCTTGTGCGGCGCGACACTTTTGAAGGGCGCGCGGGTCTGCTCCTTGAAGGCCGGATTGTTCTTGGGCGTTTCGGGAGGGCGGGGGTCCCAATATTCGCCGTCCGCCACCTTGGGTGCGGGATGTTCGCGCGATTCGCCCTCCGGCAGCGGCGCGGTCGCTATTGTTTGCGCCACCAGCGGGGCGGGCAGCAGGGCCATGGAGAGCAGCCCGGATTTCAGCCAGTGATTCACGCCTCGTCTCCCGACATTTTGGCGCGAGTTTAACCGGCGTCCGGCGCCGCGCCTAGCCGGTGTTTAAGGGGTGACGGCGCCGGCTGTATGCCTCTAGACTTGGGCCCAGGGGCTATAAAAGACCGATAACAAAGATGCCGTAAGGCACGGGTTGGGCAGGGGATTGGGGCGTGAATTCAACATTGGCCATGCTGCCGCTCGATTATATCGAGTTCTTCGTTTTTCTTGTCCTGCTCTGCGCGGTCGGCGTCTGGTCCGGGCGGGGTGAGCGCAAGTCGACCAACGACTACTTCCTGGCCGGCCGCACGCTGCCCTGGTACGTGGTGGGCGGCTCCTATGTCGCCGCCAATGTCTCCACCGAGCATTTCATCGGCCTGGTCGGCATCAGCTACATCCAGGGCATGGCGCCGGCGCTGGCCCAGTGGAATACCTCGCTGGTCGAGATTCTGATCGTCTTCCTGTTCGTGCCCTTCCTGATCAAGGCGCGCATCACCACCGTTCCGGAGTATCTCGCCAAGCGTTTCGGGCCCGGCGCGCGCCAGTCCTTCGCGCTGCTCACCATTTTCGCCAACATCTCCATCTTCATGGCCGCGGTGCTGTATGCCGGCGGGCTGGCGCTGTCGGGCTTTTTCGGCTGGCCGCTTTTGTGGTGCATCATCGGCACCGGCATCTTCGCGGGCGGCTGGGCGGTCTATGGCGGCCTCAACACCGTGGCCTGGACGGGCCTGCTGACCGCTGTGGTGAAGATCGGCGGCGTCGGGCTGCTGACGATTTTCGCGCTGAAGGCGATGACGCCCAGTGGCGGCATCATCGACGGCTTCACTTATGTCATGCAGGCCAATATCGCCGACACCGCCCCCTGGAAGCAGGCGGCGGAGGTGGCGTCGCCGCACCTCACCCAGTACGGCGCCTACAACCGGATGACGGTGTTCCAGCCGCCCGATCATCCTCTGATCCCCTGGACCGGCATCTTCCTGGCGCTGCTGGCGGTGGGCGTGTGGTACGGGGTGATGAACCAGTTCATCGTCCAGCGCGTGCTGGGCGCCAAGGATATCTGGCACGCCCGCATGGGCCTGCTCATGGCCGGTTACGCCAAGCTGTTGCTGCCGTTCATCGTGGTGCTGCCCGGACTGATCCTGTTCGCGCGACATCCGGAGTTCATGCAGGGCGACTGGCCTGACGCGGTCCGCCGGGCCGATGGCGGCTTTGTGGTGCTGGTGCAGGAGTTCCTGCCGGTGGGCATGCGCGGCCTTCTGCTGGCGGTGCTGATAAGCGCGGTGCAGGCGACGGTCAGCGCGGTGGTCAATGCCACAGCGGCGATCCTGACGCTGGATATCTATGTGCCGCTGATCAATCCCAAGGCGACGCAGAAACAACGCGTGCGCTTCGGCATGTGGGCCAGCGTGGGGGCCATTGCGGCGGGCATCGCCATGGCGATCTATGTCAGTCAGCAGAGTGCCGGCATCTTCCAGTATATGCAGACGCTCAACGGCTTCGTGGCGCCGCCTTTCGCCGCGATCCTGTGGGTAGGACTGTTGTGGAAACGCACCAACGGCTTTGGCGCCATGACCGGCATCTTGGGCGGTTTCGCGCTGGGGGCCGCCATCAAACTGGCGGGTTACATGGTGGAGATGCCCGGCTGGTATTACCCCTTCGCCAACCAGGCGGCCGTATGCCTGTTTGCCTCGGCCGCCTTCTGCGTGCTGGGCACCTGGCTGCGCCCGGCGCCAACGGCGGGCACCGATCCTGATCCGGTGACGTTCTGGGATTCGCGCGATACCCTCACCCAGGGGCTGGGCGACCGCTGGTACAACAGCGTGTTCTTCTGGGCGGGCCTTCTGCTTGTGCTGACCTTGGGCTCCATGCTGATATTTTCGCAAATATTCTTCCCGACGGGAGGGGGATGATGAACAAGCGCAATCTGTCCGATCTGGTAATCCGCCAGTCCGAGTTCAAAGGCGAGATGGGGGTGGCGCGTGCCGACATCACGCCGCCTGCCAATATCTATGCCCGTTCCTGGGGCAGTGCCCTGCATGACGCGGCCGAGGGCATCCACCGCCCGCTGGTTGTCACCAGCCTGTTCCTGCGCGGCGGCGATCCCAGGCTGGAGCTGTATCTGGTCTGCTTCGACCTGGGCTGGTGGTTCGACAATGCACACGAACTGGAGATCCGAAAACAGATCCTGGAAAAGTCGGGCATCCGCAATGACCAGTTGATCACCCATATGGGCCATACCCATGCGGGGCCTGCTTCCAACTTGCAGAATCTGGACCGCGAAGGCGGGCACCTTATCCCGCCTTACCGTGAGAAAATCGTGCAAGGCGCGGTGGCCGCGATTCTGGGCTCAAAGGAAAATGTGCAGCCGGCGGTAATGTCCTGGGCCAAGGGGCGCTGCGACCTGGCACGCAACCGCGACCTGGTGCTGGACAGTGAAACCTTTTTGTGTGGCATCAATCCCGATGGCCCCACCGACGATACCGTGCTGGTGGGTCGCGTCACCGATGCCAAGGGCAAGATCATTGCGACGCTGGTGAATTATGCCTGCCATCCGGTGTCGCTGGGCGGCGGCAACAAGCTGATCTCGCCCGATTATTACGGCGCCATGCGCGAAGTGGTGGAACGCGAAACCGATGGCGCGCCCTGCTTCTTCCTGCACGGCGCCTCGGGCGACATGACGCCGCTGCGTTCTTACGAATCCGATACCGCCATTGCCGACCAGAATGGCCGCCAACTTGGTTATGCCGCGCTTTCCACTCTGACCGGCATGCTGCCGCCGGAGCAGGAATTCGCCTTTGACTGTATCGAGGATTCCGGCGCCCGCCTGGGCCGCTGGAGTTTGCGCCCCCGGCCCGCCAACACCACATTGCATGCGACGGTGTCGGACACCGACCTGCCTTATGTGGACTTGCCGACCGAAGCCGAACTTCTCAGGTCTCTGCATGGTTGCAATGACCGCGCCCTGAAGGAGCGGCTGGAGCGCCGGCTGATGGTCCGCCGCGATGTCGGCGAGGGTAAGTCGCGCAAGGTGCGCATGACCCTGTGGCAGGTCGGCGATGCCTTCTTCGTTGGCGCTCCCGCCGAACCCTACAGCGCCTTCCAGGTCGAGCTACGTAAGCGCTTCCCGGGCAACGCCGTGGTGATGCTCAATATCGTCAACGGCAATGTCGGCTATCTGGCGCCCGCCGACACCTACGACAAGCCCGGCCTCTACCAGATCAAGATTTCCCTGTTTCGGCCCGGTTGCATGGAGCAGGTGATTGACGATACCACAAAGACCCTCAAGCAGATCGAAACCGCCCATGAA
>JBEGVG010000039.1:0-16131 GCA_041178445.1 Pseudomonadota bacterium | reverse complement strand
CGCGGCTGGACATGCGGCTGGCCGGTGTCTGGGTCGCGCTATTGACGCTGGCTGCATTGCCCGACGCGTCCGCCGAGTTGACATCACCGCTGGCCGACACACCGGACGAGACGCTGCCCTGGGTGTTCAGCGCGCCACTGGTGCTGGCGCTGCCGGCGGGGCTGTTCACGGAGCCACTGATGCCGGCGCTGGCGGCCGGGTTGACCGCGCCAGTGGCGGGCGTTCCCACCGTACCGCTTGCCCCCGCACTGACCCCAAGCTGGGCCAAAGCCGGAGTGGCGATAATGACGGCGCCGCACAACAGGGCGCTGATGCTGAGGGTACTCTTCATGACGTTTCTCCTGCTGCGAGACCTCGGGTCTCGCGGATGGGTGGCTCCCCTTGCAGGTGAAAAGGCGCGGGGTCCCCAAAAGGCTCCCGCGCGGCGCCAAATAAGGCGAAGTTCCGAATTGCGGAGATTTGATGCTATGAAAATGGTGACCCCAGGAAGACTCGAACTTCCGGCCTACGGTTTAGGAAACCGCCGCTCTATCCTGCTGAGCTATGGGGTCGTGTGGAGACAAATGCCCCATTTTTTGCCGCAATTCCAGACCCGGTGGTTCGTTCGGCGGCTGTCGCCGCCTCACCCTCGCCGGGTTCACCATCACAGGATCAGATGAGCCAGGATGCGCTAGAACAGGGATTGCGGCAAAAGCTGGCTACCCGTCCGGGCGATTTCTCGGCGCTGGTGCAGCTCGGCCAGCTTCTGCTTCACAGCGGCAGGCTGGAAGAGGCGCTTGAAGTCGCCGACCGCGCCGCAGCGCTCAGCCCCGGCCATGGCATACCCTTTTCGTTGCAGGCCATCGCGGCTGCGCGCTTGCGCTTCGGCCCCCCGCCGACGCCAACACCGGCCCAAGGAGGCCCCGCGATTTCGATGCGGACGCTTGGCGCCAATGGCCGGTTCGGCAACCAGTTGCTGCAGTATGCATTCCTGAAGCTCTATGCCCGCCAGCACCATCTGTCAGCGCAGAGCTATGACTGGATTGGGCGTGACCTCTTCGGCTGCGACGATCCTTATCCGGTGGCGAATTTCCCGCCACTGGATGAAAGCCAGGCAGACCTTTTCGCATCGCTGAATGGCGGCGGCCCGGTCCATGCCAACCGGGACATCACCGGATATTTCTGCCGGCACACCCGCGAATGGCAAAATCGCGCGCCCCTTTTCCGTGCCTTGTTCCAGCACCGCCCCGTGGTGCGGGACTGGCTGCGACCCGCCATGACTGAGCTGGCATCACGCGGGCGGACGCTAGTGGGGGTTCATATCCGGCGCGGTGATTTCGGACAGGGCCAGTTCTGGATCGCGCCCACCCAATGGTACGAAAGCTGGCTCCGCTCCATCTGGAACGATCTCGACGCGCCTGTTCTCTATATCGCCAGCGATGATCCGGATGTCATGGCGGAATTTTCAGACTTTCATCCCATGGATGCGCGAATGCTGGGGGCAGGGCGGCTGGATTTCTGCCTGGATCATCATGTGCTGTCGCGCAGCCATCATCTGGCGATTTCCAACAGCAGCTTTTCCTTCACCGCCGCGATGCTGAACGAAAAGGCGCGAGGCTTTGTCAGGCCCGACCGCGCGGTTCAGGCGCTGATGCCGTTCGATCCCTGGAATGCGGATGTGCTGTTGCCCTGAAATTTATTTCAGGCCCAGCCGGGCTTTCAATTCGCTGACCCGAAGATCGGTATAGGCGGGGCTGCCGACATCAAACCGCTTGGCGGTGGAAAGTCCGCCCACCACCACCGGCTCAAAGCCTGCATCGCGCACCAGCTGCGAGGCGATGCGCAAACCTTCGGCATCATCGCTGGCCAGCGGTACGCCGGTTTTCTCGCCAGTGGCCTTGGACAGCGGTTCCAGCTTGGCGGCGCCGATCTGGTTGAAGGCGCGCACCAGCCGCACGCCCGGCAGATAGGTCGGCACCACCACGCCGGTGCCTTTCTGGATCGCCTCGTTCGCCATCGCCCCGTCGCGCCCGACATAGGGATTGGTGGTGTCCAGCACCACCTTGCCCTTCAGTTCGGCGGCGTAATCGCGGCCCACCTGGGGCAGGGCGCCGAACGGCACCGACACCACGATCACCTGGCCGAAGGCGGCGGCCTCGCGCGCCGTGCCGGCACGCGCGCCATGGCCGATATCGGTGGCGAGTTTTTTCATCTCATCCAGGTCCAGCGCCGAAACCATCACCGGATAACCGGCCTGGGCCCAGAAGCGCGCCAGCTGGCCACCGATTTTGCCCGCGCCGATTACGCCGATGCGCGGCTTGGTCTGGGCGCGAAGTGCTGCGGGAAACAGCGCAACAAGGGCGGCGGACAACAGGAAGGGACGGCGGCTTATCGGGTGCATGGGGATTTTTCCGATCAAAAAGCGGCGAAACTATAGCGGCACTATTTGATCCAAAGCCAGCGGCTGCGATTGGCGTTGCCGGCGTTGCGGATAAAGCCGCCGACGCGCGGGCCCACCGCCACGCTCAGTGCCCGATAGCGGATCGGCACCCAGGGCATGTCGGTCAGGGCGACCTTTTCCGCCGCCTGCAGCAGGCGCGTGCGCTTGGCGGTGTCCGGTTCCCGCTCCGCGGCCATCATGGCGACGTCGAATTTGGGATTGTTGTAGCCGGCATAATTGCGCGGATTGTCCTTGCGTAGCAGATCAAGAAAGGTGCTGGCATCGTCATAATCGGCCAGCCAGTCGGCATAGGCGATCTGATACTGACCCAGCCGCATGTTACGCAGAATGATCTGGAAATCCGCTGTCTGGATCTGCGTATCGATATGGATCTGCCGCGCCATCGCCTGGAACACGGCAGCCAGCCGCCGGCTGTCCGGCGAGCCGCTCACCGAATAGGTCAGGCGCAGCTTGTTGAAGGGGCCATAACCGGCGTCCTGCATCAACCGCCGGGCGGCTGCCAGCCGCGCGGCATAGGGCATAGGCTTGAAATCCAGCGCCGGCCCGCCGCGATATCCGCTGGTGTGGGGCGGGACATAGGAATAGGCGGGGATTTCATTCAGCTTCATCACCTTCTGCGCCACCGCCTCGCGGTCATAGACAAGGTTGAGGGCGCGGCGCACGCGAATGTCGGCCAGCGCCGGATCGCGTATATTCAATGCGAGATAGCTCAGGGTCAGTCCCGGTATGACATTCAGCGCCTGGGGCATGTTCTGGCGCAGCCATTCCACCTGCGTGGAAGGCAGCGGTGTCTGCATGTCCAGCTCGCCCGTCCGCAAGCGCCGGAGCGCCGCCAATGTGTCGGCGGTGGGAAAGAAATTGACCGTGTCGATCCTGACGGATGCCGCATCGTAGAAGCGCGGGTTCTTCACCAGCGTGATCCGGTCATTGGGCGACCAGCTTTTGAGGATGTAGGGACCGTTATAGGCGCCTTTGCGCGGCAGGGGCGATCCGCTGGGATGGGCCAAAAGCTCGGGCAGATAGGGCGCGGGATGCTCCAGACTCACCACGACCGTTCGTGCATCGGAAGCTTTGACGCCCAGCGCCGAAGGCGGCAGGGCGCCGCTGCTGATGGCGCGGGCATTCCTGACCGGCCAGAGCATGGCGGCGGTGCGCGACGCGGTCTTGGGATCGAGCAGCCGCCGCCAGCCCGCGACAAAATCCTGCGCCGTCACGGCCGCGCCGTCCGACCATTGCGCGCGGCGCAGACGAAAGGTCCAGGTCAGGCCGTCTTTGGAAATTTCCCAGCGCTCGGCGATGCCGGGGATTGGCTTGCCGCGCGCATCCAGGGTGGTGAGGCCCACCATGAGGTCGCCCAGAATGTTGGTCTCTGCCTCGTTGCCGGCGGCGGCCGGATCGAGCGAATCCGGTTCGGCACCATTGCCGCGATTCAAAATCGTCTGCGCCGATGCGGGAAGGGCAAGCAGCAGCAGGGCGACCAGCGCTGACTTCATGAGAACTGTTTCACCCGTGCCGCCTGATCGATGCTGATCCAGCGGGAGCGGTGGTAATCGAGCGCATTGGCCTCCAGACCTTTCACATAGGGCCAGGTCAGATTGAGGCTGACCCAGAACCACAGCGGCATGGCGGCATGGTCTTTGAGGAAAATGCCTTCGGCCTGGGCCAGCTTTTCGCTGCGGATGATGATGTCCGGTTCACGCTGGGCGCTGTCGAGTGCGGCATCAAAAGCGGGATTGCTGTATTCGCCCCAATTGTTGCCCCCGCCGGTGCGGAACAAGTCCAGGAAGTTGGACGCATCGCTGAAATCGGCGGCCCACCCCGCCTGGCAGATATCGAAATCATGCTCCTGAATGGCGGGATAGAAGACCTGCATGTCGTTGGGGGTGATGGTGGTGTCGATGAAAATCTGCGCCAGCATCTGCTGAATGGCCGCCGCTATCGCGCGCCCGACCGTCGGCGCGGTGCTGCGGATCATATAGGTGGTGCGAAAGCGCCGGTTCTCGCCAAAGCCGGCGGCGCGCATCAGGCTTCGCGCTTTTTCGATGCGCTGGCTGTAACTCAGCGCCTTGAAATCATACGCCAGGCCGCCCTGATAATTGGCGATGCCGGGCGGCACCACATTATAGGCAGGCACTTCACCATTGCGCAGGATGCGCTGGGTGATGACGTCCCGGTTCAGCGCCAGGTTGATTGCTTCGCGCACCCGCACATCATCGAACGGCTTGCGCTTTTGATTGACGCCGACGATCTCGGTGATCAGCGAGGGTACGGGATTGATCGCCTGGGGAAGGTTTTTGCGGATCCAGTCGACTTTCTGGGTGGGATACCGCTCCTGGTAATCCAGTTCGCCCACCTGGAAGCGGCGAAGGGCGGCGCCAAAATCGCTGGTGGGATAGAAATAGACCCGCTCCAGCGCCACATTCGCCGCGTCATAAAAGCGCGGATTTTTTTCCACCAGCACATAGTCGTTGGGAATCCATGCTTTCAACGTGAACGGGCCATTGCTGACGTAATTGCCCGGTCGGGCCCACGCCTTCCCCTTCGCCGTCACCACATGGCGCGGCAGGGGATAGGTGGTGCCATGGGTGAGCAGCTCGAGCAGGTAGGGCGCGGGATGCTCCAACACCAGATTCAGGGTGCGGGCATCGACCGCCATCACGCCGAGCGCGCTGGGGGGCATCTTGCCCGCGCTGATTGCCGCGCCATTCTTTAACAGGTGCAGGAAATAGGCGTAGCTGGACGCGGTGGCGGGATCAACCAGCCGTCGCCAGGAGAAAGCAAAATCCTCCGCCGTCACCGGCACGCCGTCCGACCACAGCGCCTCGCGCAGATGGAAGGTCCATGCCAGGCCATCTTCCGAGGTTTCCCAGTGTGTCGCCATGCCGGGAATGGTCTTGCAGGCGGGGTCATGGGTCGTCAGCCCGATCATCAGGTCGCCCATGATTTCGCTTTCCTGGGTGCCGGAAGATTGGCTGGGATCCAGCGTCTCGGGTTCCGCTGCGTTGCCCCGCCGGAAGGTGCGGGCATCGGTGAGCCTATGGTGAACGGTGGTTCCGGCCGGACCGCGCAGCCAGAAATAGCCGCCTGTGGCGGCCAGCGCCGCGCCGCCTGCGAGTGCGATGCGGCGGTTCCATGCCTTGCCCGATGCCATCAAGACCTTCTACCATGCGTTGACGCCAAATATTTGCCGGGTTTGCGGCGAATTATTCAATGCTTTTTGGGGACGTGGGGAGAAGACAATGCGTAAGTTGGTGATTGCGATGGCCGCTGGTGCGGCGCTGACGCCTTGTGTGGCGCTGGCGGATGCGCGCGAGGATGTCATTGCCGGGGTTACCCGCTGCGCCGCCCTGTCTGACGACCGCCAGTGGCTGGACTGCTATTACGGCGCGGCCCAGCCGCTGCGCGCCCAGCTCGGCCTGTCGCCGGCGCCCCAGGCCCAGATCAAGCTTCTGGAAAGCCAGCCGCGGGCTGGTGCGGCGCTTCCGGGCACCATAACCCGCGCCGCGGTGCGCACCGGCCCGCCGCCCATGCCCAAGCGTTCCAGCATCTTCAACGTCTTCAGCGGCGACGAGCTGATCAACAATCAGCCGCTCCAGTCCTATGACATCAAGAACGGCGCCTTTATCGTCACCTTGAACGACGGCCAGGTCTGGGCCCAGACCGACGAAGATGCCGCCAAGCGTCCGGTGCGCTGGCGCGAACCGGCCAATTCCATGCGGGTGAGCATCAGCCAGGGCGCGATGGGCACCTTCAACCTGGTGGTCGGTGACGAGAACCGGTCCTACAAGGTCAAGCGAGTCCGCTAGGCGGGCTGCCGCTCATCATGCTCGGCGACGAAGTGGTCTGGCGCCACTTCGATCAGCTGCGGACGATAGTCCGGTTGATCAAGTTTTGATTTGAGAAAACTGAGCTGGGCCCGCGGGTCCAGCGGCGAGGGCAGGTCGCCGGTGAGAAGCTCGCGCTTGCGCATGCGCTCGGCGCGGGGATCCGGGGTCAGCACCGCCGACAGCAGGGCCCGCGTGTAGGGATGGCGCGGATCGGCATACAGCGTATCGCTGGGGGCCATCTCCACCACCCGTCCCAGATACAGAACCATCACCCGGTGCGACAGGCGACGCACCACCGACAGGTCATGGCTGATGAAGATCAGCGCCAGGCCGGTCTCGGCCTGCAGGTCGCGGATCAGGGCCACGATCTGGGCCTGGATGGACACGTCCAGGGCGCTGACCGCCTCATCGCAGACCAGCATCTGGGGTCCGACGATCATGGCGCGGGCCAGGCCGACGCGCTGGTTCTGGCCGCCCGACAATTCGTGGGGATAGCGGTTGATCCAGGCCGGATCGAGGCCGACACGCTGCATGATGGCGCGAACCCGCGCGCGCACGGTGTCGCGCGGCAGATGCGGCTCCAGCGCCTTCAAGGGTTCGGCAATGGAAACACCCACCGGCATGCGCGGGTTCAGACTGGCCAGCGGGTCCTGGAACACGATCTGGAAATCCTGGCGCAGCTTGCGGATATCGTCTTGCGTCGCGCCATCCAGGTCACGGCCCAGCCATACGATCCGTCCGCCCGTCTTGGGCAGAAGCTGCAGCACGGCGCGCGCCAGCGTGGACTTGCCGCAGCCCGACACCCCCACCACGCCCAGCGTCTCGCCCTGGTGCAGGGTGAAGCTGATCCCGTCCACCGCGCGCAAGGTGCGGGTCTTGCCGAACAGACCTTTATCTTTTACGGGAAAGCTGACCTCGAGACCCTCCACGGTCAGGAGGGGTCCGCCCACCACCGTCACCGGGGCGGGTGTCTCGCCGGCCTTGGGAATGGCGTCCAGCAGCATGCGGGTATAGTCGTGGCGCGGTGCATAGAAGACGTCGTCCACGCCGCCGCTTTCCACGATCTCGCCATAGCGCATCACCTGCACCCGGTCGGCCAGCCCGGCGATCACGCCCATGTCATGACTGACCAGGGCGATGGCGGTCTTGCGGTCATTCTTCAGGCTGCGCAGGATTTCCAGGATCTGCGCCTGCACCGTCACGTCCAGCGCCGTGGTCGGTTCATCGGCGATGATCAACTCGGGGCCAGTGATGGTGGCCATGGCGATCATCACCCGCTGGCGCATGCCGCCGGACAGTTCATGGGGATATTGCCGCATCCGCCGCGCGCTTTCGGGAATGCGCACATAGTCCAGCATCTCCTGCGCGCGCTTCTGGGCCTCTTCGCGGGCTACCTTCCGGTGCAGCATCAGGCCTTCCATAATCTGGGCGCCCACCGTCATATGGGGCGTCAGCGAGGTCAGCGGGTCCTGAAAGATCATGGTGACGGCGCTGCCGCGCAGGGTGTTGAGCTGGCTGGCGGGCGCGCCCAGAATTTCGGTGCCGCGATATTTCACGCTGCCATGGGCGCGGCCGTTGCCGGCCAGAAGACCGAAGGCGGCGAGGAACAGCTGGCTCTTGCCCGAGCCGCTTTCCCCCACAATGCCCAGACATTCGCTTTCCTGAATGGTCAGGCTGACATTCTTCACGGCATGCACATCGCCATCGGGCGTGGCGAAATGCACATTTAGGTCGGTGATCTCCAGCAGCGCGCTCATCGATCTTTCGGATCCATCGCATCGCGCAACCCGTCACCGACGAAATTGAAGCAGAACAGGGTCACCGCCATGAACAGGGCCGGGAACAGCAGCATCCAGGGGGCGGTTTCCATCTGGTCGGCGCCGTCCGAGATCAAGACGCCCCAGCTGGTCAGCGGCTCCTGGATGCCCAGACCGAGGAACGACAGGAAGCTTTCCATCAGGATCACGGTGGGCACCGTCAGGGTGACATAGACCACTACGGGACCCACCACATTGGGAATGACATGGCGGGTGATGATGCCGAACGGTCCCACGCCGGCGGCCCGCGCCGCCTCGATGAATTCCTTCTGCTTGATGGAGAGGGTCTGGCCGCGCACGATCCGCGCCATGGTCAGCCATTCCACCGCGCCGATGGCGACGAACAGCAGGATGAAATTGCGGTCGAACACCACCATCAGGATGATGACAAAGAAGATGAAGGGCAGGGAATAGAGTACATCCACCACCCGCATCATCAGGCTGTCGATGCGCCCGCCCAGATAGCCGGCGGTGGCGCCATAGAGCACGCCGATCACCAGCGACACGATGGTCGCCACCAGTCCCACCGCCAGGCTGACCCGCGCGCCGTACAGCACCCGTACAAAGATGTCGCGGCCGATCGCATCGGTGCCGAAGATGTTGCCCGGCGCGGTGCAGGACGCCTCGACCGGCCACCAGCCGGGCGCGCAGCTGATCAGGTCGTAATTCACTGCGTCATAGGCATATGGCGACAGCAGCGGCGCGAACAGGGCCAGCAGCACGATGACCGCGAGGATGACGATGCCGGCCATGGCGGCGCGGTTGCTGAGCAGCCGCCGGCGTGCATCCACCCACAGGCTGCGGCCGCTGAGTTCGGGGACGGTAATGGCGAGGTTCTGGCCGGTGGCGATCATTTCAGCCTCACCCGCGGGTCCAGGATCGCATAGGCCATGTCGGCCAGGAAGTTCAGTACGATGATCAGGCTGGCGTAACAGATCACCACGCCCATCACCAACGTATAGTCGCGGTTCAGCGCGCCCTGGACGAAATAGCGCCCGATGCCGGGCAGGCCGAAAATCTGCTCCACCACCAGCGAGCCGGTCAGCAGCGCGGCCAGTCCCGGCCCCAGATAGCTCACCAGCGGCAGCGCCGCCGCGCGCAGGGCATGCGACAGCACGATGCGGCCCGCCGAAAGTCCCTTGGCGCGCGCCGTGCGGATGTAATTGGCGCGCAGCACTTCTATCATGGCGCCGCGCATCAGCCGGGCGATGATCGCGATCTGGGGCAGGGCGAGCACCGTCACCGGCAGGATCATGTTGCGCCATGCCCCGCCGTTCCAGCCGCCCACCGGCAGCGTGAATTCCAGTCCCAGCAGTGTGATGCCGTACATGCCCAGCGCCAAAGTCAGAAGCGGTGCGGTGACGAAGGTGGGAATGGTGATGCCGAGCATGGCGACCGTCATCACCGAATAATCCTGCCAGTGGTTCTGGCGCAGCGCCGCCCATATTCCAAGGCTGGTGCCGATCAGAAGCGCCAGCCCCATCGCCCACAGCCCCAGCTTTGCGCTGACCGGCAGGCCGGTGGCGATCAGCTCGGCCACGGTGAAATCCTTGTTCTTGAAGGAGGGGCCGAAGTCGCCCTGCACCGCTTTGCCCAGATAGATGGCGTATTGGTGGACCAGCGGCTTGTCGAGGTCGTACGCGGCTTTGAGATTTTTTTCGATCTCGGGCGGCAAGACGCGTTCGGAATCAAAAGGCCCGCCTGGCGCCGCCCGCATCATGAAGAAGGCCAGCGTGATGATGACGAACATGGTGGGAATGGCGCCCAAGAGGCGGCGAAAGGCATATCCTGTCATCGGCTGACAAACTCCCGCCAGCGCGAGGTGAGCCCCGCTTCATGTTGCCGCCACCAGTCATCGTTCACCGGGAACGCATTGCGGAAATTCTCCGGCGCGGTGGGCAGCCAGGGCCGCATCGGGATTTTCAGGTCGGGATTGTCCTTCACCAGCGCCAGCGAGGAGCGCCGCGCCGGCCCATAAGGCACCCAGCTTGCCACCCCGGCCAGCGGCGCGCTGCCCGTGGCATAGGCGATGAAATCCATGGCGCGGCGCTTTTTGGGGTTGCCGAAGGGAATGGCGAAGACATCGAATTCGTAAAGCTGATGATCCCAGATGATGCCGGGCGCGAAATCCTTGCGGCTGGATTCATAGACATCGCCGTTCAGGGCCGTGGCCATCACCGCCTGGCCATTTGCCAGCCAGCGCAGGGCGCCGACACTGTCATGCGCCCAGATCGGATTGAGGGCGGAGAGCTTCTGGTAGGCCCGGTCCAGACCCTCGGGCGTTTCCAGGGTGCGGTACACCTCCCCGGGCGCGACACCGTCGGCCAGCAGCGCTATTTCCAGATTGTATTTGGGCGAGGCGCGGCTCATGGCCCGCCGGCCGGGAAATTTCCGGGTATCGAAGAAGTCCGCCAGGGTGGCAGGGGTACGCTTCAGCCGGGGCGAGAAGATCATCACCTGGGAATAGACCACGCTGCCCACCCAGCACGGACCGATGGCGCCCGGCACGAAGTCGGCGCTGGCCGGCGTGCCGTCCGCGCCGGGCGGCAGCGATCCGGCGTCGATCTTCTCCAGCAGGCCTTTTTCGCAGGCCTCCACCGCGCGGGGCAGTTCAAAATCGATCACATCGCCCTCGAACTTGCGGCTGGATACGGCCTTTTCCAGTTCCGCAATTTCGCCGTCCCACTGGGTCAGGCGCACATCCACGGATTTCCTGGCGCCATAGGGGCGCATCTGGGCGCTGGCCTGGGCACGGCCATAGGGTCCGGCCCAGGTCGTGACGGTCAGAACGGGAAGGGGACGCGAGAACCAGTATAGCGCGCCCACGGCCGCGATCAGCACACCGGCAATGACGAGAAGCAGGGAACGCCGCATAACTCTCTTTCGGTCAGGCGGCTGCCGCCGCAGGAGCAGACTAGCCTGACAGGCTCAGAGAATTACAGGTCCATTTCGATGCCGAAATCCACCGCCAGCGAATTGACGTCGTTCTTGAGGCAGGTGCTCTGAGCCGTGCCGGAAACCGCGCATTTGTGGCCGGCATCGCGCACCTGCATCCAGCGATACATGGCGGTGAGGCGCGAGGTCTCGTTGAGCGGCATGGCAATGCCGCCCATGAAGCTGTAGGCGAGGTCCCAGCGATTGCCCCGCATATAAGTGGTGCCGCCGCCAAAGGCGTTGGTCTCGGTGTAGGCCGCGCCCACGCCCATGCCGACAAAAGGCTGCAGCATGGCGTCGGCGGGCATCGGGATGTCCCACAACAGGTTCACCATGGGAGCTGCGAGTTTGGTGCTGCCCGAGCCGCCCACCGGGACGCCGGCCAGGCTGACCATGGACAGAGGCTGCCAGCGATACAGGCCTTCCAGTTCCAGGCGCAGGTTCAGCGGCAGTCGGGTGCCAACATAGACCGAGCCGCCGCCGCCGGTGGCGAAGGAGGCGCGAATGGCAGTGGGCGGGGTGGTCGGCGCATAGGTGGTGACGCGGTTGTTGTTCAGGGCCAGGCTGCCGCGCAAGCCGACATAGCCGTTCAGGCCTTAGTTCCAGCTGGGGCCCCCACCTTCGGCGGGGGGCTGATAATTTTCGGGCATCGGCTGATAGCCGGGCGGGACATCGATCATGCCGGGCTGGGCGCTCGCGGCGGCCCCGGACAACAGAAAAAGACCGGCAATCAGTGTCTTGGACGCGCGCATGGCCAGCGCCTCGAAATTCCGGTCCAAGGTCGCCCCAGATAGTTAACGAATGGTTAATTTCGGGGTGTTGCGTCCGCCTAAAGCCTTGCTTTTGCGGGGTCCGGCCCATAGAAGCGCCGGTCTGTGCAGTTGTAGCTCAGTTGGTTAGAGCGCCGGATTGTGGATCCGGAGGTCGGTGGTTCAAGCCCACCCAACTGTACCATTCCCCTCGGGCGCTACGGCCCGTCGTCTGCAAGAGAACCGTCCCCCGAGGAATGGGCGCGCAGCCCCCGGGAAACAAGCGCGGTCCATATCTCTTCCGCCGTATCGGCGAAGGCGAACAGTTCCAGATCCTGCGGCGATATCATGCCTTCCTCGGCAAGGCGGTCGAAATTGATGATGCTGCGCCAATAGTCCTGGTCGAAAAGCACGACAGGCGCGGGCGGCGCCTTGCGGTTCTGCTGCAAGGTGAGAATTTCAAACAGCTCGTCCAGCGTGCCGAATCCGCCCGGAAAGACAACAAGCCCGTTGGCGCGCATCGCCAGATGCATTTTTCGCATCGCGAAATAGTGAAACTGGAAGCACAATTCCGCCGTGATATAGGCGTTGGGTTCCTGCTCGTGCGGCAGGGTGATGTTGAATCCGACACTTGGCGCGCCGGCTTCGTGCGCGCCGCGATTGGCCGCCTCCATCAGTCCCGGACCGCCACCCGTTGCGATTACATTGTCCCGCCAGCGTCGCCGCGGCGCGAAAGCGCCGCCGCGCTCGGATGCCAGCCGACCGAAGGCTCGCGCCGCATCATACCATCCCAGCTCGCGCGCAACGCGGGCAGGCGACATTCCCGCCGGTGGGGAGGTCGCGGCTTCCGGCGACAGGCAGCGAGCGCTGCCGAACACGATGATGGTGGAGCGGATGCCCCAGTCCCGCAGCAGAATGTCCGCCTTGGAATATTCCAGGGCGAAGCGGAACGGGCGCATTTCCGGACGCAGCAGAAACTCGGTGTCGAGCGCCGGCAGGATGCCGCTGCGCGACGAAAAGCCCGAAGGAATTGCCCCAGCGTCCTTGTCGTCCTTTGCGCCGTCTCTGGCCATTTGCTGTCCTCGATTGCCTTAAGCTTCGGGCGCATGCCGCCACCGAATCGGCCCGCCGATCCTGCTTGGTACAACTATGACCGCTCCCTATCCAGCAAACATCGGACCGGACCGAGGTGGAGATGGGTGCGATCTTTGGCGCATGGGCAGGCCGGCAAGGCTCTCCTGCGAGAATGATGGCATCGAGCGCATCAGGCATAGTCCGCCCTGGCGCGAAATGTGAAAGTCATGGAGCAGACCGATAGTCGAGAAGCCGGCTGCTTCAGCGGGCCGGCTCTCGCAGGGATATCGTGGGGCACGGTCTGAGGCGGAAGTATGTGTCTGTGTTATGGCGACACGCGTCTTCCCGAATTTCCCTTTTTAGGTCTGTCAGGGCGATGGCAAAGCGGTCCAGAAAGCGCTCCGCTGCGCCGAGTCCCGCCAGCGATACAATCCCATTATGCGACGCATCCGTGGTCCGGGGCAGCAATCGTTCAAGCGAGCCGTTGAAAATCCAGACAGGAGCCAGAATTATCGCCGCAACGGTGCAAAGACCAATACTCCTGAATATGAACTGCACCATGTTTTTCCCTTGAATGAACCAAGGGTACGCGACCGGTGCCACATGCCGGGCAATTATCGCTGCCAACACAGCATCAATCAGTACCAAATCGGGACAGCTGCGAGCCGTTACAAATCGGAGCCAATGCAAAACCATTTGTTTCCCAAGTGGTGCCGAAACCGGTGACGATTGGTGCCAACCGAGTAGCAAGCGGTTTCGCATTGTGTTCCTGATGATGAACATAAATGACCGACACCGCTCGTATTCTTCCCATGCCCGTGAAATCCGTCGTCACGACAGCAATGAGCCCTCTCGACTGCAGCATTTTGCTCGTCGAGAGCCGGGAGGGTACGCATGGTTCGCACCAAGAAATGCTGGCCCGTCAGGGATATCGCGTTCTTCGCGCGCAAAGCGTTGAGGAGGCTGTCAGGACATTCTCCAGAGATAGCGAGATCGCCGTCGTTGTCATTCACCTGGCTTCATCGGATGGGGATGCCGCTTCCCTCATTCATGCGTTGCGTGATCTTGGGAAAGGCCGCGGCTGGATTGAGTATCTCGTGCTGGCGCAGGAGTCGGTGACGGCGCCAGCCAGCGCGGTCGAACAGCATGACGTGTAATATCTGACCAAGCCCTTCACCAGCAATCAGCTCATTATCTCTGTGTCCGAAGCTTACAATGTGGCCCGCATGCAGCGGTTCAGACATGAAGAGATGCGCTCCTTGAAAGAGTCTTTGCTGGAATTTAAGACACGGACGGATGCGGCCCTATCCCAGCTGATCGCGCGCGCGCAGGGCTCATACGGTATCCCGAACGCGCCGAGCCGATTGAACCCTCCGGGCGCAGCAGAGGATGTGTCCTTCGTTGGTTACATTGATGAAGAGTGCCGGCGTGCGCGGCTCAGGGACAGGATATTTGGCGCATGTTCTTTGAACCAGGCGGCCTGGATGCTGCTTCTCCTGATCGGAAAAGCCGAATTGACCGGCATGCGATTGACCATCAAGGCGGCGGCTTACTCGGCAGGCATGCCGCTCTCGTCTGCCTTGCGCAAAATTAATGAACTGTGTTCCAGCGGGCTCCTCGCGAGACAGGAGGATCCCGCAGACGCCCGCAGGTCTTTCGTGACCTTGACGTCCGGCGGCCGGTCCTTCCTCACACAGTATTTGTCGGAATATTCCGAACCGCGCGAGCGGCCTGCCGAAAGATAGCGTTGCGGGTCACGATGACCGGCCTCCCGATCGTCAGGTCGTGGGGATTTTGTTGCCAAATCGGTCTGAATCTGGCGTGTTTCGGCAGTTCAATGCCAATTGCCTGAGCCAAGCCGATGCAGCGCCTTGACGACCATCCGATCCCTTCGACCGGCGGCGAAATCCGCGCTTTTCTGGTGGTGCGCAACGAAGCGCTGCGGCTTCCCGACAATCTCAACCACCACCGCGCCCTGGGCGTTTCGCGCTTTTTTGTTATCGACAATGGTTCGAGCGACAGCACGGTGGATTTTCTGCTGTCGCAGCCCGACGTCCATCTGTTTTCCACCCAGGAGAGCTTTGGCGCCAGCAAGTTCGGCATGGACTGGATCAACCCCTTGCTGGACGCCCATGGTGACGGTCACTGGACACTGACCATCGATGCCGACGAACTTCTGGCCTTTCCCGGTTTTGAAAGCGTGGCGCTGCCCCGGGTCTGTGCCCATCTCGATTATCTTGGGGCGCAGGGCCTGTTCTGCATGTTGCTGGACATGTATGCCGACGGTGCGCTGAAGGATATTCACTACCGCCCTGGCGATTCGCTGATCGCTGCCTGTCCCTGGTTCGATCCGGCGCCATACCGCACGGTTCAGGCCGCCGCCTTTCCGCATGTTCAACTCTATGGCGGCGTGCGCGAACGGGTGTTCGGCTTTTCGGGTGCGGTGACACCCACCGTCAGCAAGGTGCCGATGGTGAAGTGGAAACGCGGCTTGCGCTTTCTCAATTGCACCCATGCCCTGACGCCGATCCCGCTGGCGCAGATGACAGGCGCTCTGCTGCACTTCAAGTTTCTGGGCGATTTCCACGACCGGGCCATCGCCGAGGCGGCGCGGGGCGAGCATTATGCTGGCGGTCAGGAATATCGCATCTATGCCGGTCTGCTGGCCCAGAACCCGGCGTTGAATCTGCGCGGGCCAAACTCGGTGCGGCTGGAAAGCAGCCGCCAGCTGGTCGAGCTGGGATTGATGGCGATCTGAAGGAACTTTGGCGCGGCCTCGCACGTTGATCTGGCGATTGCCAGCGAGGCATTGAGATGAGCAGCACCAAGAACCCGGACCAGGAAGCCGAAAATCCCGCGCCGATGCCGAAGGCAAGCCAGAAGACCGAAAGCGGCGCTCATGGCTCGGACCCGGAAGAGCAGCAGGGCGGCACGCATGGCGGCAAGAAAGCCAAGATGGCGCCGCACAGCGACGCGCCCCCCGGCCTGGAGCAGGATGGCTGCGGCAATGTGATCCCGCTCTCGCAGCGCACCAAAGAAGATCAGGAAAAAGCCTTGAGCGGGCGCAAGAACGCCTGATCCTGGCTTGCCTCGCTGGCTCCCCCGGCCGCCTTCCGCTATGAAGGAGGAAAAGATGGGGAGTGGGGAAATGCGCAAGATATTGTTGATGCTGGCCGTGATGTCGGCTTCCGGTGCCGCGCTGGCGCAAACCAGCGACAGTTTCAAGCAGGGCATGATGGACCGGCTCGTCAAGCAGACGGGCGTCTACAACAAATCCCCCACCGGCACCG
>JBEGVG010000038.1:0-23248 GCA_041178445.1 Pseudomonadota bacterium | reverse complement strand
AGCCTGCCGGTGGTTGACAAGAATGTCCGCATCGCCGAGCCGGTCGCCCGCGTCGGCAAGTTCATCTGCATCGGCCTTAACTATTCGGACCATGCCAAGGAATCGGGCATGCCCGAACCCGCCGAACCGATCATCTTCATGAAGGCCACCAGCGCCATTATCGGGCCCAATGACGATGTCTATCTGCCGCCCACCGCCAAGAAGGGCGACTGGGAAGTGGAACTGGGCATCATCATCGGCAAGGAAGCCCGTTACGTACCTAAGGAAAAGGCGCTGGACTACGTTGCCGGCGCCTGCGTGGTGAACGATCTTTCCGAGCGCGAATACCAGCTGGAGCGTCTGGGCACCTGGGACAAGGGCAAGGGCTGCGACACGTTTGGTCCTTTTGGTCCGTATCTCGTCACGCTCGATGAAGTGGGCGATCTCAACAGCCTGGGCCTGTGGCTGGACCTGAACGGCAAGCGCATGCAGACCGGCTCCACCGCCTCGCTGATCTTCGACGTGCCGACCATCGTCTCCTATGTCAGCCAGTTCATGAGCCTGCAGCCGGGCGACGTGATCTCGACCGGCACCCCACCGGGCGTTGGCTTGGGCATGAAGCCGCCGGTGTTCCTGAAGGAAGGCGATGTGATGGAGCTGGGCATCGACAAGCTCGGCAGCCAGAAGCAGACGGTCTACCGCACCAAGATTTAACGCAACCTGTCATGGCCCGGCTTGACCGGGCCATCCAGTGCGCGAAGCGCCACCAAAAAGATGGATGGCCCGCATAAAGCGGGCCTGACAAGATGGAATAAAAAAGGGCGCCGGAAATTTCCGGCGCCCTTTTTCTTTTGTCTTGAAGCCCGCTCCGGCCGGCCTCCCCCTTAGCGCGAAGCGCTTATTAAGGGGGAGGTGGTTTCAGCGTGCGCAGCGAAGCTGCGCGGAAGCTGAAACCGGAGGGGGTTAATGATTATCGCGAGGCACGCCCTTGGTCCGGTCCAGGTCCTGATACTTGACCGCATTCTCCAGCACCATGCCGGTGCCCATCTGGCCGACCACGCCGCGCTGCATTTCCTGCCACGGCGTCTGGGAGGCGGGATATTTGTAGCCGCCCGCCGCTTCCAGCTCCTTGCGGCGCTTGGCCAGCTCCTCGTCGCTGATCAGGACGTTGGCGGTGCCCTTGCGCAGGTCGATGCGCACCTTGTCGCCGGTCTTCAGTATCGCCAGACCGCCGCCCGCGGCGGCTTCCGGCGAGGCGTTCAGTATCGAGGGCGAGCCCGAGGTGCCCGACTGGCGGCCGTCGCCAATGCAGGGCAGGGCATTGATGCCGCGCTTCAGCAGGGCTGCCGGCGGATGCATGTTCACCACTTCGGCGGCGCCGGGATAGCCGATCGGGCCCACGCCGCGCATGAACAGCATGGTGTTTTCGTCGATGTTCGATGCCGGATCGTCCAGTCGCTTGTGGTAATCCTCCGGCCCGTCGAACACGAAGGCCTTGCCTTCGAACGCTTCGGGGTCCTTGGGGTTGGACAGATAGCGGTCGCGGAACTCCTTGCTGATCACGCTGGTCTTCATGATGGAATTGTCGAACAGGTTGCCGGACAGCACGATGAAGCCCGCATCTGTCTTCATCGGCTTGTCGAACGGCCAGATCACTTCGGGCAGCTTGACCTTCTTGCCCTTGCAATTCTCGCCCATGGTCTTGCCGTTGACGGTGAGGGCGCCTTCCTTGATCAGGCCCTGTTCCATCAGGATGTTCACCACCGCCGGCACGCCGCCGGCATGATGGTAATCCTCGCCCAGATATTCGCCGGCCGGTTGCAGGTTCACCAGCAGCGGCACCTTGTGGCCGATGGTCTGCCAGTCCTGCAGCGGCACATCCACGCCCATATGGCGCGATATGGCCGCCAAATGGATCGGCGCATTGGTCGAGCCGCCGATCGCCGAGTTCACCACGATGGCGTTGTGGAAGGCCTCCTTGGTCATGATCTGCGACGGGCGCAGGTCTTCGGCCACCATCTCCACGATGCGCTTGCCGGTAATATAGGCCATCTGGGCGCGTTCGCGGTACGGCGCGGGGATTGAGGCGGAACCGGGAAGCTGCATGCCTAAGGCTTCCGCCAGGGAGTTCATGGTGGTGGCGGTGCCCATGGTGTTGCAATAGCCCACCGACGGCGCCGACGAGGCCACCAGTTCCATGAAGCCGTTATAATCCAGTTCGCCGCGCGCCATCATTTCGCGCGCCTTCCACACAATGGTGCCCGAGCCGGTGCGCTCGCCGTCATGCCAGCCGTTCAGCATCGGGCCGACCGACAAGGCGATAGCGGGAATGTTCACTGTTGCCGCCGCCATCAAACAGGCGGGCGTGGTCTTGTCGCAGCCGATGGTCAGCACCACGCCATCCAGCGGATAGCCATAGAGAAGTTCGACCAGGCCCATATAGGCCAGGTTGCGGTCCAGCGCCGCGGTGGGGCGCTTGCCGGTTTCCTGGATGGGATGCACCGGGAATTCCATCACGATGCCGCCGGCTTCGCGAATGCCTTCGCGCACGCGCTTGGCCAGTTCGAGATGGTGACGGTTGCAGGGCGACAGATCGCTGCCGGTCTGAGCGATGCCGATGATCGGCTTGCCTGACTGGAGTTCTTCGCGCGTCAGCCCGTAATTGAGATAGCGCTCCAGATACAGCGCCGTCATGTCGGGATTGTCGGGATTGTCGAACCATTCGCGGCTGCGCAGTTTTTTGGTTTTCTTGTCGGCGGGTTTGGACATTTTCGATTTCCTAGAGAGAGAAAAAAATAGACGACTTGATCAGGCGGCGAAAAGCGTCATGCCGCCATCCACCCGCAGCACCTGGCCGCTGATGAAGCCGGACTGGCCTGACGCAAGGAAGGCAGTGGCATTGGCAATCTCGGCGGGCGTGGCATAGCGGTCCAGCGATGTGCCGCCCATCTTGCCCGGATCGGTCTGGCGGGTGGCCAGGAAACGCGCGGTGGTGGTGGGGCCGGGGCTGATGGCATTCACCCGCACGCCATGTTCGCGCATCTCCAGCGCCAGGCAGCGGGTGTAATGGATAACGGCCGCCTTGGCGCAGCCATAGACCACTTCCGGCGACACGCCGACATGGCCGTTGAGCGAGCCGAAATTGATCACCGCGCCGCGCCGGCGCTGCGCCATGCCCGGCACCACGGCCCGGCACATCAGCATGGTGCCGATGAAATTGCGGTTCAGCACCGCCATCGCGTCTTCCAGGCTGATATCCAGCGCGCCATTGGGCATGGGCTTGCCGCCCGCCGCCCCGATATCGCCGCCGGCGCAGTTGACCAGGATGGAGACCGGCCCCAGCGTGGCCTCGATCTTTTGGACCATGGCCGCGATATCGGCCTCCCGGGTGATGTCGCCGGTCACGGCCATGCTCTTGGCGCCGCCTTTTGAGAATTCGTCAGCCAACGCCGTGAGGCTGGCGCTTTCGCCATATTGTGCAGGTGCGTCTTCACGGATGTCGTGCAGTGCAACAGACGCGCCGCCGGCCAGCAGTGTTTGGGCAATCATGCGCCCCAACCCGCGTCCCGATCCCGTGACCAGCGCCACTTCGCCTTTGAAGTCGTGGCTCAAATTTGCGCTACTCCGACTGCTCATGTGCCAAGACTGTCCCGAGGCGGCGGGCTTTCCGAGCCCTTGTTTTGTTATCGATCCGCCCGGGCGCTGACACCCGAAAACCCCCGGCTGCATTGACTTACGGCCGTCTGAATTTAGTATAGAAAACACAGGCCGATGTGAAGCCCGATCGCTCTTGCGAGCCGGCATCACAGGGCTGCGATGCCCCTACTCATGGGCCAATTACGGGCAAGAAAAAGCAGGGGCGAGACATAATGAAAGCCACCAACGCGCGCTATTGGGTCGTCGTCTTCGCGCTGGCCCTTGCGATGATCATGTACATCCAGCGCGTGGCGATCAGCCAGGCGATCGTGCCGATCTCACTGGAATTGAATCTGAGCAAGGCCGAGCAGGGCATGATCCTGGGCGCCTTCGGCTTGTCCTATGCGCTGTTCGAAATTCCCATGGGCCTGCTCGGCGACAAGCTGGGTGTGCGCTGGGTGCTGAGCCAGCTGGTGCTGGCCTGGTCGGCCTTCCTGGCGCTGCATGGCGCGGTGTGGAACCTGACCTCGCTGTGGATCATGCGCTTTTTGTTCGGCGCCGGCGAAGCGGGCTGTTTCCCCAACCTCACCCGCATGCTCTCGGCCTGGCTGCCGGTGGCCGAGCGCGTCAAGGCGCAGGCGGTGATGTGGGCGTTCGGCCGTTGGGGCGGGGCGCTGGCGCCGCCGGTGGCCTACCTTGCGATCTATCATCTGGGCTGGCGCTGGGGCTTTGTCGCGCTGGCGTGTCTGGGCGTGGCCTGGGTGGCGTTCTTCCTGCCCTGGTTCCGCAACGATCCGGCGGAACACAAGTCGGTCAACGCCGCCGAGCTCAAATTGCTGGAAAGCTCGCGCAAGCTGGTGCTGCACGATCACGGCATGCCCTGGTACAGGCTGCTGCTGCAGCGGGATATCGGCTTCCTGGGCCTGCAATATTTCTTCTTTTCCTACACCTGGTATTTCTATGTCACCTGGCTGCCGACCTGGTTGCAGCAGGCGCGCGGCCTGACGGCGCTGGAATCGGCCGGCTATGCCATGCTGCCGCTGGCGGCGGGCGGCTGCGGCTCCATCATCTCCGGCTTTCTGCCGCTTTCCGTCCCGCGCAAATGGGTGGCGATCGGCGGCTTTTCCGCCACCGCCGTGCTGATCTGCATCATCCCGAACGTGCCGGGCGTGGTTCTGCCCATGGCGCTGATGGCGCTGGCCAGCCTTTGCAGCGACCTCACCATGCCGATTTCCTGGAACACCTGCGTGGAGATCGGCAAGCAGTATACCGCCACCGTTTCCTCCACCATGAACATGCTGGGCAACTTTGCGGGCTTTGTCGGCCCGGTGGTGTTCGGCTTCATCCTCCAGAGCACCGGCAACAACTGGAGCATCGTGATGTACACCATGGCCGCCGCGGCGCTGGGCTCCGCTCTTTGCTGGTTCTTCATCGAGCCGGACCGGGATCGCAGTTGATTGTTTGAGAAGGTTGTGAGCCGTGAAGATTGATCTGAGTGGCCGCACGGCGGTGATCGTGGGTGCCAGCGGCGGGTTGGGCGAGGCCATGGCGCACACTTTGTCGGGCGCGGGCGCGGCCATCGCGCTGGTCGGCCGCAACCAGGCCAAGCTGGACAAGGTGCAGGCCGATCTGAAAGCAAAAGGCGGCACGGCGGAAAGTTTCACCGCCGATTTCACCAACGAGGCGGACGTCGCGCGGCTGGCGGCCCAGGTGAACGCAAAATTCCCCAATCCCCAGATCCTGATCAACAGCGCCGGCATCAATATCCGCAAGCCCATGACCGACTACACGGTCGCCGAATTCCAGAGCGTGATGGATTCCAGCCTGCTCAGCACCTTTTTGGCCTGCCGCGCCTTCGTGCCGGGCATGAAAGGCACCGGCTATGGCCGCATCATCAACCTGTCCTCGATGATGGCGCATATTTCGCTGCCAAACCGCACACCCTATTCCAGCGCCAAGGCGGCGCTGCTGGGCTTCACCAAGTCCCTGGCGCTGGAACTGGCGCTGGACGGCATTACCGTCAACGCCATTTCGCCCGGACCTTTTGCCACTGAGATGAATCTTCCGGTGATCAACGATCCGCAAGCCAACGCGCTGTTCCTCTCCCGTCTGCCGGTGGGCCGCTGGGGTCATGTCGAGGAAATCGGGGCCCTGGCCTGCTACCTGTGCAGCGACCTGGCCGGGTTCGTGACCGGCACGGACATTCTGATCGATGGCGGCTGGACGGCGGCCTGACAGAAAGTCGAGATTCGCGCCCCGTGTGTCTTGGCGTGCGGAACCCGGCCCTGCTTTCCCCAGTTTTGTCGCCCCCTTGGGGTTTGCCAGTGGCCTTGGGCCCCCATCCTATAGTATTCCACGGGCGGGGTTTGGGCCCATTCGGGCAAACAGGGACGGGCTGCCGTGAGCGGCCATTTTCCGTTTTGCCAACCGGCATGTCCGGTCAAAAAACGAAGGGCTTTTCGAGGAACGTATGCTGTCGACCGATAAGAACAAGAATGAGCTGCCCTTGATCGTGGTGATGGGCGTGGCCGGTTCAGGCAAGTCCACCATTGCATCGGGGCTGGCCGAAAAACTGGGCGTGGATTTCATCGAGGGCGATGCGCTGCATCCCCAGGCCAATGTCAACAAGATGGCGGGCGGCCTGCCGCTCACCGACGAAGACCGCTGGCCCTGGCTGGAAGCGATCGGTGCGCGTATCGATGCCGAGCGTGCCGCCGGCATGGGCGTGGTGGTGTCCTGCTCGGCGCTCAAGCATGTTTATCGCGATTGCCTGCGCAAGAAGGTCCAGGGGCGGGTGCGGTTCATCCTGCTGGATGGGCCGCGCGAGCTGATCTCCAAGCGCATGATGGGCCGCAAGGGGCATTTCATGCCGCAGTCGCTGCTCGACAGCCAGCTCGCCACGCTGGAAAGGCCGGGCCCGGATGAGGACGCGGTGATCCTGGATATTTCGCAAAATGTGCCGACGCTGCTGGTCAAGGCGGCGCAGTCGGTCGGACTGCAATCTTAAAAAACTTAACGGGGGGAATGCATGACGCGCTACCGGACTTTGGCCCTGCTCATGGCGGCTGTGATGATCGGCGCCGTAGCGGCCTCGGCGCAGCAGGTCGATACCTCCAAGCTTCCCAAATTTCCCACCCCGCCGCCCAAGGAAACGGCGGAGAACAGCATCATCCGTCCGCCTTACGTCAACGCGCCCGAAACGGTGCCCAATCCCAACGTGCCGCAAGGCGATGTGCGCGAATTCATCCTCTATTCCTATGACAGCAAGATCTATCCGGGCATCGTGCGGGTGGAGAGCGAGAAGACCGCAAAGCGCGACGCCTATGGCAACCGCCTGGCCTGGCCGACAGAGGAAATCTCCGCCCCCGGTCCCTATCGCCGCCATGTCTGGGTCTATATCCCGCCCGGCTACAGGCCCGGCACGCCCGTGCCCTTCATGGTGGTGCAGGACGGCCGCGGCTACATTCGCCGCCTGGCGCCCGTGCTCGACAATATGATCGCCGCCAAGCGTCTTCCCGCCATGGTGATCGTGGCGGCGGATTCCGGCGGCAGCGACGCGCAGGGTTCGCAGCGCGGGTTGGAATACGACACCATCTCGGACCGCTATTACCAGTTCGTGGAGCAGGAACTGCTGCCGGCGGTTTCGAAGAGTTACGGCATCACGTTTACAACGGACCGCGAAGGTCGCGGCGCGATGGGCGGCAGCTCGGGCGCGATCTGTGCCTGGACCATGGCCTGGTTCCATCCCGAGAGTTATCGCAAGATACTTTCCTATTCGGGCACCTTTGTGAATCAGGCCTCGCCGGAAGACCCCAAGACGCCGCGCGGCGGCTGGGAATATCACGCCACGCTGATCCCCAAGGCGGCAAAAAAGCCGATCCGCATGTGGATGCATGTCAGCGCCCAGGACCTGCATTTCGACGATCCGGAAAACACCTGGCACAACTGGCCGCTGGCCAACAACCGCATGGCGGCGGCGCTCAAGCGCAAGGGTTACGATCACAAATATGTCTGGTCGGAAGATTCGCGCCACGTCGATCCGCGCGTGGTGATGCAGACTTTACCCTCTGCCCTTGAGTGGCTCTGGCGCGACTATCCGCGAAGCTAATTCTGACCCCCTCCAGTTTCAGCTTCCGCGAAGCTTCGCTTCGCACGCTGAAACCACCTCCCCCTCTTGTGCGCTACGCGCACGAAGGGGAGGCGGGCCTATGTGTTCCTAAGATTGGGCGTTTGCGACGCCGATACGCTTCGCCCACCAGGCGGTGATCAGCGGCACGAACAGCATGGTGACCACCACGCTGGCGGCAACCAGCACGGTGGCGAAGGGTGCGGCCTCCGCGTAAGCCGGATTGGCGTGGGCGACCAGCGCCGGCACTGCCGCCGCATTGCCGGCGGTGGCCGATGCGGCCAGACCCGCCACGCCATTGCCCCGGCTGATCTTGTCCGCCAGGAACATCACGCTGCACGACACGATCAGGATGGCAAAGCCCAGCAGGATACCAAGCAGTCCCGCGCGCCACACCATGGTCAGGTTCAGCGACGCGCCGATGGCAAACGCAAAAAACGGAATCAGCGCCGGCGCGGCCTTGCCCAGAAAGTCGCGCATGTTGCGGTCCAGGTTGCCCAGTGTCACCCCCACCAGCAGTGGCAGGATCGCGCCCAGCAGCGTCTGCCAGGGAAACATGAAAAGCCCGCCCAGGGTCATCATGGTGATGAACGGCCCGGACTCCAGCGACATTACCGAATAGGCGGCGACATCCTGCGGGCGGCCATAGCGCCCCATCAGCGCCATGTAGAGCCCGCCATTGGTGTCGTTGATCGCGGCGACCACCGCCAGCGTCGAAAGCCCGGCAAAGAATCCCGCCTTGATCGGCTCTACCCCCAGATAGTGGCCCAGGATCATGGCGGCGGCGACGCCCATGCCTACCTTGCCCGCCAAAAGCACGCCGCCTTTCCCCGCCACATGCGGCAGCGATTCAAAGGGAATGGTGGCGCCCATGCAGACGTAAAACACCGCCAGGATCGGCAGGGCGCCGGTGAACAGCGCCCCGGTAAATGAGCCGAAGAAACTGCCCGCGCCGGGGGCAAAGGTGGCGATGGTGGCCCCCAGCGCCAGGGGCACGATCACCATGCCCCCCGGAATGCGCTCCAGGCTGTGCTTGATCGGCAGCTGCATGACGGTGGCCCCTGTTTTTCCCAGCTTTATCGCCCTTTTGGGACCCTGCACCAGCCCCAGGGGGGTGACCAATTGTCGGGCCGTTAACGCGTTTCAAAGGGCTGGAGCCTTAGATTTAGGCTGCTTTTACGGGAACTTGCCCATGGCCATACCGGGCCAACATGCGCGCGTGCGCAAAGCCAGCGGACTGCTTGCCAGGTATTCCGACACCTTTGGCGAGATGCAGCTGCGCAAATATACCGAACGCGCCATCCGCGCCGCCCGCGCCGAAGCCGAACTCAATGCCCGCTCCAAGTCGGCCTTTTTGTCGACCATGAGGCACGAGCTGCGCACGCCGCTCAACGCCATCATCGGATTCTCAGACCTGCTGCGCCAGCCGGGCGCGGCCAGTCCGGGCGAAACCAGCGATTATGCCGAGCACATCGCCAATGCCGGCCGCCGCCTTTTGAACGTGGTGTCGGACGTGCTGGACATGTCGCGGCTGGAATCCGGCAGCCTGAGCCTGGACCCCGCGCCGCTCTCCATCGGTGAGGTTCTGGAGATCGCGGTGGAGAATGCGCGACCCCTTTTCGCCGCCAAGCAGCAGTCGCTGGACCTTCGCCTGGAGGCAGGCCTGCCGGACATCAGCGGCGACTCCAAAAGGCTGCGCCAGCTTTTTGCCAACCTGCTTTCCAACGCCAGCAAGTTTAAGAGCGAAAAGGGGCGCATCCTGGTGATGGCCAAGGCGGTGAAGGGCGGCGGCGTCACCATCGCCATTGCCGATACCGGTGTCGGCATGACCCATGAACAGATCGTGGTGGCGCTCAAGCCCTTTGCCCAGGTGCAGGGTCATCTCGCCCGCACCCAGGAAGGTGCGGGTCTTGGTCTGCCGCTCGCCATGGGCATCGTCAAACTGCATGGCGGCAGCCTCTATCTCGACAGCCAGCCCGGCGCCGGCACCACCGCGGTGGTGACCCTGCCGCGCGGACAGGCCGTGTCCGTTCCCACATCCGCTGCAACCGGAAAAGTCGCATGACCCTGCATATCGAAAAGCCGCCCGCCCCCGCGCCGTCCGCGCCGCCCTTCCGCGAACGCCGCGGCGTTCCCGCCGCGCCGCCGGTTCGTCTGGCCCATATTGTGTCGGTATCCGGCAGCCAGGCGGTCGCGATGCTGGAACGCCAGGACGCCATCGCCAATGACGCCCGCGTGCAGATCGGCGCCCTGATCAAGGTCGTCACCCCCACCAGTGCCGCCATGGGCGTGGTCACCGCCATCAGTTCGCCGATGCCGGCGGCGGAAGGCGAACCCCAGTCCACCGGCCTGATTGAAATCAATCTGGCGGGCGAAGTGGTGCCGGACCAGAACCGCCGCCTGACTTTCCGGCGCGGCGTTTCCAGCCTGCCCACGCTGGGCGATGCAGTGATGCTGGCCGACAAGCATGACCTGACGCGTGTCTATGCCCCGCCCCAGGCCGCCAGCATCAAGATCGGCACGCTGTTTCAGGAACCGACGGTGCCCGCGCGCCTGCTGGTGGACGACCTTCTCTCCAAGCATTTCCTGATCGTGGGCTCGACCGGTTTGGGCAAGTCCTCGGCGGTGACCTGCATCCTACAGCGCCTGCTGACCGATCATGCCCATGCCCATGTCGTGATCCTGGACATCCACAACGAATATTCCGCCGCCTTTGGCGGTTTGGTCAAGCCGATCAATCTCGACAATTTCAGCCTGCCATTCTGGATGCTGGATTTCCCCGAAATGATCGCGGCCCTGGTCAGCCGCGACGCCCATTACGATGCGGAAACCGAAATCCTGTCCGACGCGGTGGTGCATGCCAAGCGCCGCTACAAGGAATCCGCCACCGCCCGCGCCGGCGCGCTGGCGCGCAAGTCCGCCGAACAGCATGTCATCACCGTCGACACGCCCACGCCGTTCCGCATGTCGGATGTCACCGCCTGGCTGGACGAGCAGCTGGGCAAGCTCGAACGCACCCAGTTCATGCTGCCCTATCGCCGCCTCAAGGCGCGCATCGAAAGCCTGGTCACCGACCGGCGCTACAATTTCATGTTCGGCAGCCTGTCGGTGCAGGACACGATGGGCGAGGTTCTCGGCCGCCTGTTCCGCGTGCCGGGCGAGGGCCGTCCCATCTCGGTGATCGATCTTTCCACCGTGCCGCCGGAAATCCTGGACGTGGTGATCTCGGTGATTTCGCGCCTGGCCTTCGACCTGGCGGTGTGGAGCAAAGGCGGGTTGCCGATGCTGCTGGTATGCGAGGAAGCCCATCGCTACGCCCCGGCCAGCGACCAGAAATTCGTCCCCACCCGCCAGGCGCTGTCGCGCATCGCCAAGGAAGGGCGCAAATACGGCCTCAGCCTCTGCCTGGTGACGCAGCGTTCCAGCGAACTGGATTCCACCATCCTTTCCCAGTGCGGCACCGCGGTGGTGCTGCGCCTGTCCAGCGAGCGCGATCAGGATGTCATTCGCGGCTCGACCTATGAAGGGATGATTGACCTGGTGGATTTCCTGCCGCTTCTGGGCGACCGCGAAGCCATCGTGCTGGGGCAGGGTGTTTCCATGCCCATGCGCATCCGCTTTGACGATCTGGGCAAGCGCGGCGTGCCGCGCAGCCGCCATACCGGCTTTTCCGCCAGCTGGAAGACGCCGAACATGGATCGCGAGGGATTGGACGAGATCGTCAGCCGCTGGCGCCAGGCGGGTCGAGAACGTTCCTGAACCGGCGCGGGCCTTTTGCGTCCGCCGCTTTCGCTCGGACCTAGGCAACCCTGCTCAGGCCACAAAATTCCGCGCGCCACTTTGGCTCGGCAAAAAGTAAATCATTCTAGCCGCCGCTGAAGCGGCGGTTAAAAGGCGCGAAGAATGCTGCCTGTTTTAACTCCAGGCCAAATAGAAAGCGCCCATGCCGGCAACGACCACGGCGAGAATTATCCAATGAGTGATTTTCGCGCCTTTGGTCTCAGCTTCTTCCGCGTGATGAAATTCTCCCAAGCCACTCATGATGTCTCCTCCTGGATGTTAATCCGCCTTTGCGGCGGCTGCTTTCGATTGCGTCTCCTGCGATATGCAACACGGTCTGTCAGGACCGCAGCCACTATAGCACCATGCGCTGGATCTGCGCAGAGGCAATCGACGCTAAGGAGCGTTAACCCGGCTCGCGATCCAGCAGGTAAAAGGCGCAGTTCGCCAGGGCCCCGCCGGCCAGCCGCACCGGGCGGGCGTCACGCCTTGAGAATCCTGACTTTTCCAGCAGCCGGATGGCGGCAAAGTTCCCCGTCTGCACCGCTGCCGCCAGTCGCGTCAGGTTGATTTGCTTGAAGGCATGGGCGATCACGCATTCCACCGCTTCGGTACCAAGGCCTCGGTTCCAGCGGTCGCGGCGCAGCAGAAATCCCAGCTCGGCGCTGGCGTCTTCGATCAGGCTGAGATCGACGCTGCCGATGGCGTCATCCTCTTCCAGCACCGTCCAGTAGCGGCAAAGTCCGCTCGCCATCGCTTCCTGCTGTTCGCGCACCATTTCCTCCACGATCCCCAGACGCAGGGTGGCGGGACGGTTCCAGAACCGCATGGCTTCGGGATCGCCCAGGATGGCGAACAGGTGAGGGGCGTCGCCCAGCTGTTGTGGCCGCAGGGCGAGGCGGGCGGTCTTTAGAATCATTGGAAAGTAGCGAGCACAAAAACATGAGGCGGCCGGCACCTTTCGCGCCGTAGCCGCCTCACACTGCCCCCTTCAAATCGGACAGTTGGTTTGCCGGCCGAAGCCTCGAACCAACTGCTGCAGGGTTTCCCCAAACCGTCCATCTGCAGTGCGCTAAATGTGCCGGAGACACACTCCTGCGCAACGGTTTTGCAAGGCCGGCCGGTGCTTTGGGTCAGCCGTGTGGGTTTTTCGCAACAATTGTTACGAAGGATTCCCATCACGGCGCTTTGAAATGCTTCGACAGCTTCAGGCCCTGGCCCTGATAGTTGGAACCCAGCCCCGCGCCATAGCCTTCTGGCGGCGGATCGGTCAGGCGCTCGAACACCAGCCGGCCGATGATCTGGCCATGTTCCAGGATGAAGGGCACTTCGCGCGAGCGCACTTCCAGCACGCCGCGCGCCGATGGCGGCTGGCCCGGCACGTACCCAAAACCCGGATCGAAGAAGCCCGCATAATGAACGCGGAACTCGCCCACCAGCGGATTGAACGGCACCATCTCGGCGGCATGGTCGGGCGGGATCGCCACCTGCTCGCGGCTGACCAGGATGTAGAACTCGTCGGGGTCCAGCACCATGTCACCGCGCGCATTGGCCTGGATCGGGTCCCAATAGTCCGCCGGGTCGAGCGCGCCGACCTTGTCCACATCGATCAGGCCGGTGTGCTTCTTGGCGCGAAAGCCGATGCGCTTTCCCGCGTCTGCGCTGCCCTTCAAGTCGATGGAAAGCGCCAACCCGCTATCGATATTGGGTTCGCCATGCACCAGCGGGAATTGCTCGTGCAGGCGGCGCAGCGCGGTGTCGCTGGATTGCGGCGAGCCGTGGCGGATGCGCAATTGATTGAGCCGCGATCCCTTGCGCACCAGAACCGGGAAGGTCTGCGGACAGATTTCGGCATAGAGCGGTCCGCGATAGCCCGGCTCGACCCGGTCAAACGACGGCGCGTAATCGGTGATCAGCCGGGTGAAAACGTCGATGCGGCCGGTGGAGCTTTTCGGATTGGCGCCGCCGGAAATGCGCGCCGAGAATTCGGCGCGCTCCAGCAGCGGCACGATATAGACGCAGCCCGCTTCCAGCACCGCGCCATGGGTCAGGTCGATCTCATGCATGAAGACCGACTGCATGCGCTCGGCCACGGTGGCGGCGGGTCCGGGCAGGAAGCTGGCCCGCACCCGGTAGGCCACCGGCCCCAGCCGCAGATCGACACTGGCGGGCTGGATCTGGCCCGGCGCGAAGGGCTCGGACGCGGTGATCTCGCGCCCCTGGTCCAGCAGCCGCTTCAAAACGTGACTGGGCAAAATGCCGGTCGAAAAGTGGCCGTAACTTTCGTCGGCGGGATTAAAGGTTTCGATTGTCGCGGCCATCAGCCGGTTATAGGCGGCGGGGTGGGCTGGGTCACGGCTTCGGAGCCCAGGAACAGGCGGATATCCCCAATGGCTTGCGCCAAGCCGCAGCGTTTGACCGGGGCATCGGGCGGAAAGGCGGGCAGCAGCCGGCTGGGGGTCGCCCCTTCCAGGATCACGAAACAGCCCTTGTCCTCGGGCCCCCGGATCAGGCGCCCGAAAGCCTGCTTCAGCCGAAAGCGGGTGATCAGGTCGTCATAGCCCTTGCCGAACTTCACCCGCCGGGCCTTGTGCAGGATGGTCGGCTTGGGCCAGGGCACCTTGTCGAACACCACCAACCTCAAGGACCGCCCCGGCACGTCCACGCCATCTCTCAGGGCATCGGTACCCAGAAGACAGGCATTCTCCTCGGCGCGGAACAGGTCAACCAGCGATCCGGTATCCAGCCGGTCGACATGCTGGGCGTAGAGCGCCAGGCCGGACTCTGTCAGCGGCGCGGTGATGCGGGTGGCGACATCCTTGAGCGCACGCACCGCCGTGAACAGGCCCAGCGCCCCGCCACCCGACGCCAGGAACAGTTCGCGATAGGCGGCGGCCAGTGCGCCGGGATCGCGGCGCGGCACATCGGTGACAATAAAGATGCGCGACTGGTCTTCATATTTGAAGGGTGATCCGAAATGGGCCCGGCGCGCCGGCATCGGCAGATGGCCAGCGCCGGTGCGCACTTCCGCGCTCGCCCAATGATCGTCATTGTCGCCGCCGTGATCGCGCAAGGTGGCCGAAGTGATCAGCGCGCCATGGGCGCCTTCCAGCACTTCGCCCGCCAGCGGCACGGTGGGATCGACCCAGTGCCTTGCTAAGCCCACATCGGCGTCACGGCCGTCTTCGCGCGACAGTTCGAACCAGTCGACGAATTCATCGGCGATCTCGCCCTGCTCCAGCGTGCTGAGCATCTGGATCCAGGCCGGCAGGATGATCTTGGCGCGGCGGTCCACGCCCCGCGCCGCCGCACCCAGCCGCACTTTTGTGTAAGGCTCCAGCGTGGCAGTCTTGTCGTCCATCTTCTTGCGCAGCAGCCGGGCCAAATTCGTCAGCGGATCGGATATTCGTTTCAGACCGCGCGCCAGATCGCGCACCGCCATAAGCAGTTCGTCGCTCATCGGATGCGGTTCGGCTTCCAGACTGTAGAATGCGTCGGCATCGGGGCTGCGTGCGCGCACATGGCTGTATGCCAAGGCGAGGAAAACTTCCCCGGGCCCGCGCGGCCCACCGCCCAATCTCTGTGTCCAGCCTTCGCCCGCCAGCGCGGATGCGGCCTGCACCGCGTCTTCCAAAGCGTGCTGGGCGGCTTCATCGTCGGCGACCAGATCCTTCAGCCGCTCGTCCAGCCCGCGCATGCGGGTGCGGGCGCGCCCTTCGGGCCCTCTGATCCAGCGCCTCAGTTCGGCCATTTCGCGTCCCGACAGCCGGGCGGAAAAGCCGCTATCGGCGGCGTCGAACAGGTGATGGCCTTCATCGAAGACATAACGCAGCCGCCGGCCGTCTTCCTCGGACGGGGTGTCGGTGGTCTCGTCCACGCCCAGCCAGTCCTGCGATGCCTGCGCAATCACCAGCGCGTGGTTGGCCACCACGATGTCGGCATGGCGGGCGCGGCGAATGGCGCGCTCAATGAAGCACTGGCGGTAGTGCGGGCAGGCGGCATAGATGCATTCGCCGCGCCGGTCGGTGACGGTGGAGAGCGGCAGATGTGCCGCCAGGAAGGCAGGAAAGCCAACGCCCGACAGATCGCCGTCGGTATGCGAGGAAATCCAGCGCGCGATCAGCCCCAGCGCGATGCTGCGCTGTCCCGGGGCCAGGGCGGTGCGCTTGGCGGCCTCTTCGAAATTCAGTAGGCACAGATAATTCTCCCGCCCCTTGCGCACCACCGCCTTTTGCGCGCGCTCCACCGGATCGGGCCACAGATGCGCGATCTCCTGCACGATCTGTCTTTGAAGATTTCGGGTGTAAGTGGATATCCAAAGCCCGGGTCCGTTCTTTTCCGCCCACAGGCTGGCGGGTGCCAGATAGCCCAGCGTCTTGCCGGTGCCGGTGCCTGCTTCCACCAGCGCGATGCGCGGGCTTCCGGCCTGTTCGCGCGGGCCGAAGGCGTATGTCGCGGCATCGCTATAGGCCGCCTGTTCGGGGCGCGGCACCCCGACCATTCTGGAAAGCCGCGCGCGCGCTTCCGCGGGCTCGACGGGCTGCGAGCCCGGCTGACCCACAGGCGCCTCATCTTCCCATGCGGGGAGGGTGCGCCAGGCTTCCAGCCCGGCGATGGGCGAACCATGCGGCGCCTCGCCCACGCTGTCCTGCAACAAGGGCGCCCAGCGCCAGCCGGCACGGCCCATGGTGGCGACCAGCGGCGCCAGGCCATCGCGCACATCCTGGGGCCATCCCGCCACCTCGTTCAGGAGCGTTTTGGCGATGGCATGCAGCGCCTGGGCACAATCTTCGGGGGTGTGCGGCATGGAAAGCCCCAGCGCCCGCGCCAGCCCCAATGCGCTGGGCACCACCGGCATGCCGGGTCGCACAAAGCTGAACAGTTCCAGCACATCGAACAAAGGCGTGTCGGCGCGGGTGCCCAGCCGTCCGGCCACGAAACCGGCATGGGCCACCAGCACGTCGCCGCTTTCGAAAAGGGCGCGGGCATCGCGCAGCTGGACGCGCTGCGCCGTGCTGTCGCCGCGTGCGATCGCCGCGCCGGGCGGCGCGGGAACCAGTGCGGCAAGATCGGAAAGAGGGCGGTTTACAAGGGACTCGGGCATGGGCGCGGGAATATGCGGCGCGGCGCTTCAGAATCCCAACGCTTTATGCAACATCCGGATAAAGGTGGATCAGCGCCTGCCGGGCGCGGACATGTTCGCCCGCCACCAGCTGGGCGGCGTTGCGCAATGCGTGACGATTCTCGCCGGTCCGGGCGGCGGTGGCGAAATTGCGCGCCGCCTGGGTGATCGCCACAAGCCCGAGGCCGCCGGCGGCGCCGACGATATCCTGGGCCAGCCTTGCGGCCTCATCCCATTTCTCCTCGCTGCAGGCTTCCGACAGCGCGTTGGTGAGCTGTTCGGCGGTGACGATGTAGCATTGCAGGATATCGACCAGCGTCTTCACGCCCACTGATTTTTCCAGGGTGCTGAAGGCCACCGGATCGATTGCCGCCGCCGCGGCGCTTTCCTTCTGCTCGCCGGACTTTTCGGCGCCGCAAACTTCGTTCAGTGCCTGATAGAACTGGTCGGCTTCGACCGGCCAGCGCAGTATGGTGTCGGTGGCCGCGGGCGCGCGGTCGCCGCGCAGCAGAACGGCGATAAGCGGTGCGCGCACACCCGGGGCGGCGGCCAGCATGTCGGCATCGCCGGCGCCGGTGATGATGGCATCGAAATCCTCCTTGCCTGCCCGCTCGACCGCATCGGCCATGCTGGTGGCGCGGGCGATTTCGTTTCCAAACGGTTCGACCAGATGGGCCAGCGCCTCGCCCACCGACGGGGTGCGCAGGAAGAACAGCAGCGACAGCTTGCCGGGCGCGGCCTGCTGGCTTTCGGAATCGCTGTACGCGGCCTGGGCGCTCGGCGCCACGCCGGATACCGGCAGCGTGAAGAAAAATTGCGCGCCTTCGCCCAGCTTGGAGTCAAAGCCGATGGTGCCGCCGGCCTGTTCGATGACCCGCTTGGCCACGGCCAGGCCCAGGCCCGCGCCCTGTTCCTTGCGGGCATAGGAGACGTCGCCCGGCGAGAAGGGACTGAACAGCAGATGCGTCACATCGGGGGAGACGCCCAGGCCGGTATCGGAGACGCAGAAGCGCACACCCTGGCCATCCTCGGTGACGTCGAGTCGGATATCGACCAGCCCGCGTTCGGTGAATTTCAGCGCATTGTCGGTGAGCTTGAGCAGCGCCTGGCGAACCTTTCGCGGATCGGCCGCGACGCGCGGCAGATTGCTCCCAGCGCTAAGCGTCAGATGCAGGCGCTTTTCCCAGGCGCGGGGCTGCAGGAGCCGCGCCACGGCGCGGGCCGCCTGCACCGGATCGCAATCCTCGTCCTCCAGCTGGTCGTCGTCGTCACGGGTCAGCGCGATGATGTCGTCGATCAATGTCTGAAGGCCGCGGCCGGCCTGCAGCATCACCTTCACATGATCGGCCTGCTGCTTGGGAAGTTCGGCGCGCTCCAGAAGCTGCGCCATGCCCAGAAGCGCGTTCAGTGGCGTGCGCAGTTCGTGGCTTATATTGGCAATGAAGGAAGACTTGGCCATGGCACTGGCCTGCGCGCTGTCGCGCGCCTGGAGGGCCTCGATCTTCTCGCTCTGCAGCCTGACGATCAGCATGTCGTTCTCGTTGCGCAGATGGATGCTTTCGTCCAGCAGCCGCGCCATGCCATGGCAGTAGCTGGCGAGGACGGCGGCGAACAGCACGACCAGCACCGCGGCCATGGTGGCGTAGAGACCGCCTTGCCACAGCAGAAGCCCGATCAGCGGACCCAGAGCGAAGACGGTATGGGCGATGTAGGCGGGGCGGTGCGCCGAACGGGCGATGAATTCGGTTGCCGCCATGCCCAGATAGGCCAGGCACAGATAGGCCTGGGCGGGAAAGGAGTCCCATACGAACCAGAACAGCGAGGCCGCGCCCCAGGTCGCGCCAGAAATCGCCGACACAAAGGTGTAGCGCCGCGCCCAGAAATGCGGATCGCTGCCGGGGCTGCGGTTTTTGTAAGCGGTGGTAAGCTGCTCGGCGGCGATCACCACTGTCATCTGCAGCAAGAGCGGCATCAGCGGCAGCACGCTGGGCGCATTGCCCGCGAACAGGGTGGCCGGCACACAAAGAACGGCGAAAGGCAAGGACAGGTAATGGCGGCCGAGCGCGTACAGGATATCGATACGCCCGGCGAACACCGCGTCGGCGTCTTTCTCCTGTGACGTCTGATCCAAGCTCATTGCGAAAATCCCTGCGCCAGCTTAGCTTTCGCGCCCTTTCGAAACGCTTAAGTCCTTCTTAACGAAGAGTGAATGTATCTGTGAAAAACATGGCTGATCAGGCGCTTGCCGCAAAAGCCTGGCCTTTTGAGGAGGCCCGCAAGCTTCTGGCCCGCGTCGAAGCCCGCAAAAAGGCCGGCCAAAAGGTCGAAGGCGTGCTGTTCGAGACCGGTTATGGCCCCTCGGGCCTTCCCCATATCGGCACCTTCGGCGAGGTCGCCCGCACCAGCTGGGTACGCCATGCCTTCGAAACCATGTCGGACATCCCCACCCATCTGATCGCCTTTTCCGATGACATGGACGGCCTTCGCAAAGTGCCCGACAATCTGCCGCAAGCGGAGATGCTGGCGGCCAATCTGGGCAAGCCGCTGACCTCGGTCCCCGATCCGTTCGGCACCCATGAAAGCTTCGGCCATCACATGAATGCGCGGCTGCGCGCCTTCCTGGATCATTTCGGCTTCCGCTACGAATTCTATTCCTCGACCGACACCTACAAGTCGGGGCGGTTTGATGAAGCCTTGCTCAAAATTCTTGCCAACTACGACAAGGTGATGGCGGTGATGCTGCCGACGCTTGGCGAGGAGCGGCAGGAAACCTATTCGCCGTTCCTTCCCGTCAGCCCGCGTTCCGGCAAGGTGCTGCTGGCCAAGGTCGTGTCACACGATGCGGCCAAGGGCACCATCACCTATGTCGAGGAAGACGGCAGCACCGAGACCGTTCCGGTCACCGGCGGCTATTGCAAGCTGCAATGGAAGCCCGACATGGGCATGCGCTGGGCGGCGCTGGGCGTGGATTACGAGATGTATGGCAAGGATCATCTCACATCCGCCAAATTGTACGATTCCATCTGCAAAATCGCCGGCGGCACACCGCCCGAACAATTCATGTTCGAACTGTTCCTGGATGAAACCGGGCAGAAGATTTCCAAGTCCAAGGGCAACGGCATCACCATTGAGCAATGGCTAAGCTACGGCTCACCCGAAAGCCTGGCGCTGTTCATGTACCAGAAACCGCGCACCGCCAAGCGGCTCTATTTCGACGTGATCCCCAAGGCAGTGGACGAGTATATCGCCTATCTGGAATCCTATCATTCCAACGCGACCAGTGAGGAGCAGCGGCTGGAAAATCCGGTGTGGCACATTCATGGCGGCAAGGTGCCCGATGAACGCTATCCCGCCAGCTTCGCGCTGCTGCTCAACCTGGTATCGGCCTCCAACGCCCACAATCGTGATGTGCTGTGGGGCTTCATCCGTGCCTATGCGCCGGGCGCATCCCCTGAAGCCAATCCGGGGCTGGAAAGACTGGTCGGTTTCGCGCTGCGCTATTACGAAGACTTTGTGAAGCCGGCAAAGACCTTCCGCGCGCCCAGCGACAAGGAGCGCGCGGCGCTGGAAGATCTGGCGGCCCGCCTCGACGCACTGGGCGATCAGCGCGACGGCAAACTGGTGCAGGACGTGATCTATGATGTCGGCAAGGCGCATGGCTTCGAGCCGCTACGTTCCTGGTTCGGCGCCTTGTACGAAGTGCTGCTGGGCCAGACCGAAGGGCCGCGCTTCGGCTCCTTCACCGCCTTGTTCGGCTGCGCCAAGACGGCGGCGATGATCCGGTCCGCGCTGGCGGGTGAATTTCTGAAATGACGTTGGGCTGAAATGAAAGCCGCGGCCGTCGCGCTTCTTCTGCTGCTTCCCGCCGCCGCCCATGCGGCGACGACGGAAGAGATTTTCGCGGCCTATGCCCGCGGCGATTATGAGCAGACGGTGAAGATGGGCGAGGCGGCTCGCACCGCGCCGGGCTATGCCATCGCCGCGCGCGCCGTGCTGGCCGACGCGGTGCTGCGTGACAGGCCCTGCATGGATTGTCTCAACAAGGCGGAAAAACTCTCGCGCCAGGCGGCGGCCGCCGATCCGCGCCATGCCTTCGGGCAAGTCTGGCTGGCGGTGTCGCTGGGCTACCAGTCGCGCCTCACCGGGATCGTCAAGGCGCGGCTGCGCGATGCGCCCGGCCAATCGAAACTCGCATTGGATGCGGCGATCGCCGCCGATCCGAAAAACCCTTTTGCCGTGTCGGCGCTGGGTGGCTGGAATATCGAAGTCGTGCGCGGCGGCGGTTCCTATCTGGCGCGGCTGCTCTACGGCGCCACGGAAGCCGAAGCCCTGACGCTGTTCGACCGCGCCCTGAAGCTTGATCCGGGCAATGTCGCGGTGCATTACCAGATTGCCCTGTCGCTGCTGGGGTTCGATGCCGACAAGTACCGCAGCCGGATTCTGACGGAACTTCGGGCCTGCATTGCCGGCCAGCCCGCCACCTCTTACGAAAAAGCCATGCAAGGCCGCGCCAACGAATTGCTTGGTCTTGTGCACCGCGGGGCGCAAGATGCGCTGGCTGCCAAAGTGCGGACGTTTCAGGGTTATCCCGACTAGGAGATAGGCCGTTGCGCAAAGCCCTCACTGTTTTGACGCTCTGTGTTTTGACGGCGGGTTGCTGGCAGTCCAAAGGTTCATTGTATGGCAACGCCGTGCCGGTCGAGCCCTTGCGCACGGGCAAGGTTTTCTCCACCAGCCCCGACAATCCCAAAGAGATCAGCCATGCCGTGCTGACACGCCAAAATGGCGGCGCCTACCGGCTGACCAATGCCGACAAGGGCACTTCGGATTTTGGCGACGCCTTTGTGGTGCGCTTCTTCACGCTGGCAGGCCTGCCCAAGGGCAGTTTCGTGTTCGAAGCGGTGTCGGACGATAAGTGCGAATCCGGCAAGACCTGCAACCGCATCACGCCAGCGTCGGAGCATTATTACGGCTTGATACGCCTGACCAAGACCGGCGCCGAAGTGACCAGCCCCGATTGCGACAAGACCAGCGCCGCGGCCAGGCTGCCGGGCGTGACGGCGGGCGATTACGGCACCTGCACCTTCACCAGCCGCGCTTCGCTGGAAACCGCGTTGCGCGCCCAGGCGGTGCAGCCCTGGAAGGTCAATCTCGCCTATCGCTACGAGTGATGGCCGGCGCTACTTCGTGGAAACCTTGTCGAGTGTCTCCAGTATCAAGGGAAGCGGCGGGCGCGTCCTGTAGGTCTCCTCATAGAGCTTGGCCTTGATCACGCCTTTGCGGTCCAGAATGAAGATGATGGGCCGTGGCACGCCAAAGGCGCGGCTGCCGGGCTTGTATTGCGGATCGCGCAGCTTGAAGCGGTCGATTACCACCGATTGCGGATCGCTGAGCAGGGGGTATTTGATCTGGTGCTCTGCCGTCACCCCCGCTTGCACCTCGGGCTTGTCGTATGAGATGCCGGCCAGGCGATAGCCCCGCTTGCCGATCTCGCCCAGGCCGCTGTTCAGGTCGATGATCTGGGCCTTGCAATAGGGACACCAGGCGGCGGAGCGGACGAAAAACAGCACCAGGCCTTTCTCACCCATCAGCGAGTCCAGACTGCGCGGTTTGCCCCCCGCATCCATCGGCTGGTTGAGGGAAGGGGCCTGGGCGCCGATCGCCGGTCCCAGATCAAAGTCCGGATTGGCCATGGCGGGCATAAGCCCCAGCGCGAAAAAGAGGAAGGCGATGATTTTTCCCCATGTTTCTCTCCTGTTTAACGACACTTCGTCGCCAACGCCTGTCTGGTTACTGGCTCGCCCAGATGATGCGGTGAATGAAGGCAATCTCGCTCAGCGCAAAACCGCGATCCTCGAAGGCCAGATTGAAACTCTTCAGCTCGATGCGCTGCGCTGACATGCGGCCCAGCAGCTTGGCCATCACTTCCCCGGCCTGGGTCTTGACCACCACCCGGTCGCCGCGCCGCGCGGTCGCCCAGGGCGACACCAGGATGCGGTCGCCGTCGCGATAGACCGGCAGCATGGATTCGCCGGCGATCTCCAGCGCATAGCAATTTTCGTCCGTGATTTCGGGAAAGGCGATTTCCTCCCAGCCGGGCCCGGCGGGAAATCCGGCATCGTCGAAAGCGCCTGCCGCGCCCGCCTGCGCCATGCCGATCAGTGGCACCATGCGGGTGCGCGCCGCGCCGCTATCGCTGACCAGCGCGACGAAATCGGAAAGACGCGTGCCGGTGGCCGCCAGCACCTTGGCCAGGCTTTCGGTGGAGGGCCAGCGCGGCTTGCCGTCATCGGCGCCGCGCTTGGACTTGTTGAAGGTGGTGGGATCCAGGCCCGCAAGCTTGGCCAGGCCCGATGGCGACAGGCTGTTGCGGGCGGCGAGGGCGTCGATCGCGCGCCAAATCTGGGGATGGGTGAGCATCGCTAGGACTCTAACCGGGTTTAGCGGCTAATATTCCTATCATAGAAAGATGCCCCTGGCCCGTCTAGCAGGCTGTTGAAAAACCTATCGCAGATTTTGGCATTTGATGATTCACTCGATGGGGGAATGCGTCGAGGCAATTGGAATGCGTGGCAGGGATGAACGCTCAGGATCGCTGTTTTCGT
>JBEGVG010000037.1:0-24075 GCA_041178445.1 Pseudomonadota bacterium | reverse complement strand
GCTTGATCAGGGACCATTCCACATCGCTCAGATCGAACCGTGCCATCTTATCCTCCCAGAACTGAGAGAATGAATCACTGTTCGCCCGTCAACGGAATCCCTTTATGAGTACAGGACCTAGCCCGTTACGGCGGCATATCGCTGCAGCTCGCGCCCCCCGGGCGCGGATGCGCCCAATCCAATAAAAATGGGCGCGGCGTTTAGTTGGTGCCGGCAGCGTACCGCTGCAGCTCGCGCCCATTCCGCTTGAGCCAGTCCTGCGGCGCGTCCAGATCATCCACCAGGGAGCGAACATGGGCCCAGAAACGCGGGCTGTGATTCATCTCGTGCAGATGCGCCACTTCATGCGCCACCACATAATCCAGCACGAAATCCGGCGCCAGGATCAGCCGCCAGGAAAAGGACAGCGAGCGTGTCGAGGAGCAGGAGCCCCAGCGGCTGGCGGTGTCGCGCACCGTGATGCGTGACGGCTTGACATTGATCCGCGCGGCAAGCGCCAGTGCTCGTTCCTCGAACAAAGCACGCGCCTCGCGCTTCAGGAAATCCAGCACGCGGCGCGGCGCATGCGCCTGGCGCCCGCGCACCCAGATGACGCCATCCGCACGCCACACCGGCGCCGGCCCCTTGGCGCTGGCGCGAATTTCATGCGGCGCGCCGCGAAAGGGAACGGTCGCGCCGGGCACAAGCGCCACGGGCCCGGGCACCTTGGCAAGCTGGCCGGAAATCCATGCCGTTTCGCCGCGCGCAAAATCCAGCGCCACCGCCAGGCCGCGGCGCGACGGCGCCGTGATGCTGACTTCGCCAGTGCCGGGATGCACCTTGACGATCATGCGCCGGGCGCGCGGATTGAGCCGCACCTTCACTTCCAGCATCTGTCCGTCAATCTTGAGAAGCTCGCGGCGGGCCGGTTGAGGTTTGGACTTGAAAAACACCGGATATGCCTCGCGCGCTGATGTGTGATATGTAGCCCGGATCGCGCCTCCACCGGAAGAATTATTCACGTCATGATTCGTGATGAAACTATTGCAAGACTTGCGGGCCTCGTGGCGCTGGCGCTGCTGCTGGGCGCGCTGGGTTTTCAGTATTTCGTCCACTTGCCGCCTTGCGAGATGTGCCACTGGCAGCGCTGGCCGCATATCGCCGCAGCCACAATCGGCTTGCTGGGAACAAGCGTGTGGAAATGGGACAGCCGGATCTTCAGCGCCGGCGTGATCGCAGCGACGGCAGGGCTTGGTCTTGTTCTCACCGCGCCGCCGCTATGGCCTTACATCGCGCTTGTGGCGGCCGGGTTGGCGGTTCTGGCCTTGGCGCAAAGAGGCATGCGCGGCATCGCCTGGACTGTCGTCACGCTGGTCGCGGTGTCGGGATTGATCGGCGCTTACCAGACCGGCATGCAGGTCGGGCTGCTGCCCGGGCCCGATGCCTGTGTCGTGGCCAAGCCGTATGTGATGGGCAGCGGCGCCCCCGATCCGGAAATCAGCTGCAATACGGTGACCTGGAGCCTGTTCGGCCTGTCGCTGGCGGCGCTGAACGCGATTTTCTCGCTGGGCGCGGCTGCGATCGGCGCCGCCCTGCTGTTGAAGAAGCGCGCATGACCCGCAAGCCCAAACCCGCCGCGCCGGGCAATGCAGCCGACATCGACTCCATGATCCGGGTGGACCATGCTGGGGAATATGGCGCGGTGCGCATCTATGAAGGCCAGCTGGCGGTGCTGCGCGGCCGCAAGGGCGCCGAGCACAGTGTCGCGGCCATCGAACATATGGCCGAACAGGAACAGCGCCATCTCAAGGCTTTTGACGCGTTAGTCAACGAACGCAAGGTGCGGCCCACCGCGCTGGAGCCGGTATGGCGCGTCGCCGGATTTGCGCTGGGGGCGGCCAGTGCCGCGCTGGGCGAGAAGGCGGCGTTTGCCTGCACCGCCGCGGTCGAGGAAGTGATCGACGAACATTACGCCGCCCAGATCGCGGCGCTGGAAGACGGCAAGGATCCGGCGCTGAAAAAAAAGATCGAGGATTTTCGCGCCGACGAAGCCGCTCATCGCGAAACCGCGCTGAAAGAAGGCGCCGAACAGGCGCCCGGCTACCGTCTGCTGAGCGAGACGATAAAGGCCGGCTGCCGTATTGCGATCAAGCTGTCGGAACGGATTTGAATGTCATGGCCCGCAAATGCGGGCCATCCAGCTGACGCCAGCGCCCTGTTTTCAGAAATAGGAAGGTTTCACCTGGATGGCCCACACTCCGGTGGGCCATGACAGCGGGGCTACGGCTCCAGCACCGAATCCCAATACAGATAATCGGTCCAGCTCTCGTGCAGATAGTTGGGCGGAAACCTGCGTCCATTCTCGCGCAGCTCAATCACGCTGGGCTGATGCGGCTTGATGCGCGGATGCATCCGGGCCTGGCTCGGCATGCGCCCGCCCTTGGTAAGATTGCAGGGGCTGCAAGCGGTGACGACATTCTCCCAGGTGGTGCGGCCGCCTTTGCTGCGCGGGACCACATGGTCGAAAGTCAGGTCCTTGGGGTCGCCGCAATACTGGCATTCGAACTGGTCGCGCAGAAAGACATTGAACCGGGTGAAGGCGGGACGCCGCGCGGGGCGGATATAGGTCTTGAGCGACACCACGGATGGCAGCTTCATCTCGAAGCGCGCCGAGTGCACCACCCGGTCATATTCCTCAAGGATGGTGACGCGCTCCAGGAACACCGCCTTGATGGTGTCCTGCCAGGACCAGAGCGAAAGGGGGTAATAGCTCAAAGGCCGGTGGTCGGCATTGAGCACCAGCGCCGGACAATTGCCGGAGGTCACGGCTAACACGGAAGAAATTCCCTGAAGGCAATTCTCCTTTGCCCCAGCTTAGGGCCAAGCGCTCGAACTCCTCAAGAGGCTAGCCGATTCGCTATGACGGTTTGCAGACACAGCGTGTCTCGCCGTCGGTTTTCAACAGGCCCGCAAAGGCCAGATTGAGGAATTGTCCCGCCAGGGCAAGGCCATCCGGGTCGATGCCATGGCCCATCCCGCGCGCCAGATGCCATTGCACCAGGGCGCCCGACAGGCCCAGCTGGGCGGCGGCCATGAACAGCGCCTGGGGCGGGATCACCTGATCGCTGTCGCCATGGGTCAGAAGGATGGGCGGATAAGGCGCGCTGGAGTCCGGTGGCGGCGCCGGCAGCATGCCGGAGAAGCCCACGATCGCGGCCGGTTTGACCTTGCGCCTGAGGCCCACATGCAGCGACAGCATGGTGCCCTGGGAGAATCCGGCCAGCGCCAGGTTCTCCGGCGGGATGCCGAGCCGCGCCAGTTCGGCATCGAGATACGCTTCCAGCACCGGGCCGGCAATCTCCACGCCCTTCTGCATCTCATGCGGATCGATGCGGGAAATTGGAAACCACTGGAAACCGGGAGCGCCCGGAACGCGCGTCGGCGCATTGGGCGCGGCAAAGGCCACGCTCGGCAGCAATCCCTGCCAATGCTGCGCCAATCCGATCAGGTCATTGCCGTCGGCGCCATAGCCATGCACCAGCACCACCAGATGGGTGGCGGGGCCGCGTGCGGGAGCCAGGGTCGGACCGGTCAGTGCCATGTGCTTTTCTATGCGTTAGAGTCCAGGAGCGACCGGCAACCCGAGCGAAGCGAGGGCCTGTCCGGCGCGACCATTAAAGAAGCTCATGATTGTCACAAGGTTCGCACCCAGTCCAACCGGCTTGCTGCATCTGGGCCATGCCCTGGCCGCCATCACCGCCTATGAGAGCGGCGATGATTTCCTGTTGCGCATCGAGGATATCGACAAGGGCCGCAGCCGGGACAAGTTCATCGAGGCGATTTTCTTCGACCTGAAATGGCTGGGCCTGTCCTGGGACGAACCATCCTTGCGCCAGTCCACCCGCATGGGCGCCTATGCCGAAGCGCTGACCAAGCTGAAAGCCTACGGCCTGGTCTATCCGTGCTTCTGCACCCGGGCCGAGATCGCGCAGGAAATCGCCCGCGCCGGGGAGGCCCAGCATGGGCCCGAAGGCCCGCTCTATCCCGGCACCTGCCGCGCTTTGCCGCCGGAAGAGGGCCTGCGCCGGATGGGCGCGGGCGAAAGCTATGCCTTGCGGCTGGATGTCGCCAAGGCGGCGGCGCAGACCGGCGCGCTGACCTTCAAGGAACACGGCCACCTCCATCCGGTCGATCCGATGCGCTTCGGCGACATCGTGATCGCGCGCAAGGACATGCCGACGTCGTACCATCTCGCCGTGGTGGTGGATGACGCCTATCAGCAGGTATCGCTGGTGACCCGCGGCGAGGATCTGCTGCCGGCCGCCCATATCCAGCGCCTGCTGCAGGCGTTGCTCAAACTGCCGGAGCCGGCCTATGCCCATCATCCGCTGGTGCTGGATGATCAGGGGCGAAAATTCTCCAAGCGCGACGGGGCGGTGACCCTGCAGTCCCTGCGCGAAGCGGGCCTGACCCCCGCCGATATCCGCGCCCGGATCGGTATTTAGGGCCTTATCTGGATATCGGCGCCGCGATTGTGCTAATCCCGCCCTCATGTCCGAAGTCCTCGACCAGCTGTTCGCCACCATTGCCGCCCGCAAGGGCGCTGATGCCAGCCAGTCCTACACCGCCAAATTGCTGGCGGCGGGGGTGGAAAAATGCGCCGCCAAGTTCGGCGAGGAAGCCACCGAAACGGTGATTGCCGCGATTCGCCAAGACAAGACCGAGCTGGCCAAGGAATCCGCCGACGTTCTTTATCACCTGCTGGTGTTGTGGGCGGCCAGTGGCATCACGCCGGAAGACGTCTATGCGGTGCTGAAGTCCCGTGAAGGAACGTCGGGCCTGGCCGAGAAGGCCTCCCGTCCGAAAGCCTAGGCTTTCTGTTCTTCTTCTTCGGCCAGACTCTTCACCAGATCGAGCATGCGCTTGCGCACCCGCGCGTCCTTGATCTTCATGAAGGCCAGAGCGAGCTGCAGGCCTTCGCCGCTGGAAACAAACTCCATCACCGGCGGCGCGCTTTCGCCTTCCGGGCCGGACGAGGCAACGCCTTCATAGAAGAAGTCCACCGGCACATTGAGGATGCGCGATACTTCGTACAGGCGGCCAGCGCCGATGCGGTTCACGCCCTTTTCATACTTCTGCACTTGCTGGAATGTCAGACCCAAAAGGTCGCCCAATCGCTCCTGGCTCATGCCGATCAACATGCGCCGGATACGCACGCGATTGCCGACCTGAATGTCGATGGGGTTGGTTTGCTTTTTCGGCACGCAATATACTCATATCAATGCGGGCGGGAACTTGCCCCATCTCTGCGCCGACGCAAATACCTAATTTCAAATTCAGACAGTAATTGTCATTTCCGTGCCAGGACAAATGCGGCAAACGCGCCGGTAACCAAAAGCAGCAAAAACAGAAGGTCGCCGAAGCGTGAATAAAGCGTTTGTGGCAATGCAGCGGGAAGGCGGGCATCCACAACACCGGACTGGCCCAGCGGCAGCGGCGCACGCAATCGTCCCACCGGATCGATCACGCTGCTGATGCCGGTGTTGGCAGCGCGCGCGATCGGGAGGCCTTCTTCGATGGCGCGCGTGCGGGTGATCAAAAGATGCTGGCGCGGCCCCGCCCAGGGACCGAACCAGGAATCATCGGTAATATTGACGAACCAGCCTGGCCTGGGCGCCTTGGGATCGGTCACGGCGCGGGGAAAGATCACTTCATAGCAGATCAGTGCTGTCACGGGCGGTGCGCCCGCGACGGTCAGCAGCTTGGGGCCATCGCCACTGGAAAAGCCGCCGCCTGTGGTCAGCTTGGTGACACCGAGGCTGCCCAGCAGTTTGGCAAAGGGGACATACTCGCCAAACGGCACCAGATGGAATTTGTCATAGACCACCGGCAGCACCCCGCCCGGCCCAAACAGATAGAGGCTGTTGTAATAGCTGAGCCCCTCGCCGGTGCGTTCGATGCGGTCCGATCCCGTCAGAAGCGTCTGGCCGCGCGCCGTGAACAGGCCGATCTGGTCCAGCGCCCCGGGCGCGCGCGCCACCGCAAAGCCCATGGCGGCTTCGGGCCAGATGATATGGGCGGGCCGGCCCAGCGCCTTGTCGTCGGGACGCAGGCTGAGATCCATCAGCCGCTGCCAGTTGCGCAGCGTCAGGGTGCGATCATACTTCTCGGTCTGCGGAATATTGGGTTGTACCAGCCGCAGCGATACACCCGGCACATCGGTGATGGTGGTCGAAGCGATGCGCCAGGCGCCATAGCCCCATAGCAAGACGAACAGCAAAGTGCAGGCGGCCGGTATGCGCCAGCGCCGGTCGCCCAATTCGGCGAACGATGCGCCCAGAAGAATGGTGAGGAAGGAAAGGCCATAGGCGCCGATCAGGCTGGCGGTCTGCAGCACGCTCAGCGACGCGCCCCAGCCATAGGCCGACAGATTCCAGGGAAAGCCCGTAAAGATGTGGCCGCGAAGCCATTCGGCCGTCGCCAGCATCACCGCGAAAACAAAAATTCGAGCAGGCCCATCCTGCCAGAAATAGGCGGCAAGGCCGCAAAACAGCGCCCCGAACAGCGCCAGTCCCGCCGGCATCAGGGCGATCGCAAAGGGCATCATCCACAGATGCGCCTCGGGATTGATCAGGAAGGGATAACCAATCCAGTGCAGCCCCACCAGGAACTGGCCGAAGAAGAAGAACCAGCCCGCAGAAAAAGCGCGACGCACCGGCCGGGGCGTCGCATCGGCGCCATCCATCAGCAGCAACAGGCCGGCATAACCGATCAGCAGCGCCGGGAAAAAATTCAGCGGCGCGAAGCTGGTTGCGGACACGGCCCCCAGCGCAAAAGCCGCCAGCCATTGCCGCCAGCCGGCAAGGCCGCGAAGCCCCGCCGCCATGCGCGCCAGAAAACTCATTCCGGTTTCTTGGGCAGCTTGACGCGCAGGCGGCGCACCCGGCGCGGATCGGCTTCCAGCACCTGGAATTCATAACCGCCGGGATGGGCGACAATCTCGCCGCGCTGTGGCACCCGGCCCAGCAGAGACGTCACCAGTCCGCCCAGGCTGTCGATATCCTGGTCGCCGTCCGCCACTTCCAGATCGTGGCCGGTCTGGGCCTTGAAATCGTCCAGGTCCATGCGCGCATCGGCGATGACGCCATCGCCATCCTGCTTGACGATGACATCGGCCTCGTCATGTTCGTCGGCGATATCGCCCACGATCTCCTCGATAATATCCTCGATCGAAACCAGACCGTCGGTGCCGCCATACTCGTCGATCACCAGCGCCAGATGGGTATGGGTCTGCTGCATCTTCAGCAGCAGGTCGAGCGCGCGCATGGAGGGCGGCGCGAAAAGGATGGGGCGGCGCAGCTCGGCGATGGTGGCGGGCACCAGACGATAACAGTCATCCTCCGGGTTGAGACGCGCCAGCACATCCTTGACATGCACCAGACCGGTCGGGTCATCGAGGGTGTCGCGATAGACCGGCAGGCGCGAATGCTGCGCCTCGCGAAACAGCTGCACCAGCTCGTCCAGCGTCTGGCTTTCGTCCACCGCGATGATCTCGGCGCGTGGCACCATCACATCGCTTAGCCTGAGTTCGCCAAAGCGCAGCAGGTTGCCCAGCATCACCCGCTCCTGGGCCGACAGCGCGGACGACTCGCGGTCGCTTTCCTCGATCACCTCTTCCAGGCTTTCGCGGATTGCCGCCGAGGAGGCGTCTTGCCCGGTCAGGGCATGATAAAGACGTTTCAGTATTGGGGGGTGTTCGCTCATTTTGCCTTGCGGGCCTTGGGCGCCTTGTCGGGTGCGGCATAGAGATCGGCGATGCCGAGCGCCTTCAAAATCTTCACTTCCAGCGGCTCCATCGCCTTGGCGTCCTTGGGGCGTTCATGATCATAGCCTGCCAGATGCAGAACGCCATGCACCACCAGATGGCTGGCATGGTCGGCAAAGGCCTTGCCCGCTGCTTTTGCTTCCTTTTTGGTCACGCCATAGGCAATCGCGATGTCGCCGGCATAGGCCGGGTCCGCCGATGAAAAAGACAGGACATTGGTGGGCTTGTCCTTGCCGCGAAATTCCCGGTTGAGGTCACGCAGGCGCCTGTCACCGGCCAGCAGGATGGAAAAGGCGCCCTTCAACCGGGCGCTGCGGCGCGCCGCATCCGCCGCCCGGGTCAGCTTTGCCTGAAGCCCCCGATGTGAACGCCAGTTCTGGTCTTCGACCACCAGCGTGATCCCGCTCATGATTTGCTGCCGCGATGATAGGCTGCAACGATGCGTGCGACGAGGGGATGGCGCACTACGTCTTTTTCGCTGAACCGCGTCACGCCCACGCCTTCCACCCCTTCCAGGAAGGACAGCGCCTCGTTCAGGCCCAGCGCCGCGCCGCCCGGCAGGTCGCTTTGCGACACATCGCCGGTCACCACCATGTGACTGTCCTCGCCCATGCGGGTCAGCGCCATTTTCATCTGCGCCGGGGTGGTGTTCTGCGCCTCGTCCAGAATGATGAAGGCGCGGCTGAGCGTGCGGCCACGCATGAAGGCCAGCGGCGCCACTTCGATCACACCCTGCTCTATCATCCGGCCGGCGGCATCGCCCAGCACGTCGAACAGCGCGTCGTAAAGTGGCCTGAGATAAGGATCGATCTTTTCTTTCAGATCGCCCGGCAGAAAGCCCAGCCGCTCGCCCGCTTCCAGCGCGGGACGCGACAGGATGATCCGCTCGACGCGCCTGTCATGCAGCATGTGGGCGGCAAAGGCCGCCGCCAGATAGGTCTTGCCGGTGCCGGCGGGACCGATGCCGAACACCAATGGACACTGACGCATCATCTCCAGATAGGCCGATTGCACCGGCGAGCGCGGCCGCACGGCGCGCGAGGAAGCGGTCTTGATCGCGCCCGGCGCCAAAACACGCGATTCATCCGTAAAGCGGATTTCCGCATCCACTTCGGCCAGGGTCACGCTTTCGCCCGCCACCAGCCGCAGATACAGCGCGCGCAGAATGGCCCCGGCGCGTTCGCGGTCCTTGCCCTCGACCGCGACCAGATTGCCGCGCATGTCGATGCCGACATTCAGCTTCTGTTCCAGCCGCGCGAAATTCTTGCCATGGGGGCCGGAAAGGCCGCGCAGCAGCTTGTTGTCCGGAAATTCCAGGGTGGTGACCGGCGTCTTCTTGGCGCTCAAGCCAGCACTCCGTGCAGACTGTTCGCCGTGCGCTTTTCGATTCGGACGCTGGCCACCTGGCCGATACGCGCCGCATCGGTCTTGACATGCACCGGCTGCAGGTACGGCGTGCGGCCCATGATCTGGCCAGGCTCACGCGCCACCTTTTCGAACAGCACCGGCAGAATCCTGCCGATCTGGGAATCGTCAAAGGCATATTGCTGCGACAACAGCAGCTTCTGCAGCGCATCCAGCCGCGCGGCCTTCACATCCTCGGCAATCTGCTTGCGCATGGTGGAAGCGGGCGTACCCGGGCGCTTGGAGTATTTGAACGAGAAGGCCGTGGCATAGCCGATGTCACGCACCAACTGCATGGTGGCCTCGAAGTCGGTATCACTTTCGCCGGGGAAACCCACGATGAAATCCGAGGTCATGGCGATGTCGGGGCGGGCGGCGCGAATCCGCTCCACCAGCCGGCGATAGTCATCGCCGGTATGCTGGCGGTTCATCGCCTCCAGCACCGCATCGCTGCCCGACTGCACCGGCAGATGCAGATAGGGCATCAGCTTGGGGTTGTCCGCATGGGCCGCGATCAAATCATCGCCCATGTCGCGCGGATGGCTTGTGGTGTAGCGGATGCGCGTGATCGCATCGATCTTCGCGATGGCGTCGCACAGTTTGGCCAGGTTCCAGCCATCACCATCATAAGCGTTCACATTCTGGCCCAGCAGCACGATTTCGCGCGCGCCTTTTTCCGCCAGTTGCCGCGCCTCGGTGAGGATGGCCTGCGGGGTGCGGGAATGTTCCGAGCCGCGGGTGTAAGGCACCACGCAGAAGGTGCAGAACTTGTCGCAGCCTTCCTGCACGGTGAGAAAGGCGCTGATGCCGCTCGATTGCGGCGACTCAAGCGAGTCGAATTTTTCCAGCGCCGGGAAATCGGTTTCCAGCGCGTGGCCGCCGGCACGCGCGGCGCGGGCGATCATCTCCGGCAGGCGGTGATAGGATTGCGGCCCCACCACCATGTCGACCTGCGGCGCGCGCGCCACGATCTCCTCGCCTTCGGCCTGGGCGACACAGCCGGCCACCGCCAACAGCATCTTGCCGCCGTCCTTGGCCCTGGCTGCCTTCATCTGCTTGAGGCGGCCCAGCTCGGAATAGACTTTCTCGGCAGCCCGTTCGCGGATGTGACAGGTGTTGAGGATCACCATGTCGGCACCCTCAGGCGCATCCGTCGCCGCATAGCCTAGCGGCGCCAGCAGATCCGCCATCTTGGTGGAATCATAGGCGTTCATCTGGCAGCCATAGGTTTTGACGAAGAGCTTTTTCATACAGAGGAACGGGTTATCGGGGCCGGAGGCCCGGATTTCAAGTTAATGGCGCCCCGCAAGGGCCTCGGCCTGGCCGGTCCGCACCACATTTTCGGCCCGGCGGGCCAATTCCTTGCGGTCCATCACGTCCAGGCTGAAAGGTTCATGGAACTGGACCACCACATCCAGCGGTCCGGCCATTAGCGCCTCCCACAGATGCGGCAGCATCTCCATGTCACCATACCAGGCGAAAAGGGGGCGGTTTTCGCGCCCCATGGGCAGGCCGTGCAACCCGGTAAAGGCCGTCGATACCGGCTGTACCTTCACGTGGCTGCCATCGGCTAGAATGGCTTCCGCGGCGCCCAGCAGCGCGCTCTTGAACGGCAGCACGCCGTTGCCGGTATGGCTGGTGCCTTCGGGAAACAGCACCAGCGCGTCGCCTTCCAGCAGCCGGTCACGGATGGCGTCACGGGTTTCACCGGTGGTGCTGCGACGGTTGCGGTCCACGAACACGGTACGCTGCAATCGCGCCAGGGTGCCGAAGAAGGGCCAGCGCGCCACCTCCGCCTTGGAAACGAACGAGATCGGCGCCACGGCGGAGAAGATGATGATATCGGCCCAGCTGGTGTGATTGGCGACCAGCAGCACGCCTTCGCCGCGCACCGGCCGGCCCTTGATGGTGATGTGGATGCCGAACAGCGCGGCCACCATCCGGTGATAAAAATGGGGGAAAGACCGGGCAGCCCGCAGGCGCAGCTTCAGCAGCAGCCATTGCAGCGGCATGCCGACTAGGGTCATGAGGAAAAAGGCCGCCGTGATGGCGGCGGCGCGCAGCCGCGGCATCAATTTTGGGGCTTGCGGCCCTTGGGAACGCCGTACAGTTCCAGCCGGTGATCGACCAGCTCAAAGCCCAGTTCTTCGGCGACACGGCGCTGCAGCTTCTCGATTTCCTCGTTGCGGAACTCGATCACGCTTCCCGTCGCCACATCGATCAGGTGATCGTGATGAGATTCGGGAACTTCCTCATAGCGCGAGCGGCCATCGCGGAAATCGTGACGTTCCAGGATGCCGGCATCCTCGAACAGCTTGACGGTGCGATAGACGGTGGCGATGGAAATATGCGGATCGATCGCGCTGGCGCGGCGGTACAATTCCTCGGCGTCGGGATGGTCCATGGCGTCCGACAGCACCCGCGCGATGACGCGGCGCTGGTCCGTCATGCGAAGGCCTTTGTCGACACAGAGTTTTTCGATGCGGTTCATGATGTCCAAGTTAGGCGAATTTGGCAGGCAGCGAAAGCCTGAGAACCAGCGCATCCCCGCCATCATAATAGGCTTTTCGCGTCCCGACCTTGGCGAATCCCAGCCCGGCATACAATGCCAGGGCGGCCGGGTTGTCGACGCCGACCTCCAGAAACAGGTGGGCGGCCCCCATCTTGGCCGCTTTGGTGATAACCGCTTGCAACAAAGCGCGGCCCAGGCCCTGACCCCGCGCCAAGGGCGCTACTGCCAGGGTGAGAATTTCCGCCTCGGCCCCCGCCGCCCGCGCCAGCACAAAGCCATCCTCATGGGCGAAGGCAAAGGTGCCCGGTGTGACCAGCAGCGCACTGATGGCGGCAGCGTCCCAGGGCCTGGGAAAGCAGGTCGCATGCAGCGCCGCCAGGGCGTAGGTGCCGGCCCGCAAGTCGAATGGCACGACGTCAAACAAGGGCTTTTCCACCAGGCAATTTCGCATCGGGCGCGCGAAGATAGAGCGGGCCGGGCGCCTCACCGGATACCGGCATGGTCTGGGCCAGCCGCGCCACCCACAAGGCATCGGGCTGACGGATCGAAGATAACAGGAAGTCCGCACCCAGCGCTTCTTTTGCGGCTGTCGCGCCTGTCCCCGCCAGGGTGCAGGAACCGAAGCGGCGGATGCGATCCACCGCGTCGGCAAAGCCCATCACGCAGGGCTGCTGCACCACTTCGGTACCGTCCTTCAGCAGCAGATAGGCTTCTTCGCGGCGCGCATCGTGAATCACGGCCGCTTTGGTGCTTGCGGTTTCATCCATCGCCGCTTGCGCGATGGCTTCCAAAGTGGTGACGCCGGTAAAGGGAATATGCAGGGCAAGCCTGAGGCCGCGCATGAAGGCAAGGCCAACCCGCTGTCCGGTGAAGGTACCCGGACCGGTGGTGACAGCCAGGTGCGTCAGGGACGGAAATTCCATCGCACCGTTGCGCATTGCTTCATCCACCATCGGCGCCAGCCGTTCGGCATGACCGCGGTCCATGGCTTCAAAAATGTGGGCGAGAATCGTGTCGCCATCCAGCAGCGCCACTGAGCAGCCGCCAAGCGCGGTATCAACAGCCAGCAGTTTCACTAGAGAATCTTGCAGGCTTCGTCGAAGCCCAGCCGGGCGGCGCGCGGACGCACGCTGCCTTCCACGCCATAGCCCAGATTGTACAGGAAATAGGACTTGATGGCGGTGCCGGCGAAGAATTCCCTGTCCACGCCATCCCGGTCAAAACCCGACATGGGACCGCAATCCAGCCCCAGCGCACGCGCCGCGACGATGAAATAGCCGCCCTGAAGACCGGCGCTGCGCATCGCCATGAAGCGCGCTCTGTCGGGATCTTTCGCCAACTTTTCAGGCAGGGAAGTTGCGCGCGGCGCCAGCTTGCTCAGCGTCTGCGCAAACGCCAGGTCGTAACCGACAATGGCGGTGGCGGGTGCGCTCATGGTCTGCTTGCGGTTGCCTTCATCCAGCAGCGGCTCCAGCCGCGCCTTGGCTTCCTGCGACACCACGAAGTGAAACCGGGCCGGGGTGATGTTGGATTCGGTCGGCCCCCAGCGCATCAGGTCATAGATCGCCATCAGCAGCGCGGGCGAGACCGGCGTGTCCTGCCATTGGCGAAGGGTGCGGGCGGAACGGAAAATCGTGTCCAGCGCCGCGTCGGAAATCGCGTGATCGCGTTCGGCCAGATAGGGTTCGGCGTTGGTCATGACCAACGCTATCACACCGCTTCGACTGCGGTCACTTCTGGCACATAGTGGCGCAGCATGTTTTCAATGCCGTTCTTCAGGGTCATGGAGGAGGACGGGCATCCCGCGCAGCTGCCCTGCAGGTGCAGCGAGACCACGCCGCTGGCGCCGTCAAAACCCTTGAAGATGATGTCGCCGCCATCCTGTGCCACGGCAGGACGCACCCGGGTTTCGATCAGTTCCTTGATCTGCACCACAATGTCGGAATCCTCGTCGGCATAGCTTTCCTCGGTCTCGTCGGCGCCGCCTTCCAGCAGCGGCAGGCCGGCCGTGAAATGCTCCATCACCGCGCCCAGGATGGCAGGCTTCAAATGCTTCCAGTCGCCGTCGCGCTTGGTCACCGAAATAAAGTCGGCGCCGAAAAACACCCGGCTAACTTCGGGGATGGAAAACAGCGCCTTGGCCAGGGGCGAGCGCCCGGCGGAAGAAGAATCGGGAAAATCGGCCACGCTGCCTTCACCCATCACATCCCGGCCGGGCAGGAATTTCAGGGTGGCGGGATTGGGCGTGGATTCGGTCTGGATGAACATCGGCGCACTCGTTGACTGCTCAGCGATAAATGAACCTCAGGCATGGCGGCATCAAGGCTTTGGCCAGATATACTTTTACCCGGGTGATATTTACTAATATATTTTACCCGGGTAATCATTGGAAATGCGCTATTCCGCCTTTTCCGGCTTCGACCATCTGGGCTCCGGCTCCCTGGCTCAGGCCTATGCCGCCAGCCGTCACAGGGCAGACGCCGTGATTTTCGACCGCGATACCGGGCGGGTGGTCGATATCGACCCTCGTTTCCCGCCTTCGGACGCGGACGGTCCCAGGCCCGGCCGCCCCAAACTGGGGGTGGTGCCGCGCGAAATCACGCTGTTGCCCAGGCACTGGGACTGGCTGGCGACCCAGCCGGGCGGTGCCTCGGTCGCCTTGCGCAAGCTGGTGGAAGAGGCCAGCCGCAATCCCAAAGCCCGGATGCGCCAGCGCCGGGATGCCGCCTACCGCTTCGCCACCGCTTTGGTCGGCAATGCCCCGGGATATGAGGAAGCCATCCGCGCCCTGTATGCCGGGCAAAAAGACGAGTTCGCCGCCCATATCGAGGCCTGGCCGGCTGATGTACGGGGCGAACTTGAAACGCTGACTGAGGACGCCTTCGAACTTTAAAAGTCCGAGACAATGCCCTTCTTTTCCCAGTCGCCGTAGCGGGTGGGTTCCGGGCCTTTGGGTCCGCCCAATTCCGGCGGCAATTCCTTCTTAGATTCGGCGGCGCGGCGGGCCTCGGCCTCGGCCTTGGCGCGGGCGGCGGCTTGGGCGATCCGGACGGCGATCACTTCCGGGGATGCTTGATTGGCCATGGCGCGAGATTACATGAGTAGGGTCAGGAGAATAAAGACATGAATACCCTTCGTACCGGCATGCTGCTTGCGCTGATTACCGGTATTTTCGTGGCGGTCGGCGCGCTGATCGGCGGCAGCTCGGGCGTGATGATCGCCTTTGGCATGGCGCTGGCGATGAACCTGTTCGCCTATTGGAATTCCGACAAGGTCCTGCTGCGCATGTATGGCGCGCGCCAGGTCGATGCGGCCAGCAAGCCCGAACTGTACGCCATGGTGGAAAAGCTGGCGGGCAATGCCGGCCTGCCCATGCCCAAGGTCTACATCATGGAAAATCCGCAGCCCAACGCCTTTGCCACGGGCCGCAATCCGGAAAATGCCGCCGTGGCCTTCACCACCGGCATCATGGAGCAGCTTTCGCCTGAAGAACTGGCGGGCGTGGCGGCGCATGAGCTGGCGCATATCAAGCATCGCGACACCCTGACCATGACCATCACCGCGGTGATCGCGGGCGCGATCTCGATGCTGGCCAACATGGCCATGTTCATGGGTGGCGACCGGCGCAACCAGCCCGGCGGCATTGCGCTGACGCTGGTCGTGTCGCTGCTGGCGCCGATTGCCGCCATGATGGTGCAGGCCGCGATCTCGCGTTCGCGCGAATATGAAGCCGACCGCATGGGTGCGGAAATTTCCGGCCGCCCGCAATGGCTGGCCAGCGCGCTGGGCCGGATGGAGCGCAGCGTGCGCGCCGGCGTGCCCAACCCGGAAGCCGACGCCAATCCGGCCACGGCGCATCTGTTCATCGTCAATCCGCTGCATGGCGGCATCTCGGGCCTGTTCTCGACCCATCCCGCCACCGAAGACCGCATCGCGCGTCTCAACGCCATGGCTAGCATCAGCCAGCCCGTGGTGACCGGCGGCCGCGGGCCCTGGATTGGCGGGCGTGAGATTGTGTCGGCTCGCAAGGGCCCTTGGGGGTGAGGCACGACCCGCATTGCGGGGCAAATCGGTCCGGTGGACCGATTTGAGTGCCGAACGCCGCGAGCCAAAGGCGAGCGGCCGGGTGCTGCCGTTTTGTCGCCAGCGCTGACTTCCTTTAAAGAGGCGCGATGAGCGACACAGCCGGACTGCCTGCCCGCCGCGCGGCGCTCGCCATACTGTCCGGCGTTCTGCAAAAGCGCCGTCCGCTGGATGCGGGGCTGGACCATCTTGCCGGGCTTGCACCGCGCGATGCCGGTTTCGCCCGCGCTTTGGTCAGCGAAACCCTGCGCCACATGGGCGCGCTGGATGCGGTGCTGCGCAAGTTCATCGCCAAGCCGCTGGTGCCGCACAAGGCAGGCGCGACCAGCGAGATCCTGCTGCTGGGGGCGTGTGAGCTTCTGATCCTGAAAGTTGCGGCTCATGCGGCGGTGGACGCCGCCAACCAGCTGGCCGCCAAGGATCCCAAGGCGGTGCATTTCAAGCCGCTGATCAATGCCGTGCTGCGCAAGGTCGCCAAGGAAGGCGAGGCGGTCTTGTCAGGACTGGACCGCGAACGTCTCTCCACCCCCGACTGGTTGTGGACGCGCTGGGCGGCACAATATGACGCCGGCACCGCGCGGGTGATCGCGCGCGCCCATCAGCATGAAGCCCCCATCGACATCATCCTGAAATCCGCTGATGGCGTTTTTCCGGCCAGCGACTCGCTGTTCGGCAATGTGCGCCGCCTGACCGATCCCGGCCGTATCGAAGACCTGCCCGGCTTTGCGCAAGGCGACTGGTGGGTGCAGGACTGTGCCGCAACCCTTCCCGCGCGCCTCTTGGGCGATGTGCTCGGCAAGCGCGTCATCGATCTATGCGCCGCGCCGGGCGGCAAGACCATGCAACTGGCAGCGGCGGGCGCGCATGTGATTGCGGTGGAGATCGATCCCGTGCGCGCGATGCGCATCCAGGAAAATCTCAGCCGCACCAAACTGTCCGCCGAAATCGCCACGGCCGATGCGCGCGATTTTCAGACGACTGCGCCCTTTGTGCTGATCGACGCGCCCTGCACCGCCACCGGCACCATTCGCCGCCATCCCGACCTGCCCTGGATCAAGGGCGCCGCCGACGTCACCGTTTCGGCAGGCGCGGCTTACGAAATTCTGGAAAGCGGCGCGTCCCTCGTTGAGCCAGGCGGCACATTGGTGTTCGCGGTCTGCTCACTGGAACGCGAAGAGGGCGAAGAGCAGATCGCCGTCTTCCTGTCACAGCATGCGGAATTTTCGCGCAGCCCCATCACGCCGGATGACGTCTTCGGTCACGAGGAATGGATCACACCCGATGGCGACCTGCGCACCCTGCCCTGTTATCTGAGCGACAAGGGCGGCATGGACGGCTTTTATGCCGCGCGCCTCAGGCGCCGGACTTGATGCCTTTGCCGGGATAGGCGGTCGGCACAATCTTGCCGCCATCCACCACCGGCACACCCCCGACAATCACATAGGGAATACCCGCCGAGGTCAGGGTCGGTTGCTGGTAGGTGGCGCGGTCGATCACGCTGGCTGGATCAAACAAAGTGAGATCGGCATCGGCGCCGACCTGCACCCGGCCTTTTTGGCGCATGGCCGGGGCAATGGCTTCCAGCCGCCGCGCCGGCAGCAGCGTCATCTTTTCCAGCGCCGCCATCAGCGAGAGGGCGCGCTTTTCGCGCACATAAACGCCCAGCACGCGGGCAAAGGTGCCGGTGGCGCGCGGATGGCCTTTTCCGTCGACATAGACAATGGCATCGGAAGCAATGATCACGCCGGGATGGGCCACCGCGGCGGTGACCGAGGCGTCAGGAATACGGTGATTGATGATCGCCGTGCCCGGCTGTTCCTTGCGGAAGCGGGCAAAGCTTTCGGCATTGAGACGCTCGCCGGTCGCCGGCCATTCGAGGTCCTCATAGCGCGCGGCCAGCCGTTCCTGCCAGCCGGGATTGAACAGAGCGCTGCCGATCGCGGTGCTGGAGGCGGTATAGGGATATATCTCCGTGGTCACGTCTACGCCGCGCGCAGCCGCGCCGTCCAGCATGTCCAGCACCATGGGCACGGCATCCAGGGCCTTGGAGCCGATATGGTGGAAATGGACCGGCGCGCCGGTCGCCGCGGCACCGGCCAGCAGTTCCTGGATCGGCGCCATCAGATGGTCGGCATCGGCACGCTCTGTGGCGCGGGCATGCACAAAGACCGGCGCCTTCAGGCGGCCCGCTTCCTTGAGCAACAGATAGATCTCGTCCCGTCCCGCGCCCGGCAGATATTCCAGCAGCACGCCCAGCCCCAGGCCGCCGGCGGCGAAATCATCGGCGAACATCTGGCGCTCGCGGGCCCGTTCCGCTGCCGAGAGAGGCTGTTCCGCCCATTCGGCCTTGCGCGGCAGGATTTTTCCCCAGCTGGCAAAGGGGGCGTCGAGGCTGCCCTCTTCATCGATCCCGGTCTTGATCTTCACCCGGATGCTCTGCAGCCCGACACTGGCACCAAAGTTGATGCGGGTCTTGCCCGCACGCACGGCATAGAAGGGGGCGACGGGATAAACCCCCTCTTCCAGCTCCAGCGCCGTGGTGACGCCGTCGCGCGCCTGCTGGTCATAGCCGAAGGCATATTGCGCGTGGGAATGGATGTCGATGAAGCCCGGCGCGACCACCAGCCCGCGCGCGTCAATGGTTCTTGCGCCTTGCAGCGGGCCGCCCGAGATCGCCGCGATCTTTCCGCCCCGAACAGCGACATTGGCAATGCGGTCGGTTTTGGTTTCCGGGTCCATGACGCGACCATTCAGGATGACCAGGTCATAGGAGGGTTGGGCCATACTGGCGGAAAGCGAAAGCAGCACACAAAAGGCGGCCAGACCCAGGACGGTGCGCATGACGCGGTTCCTTCTAGAGACGGCCCCGGAGCGACGGCGAACCCGAGCAAAGCGAGGGCATCGACCGCGCGACCAACAAAAAAATTGGGCCGGTCATAACCGGCCCAATGCATACGCGATGGCCAGATACACCTTGCCGGTATCGGCTGACAGCAGGGTCGAGGTCAGCAAGCAGCCGCCATCGCCTTCGCGCGCCCGCGCCAGCAGAGTTTCGAACTCACCCAGATAGGCATCGGCGGCGTCATGGAACCGCTTGTCATCGCGATAGAGAATGGTGATGCGGTCCACGGCCTCTTCATCGATGGCATCAGCCAGACGCCGCGCGAAAACTGCGCAGTCGCCTGCCAGATAGCGCTTCCAGTCTTCATCGCCCGGCTGGGTATCGTCCAGCGCCGACAGGTCGATCGCCATATCGGCCAGCGCCAGTTCCAGCGCCCCCAGCGTTGCGGTGTTGTCGATCCCCGATTTGGGACCGAACCTGGCTGGCAGACGAATGCCTTCGCTGTTCTGTTCCGCCGCCGCCAGCAGGGTCTTCATTTCCCAGGTCTTGCCATCGTACGCGCCCTTTTCCGGCGATTTGCGCGCCGTCAGCTTGCGCGCAAGCCCCTTCAGGCCTTCGCTTTCGGGCTCGACAGCCGGCTTCATCGGCCCGCCGGAATCGGGCGGCGTGAGCTTTTGCGTCGAACGCGCATGCAGCGTAGACATGGTGCGCGCCGACAGGTCCAGCAGCTGTTCGGTTTCCGATGCCATCATCTGGCGCACCCGGCGCGCTTCTTCCTGGGCGAGACCCGGCAGGCGGATCAGATGCTTCTCCACATCGCGGGTGGTTTCCGACAACAGGCTGCGGATCTTGCCGGCTTCGGCGCTCATCTCACCGCTGGCGCGCAGCAGGCGTTCGCATTCGGCCATCGCTTCGCCCACCAGCAGCCGCGCATCATGCTTGGCCTGGGCAGCGCTTTCGCCGATCAGCGTCTGTGCGCCGGTGCCCGCATCCTTCAGCGCCGCCGACAGGCTGGCCAGAACGGCTGCCGCCGCTTCGCTGGTTTGCGTCAGCCGTTCGGCCTCGCGCGCAAAGGCGCCGGTCAGCTGCGCCGCGCGGTTGGCGGCATTGGACATGATCAGTTCCAGATGGCGCTCGGCATCGCCGGTGACCATCTCGAATTTTTTGGCCTCGCCGCCCAGCGATTCAATCGCCGATTCCATCCCGGTGCGCTGCTGCGACAAAGCGGTTTCGAAGGCGTCGCTTTCCTCCTTCAGCTTCTGCACCAGCTCGTGCATCTGCGCGCGATGCTTTTCCTGCCGCGCCAGCACGAATTCGGCGCGGGACATGGCGGTGTCGGACACTTCCTCGATCCGCGCGGCATGGGCTTCCAGCGTCTTGGCCGCTTCCAGCGGCGTTTCAGCGGCGGCGGTAATCGCGGCGCGGAAACCGGCGGCCTGCACATCCAGCGACTGGGTCGCCATCTTCAAGGTGCCTTCGGCCGATTCCATCATCGCCTTGAGCTGGGCGGCGCGGCCCGCCACGCTTTCGCCGGCGCGGCCGGCGGCGTCTGTGAGATGGTCACCCAGCGATTCCAGCCGCTGGCTTTCCTGATGGAGGCGGGCGGCGATGGTGTCGCTGCGCACCGCGGCGCGCGCGCCGGCATCGTCCAAAGTGGAAATCTGTTTCTCCAGCACCGCTTCCAAAGTGCGCATGCGCTGGAAGGCGACATCGAGCCCGGTGTTGAGGCCATCCAGTTCCCGGCGCACCGCGCGGGCCAGGCGCGCGGCATTGTTGGCAGCGGTTTCATCGGCGGCGAACAGCCGGTCGCTGGCCGCCAGCATCAGCCTGGTGGCGTCTGCCATGGCGGCGCTGCGGGCCAGGGCGGCGGCGATGGCGACGAACAGAAAGGGCGGCAGCAAAATCGCTGCGGCGATCAGGGCCTGGGTGGAAAGCGGCTGCGCGCTCAGCCCTTGCGGCCCCAGCCAGCCCCAGATAAAGGCGGCAGCAATGCCGACCCAGAACAGCGACAGCAGAGTTCCGGCCGCCAGCGCCAGCATGGCGAAGCGACTTGGCTTCGGGCGCGGTATCGGTACGGCAGCGGCGGCGAGCTGGCTATTGGCGGGTTCCGCCGGGCTGTCCAGCGGGATGGTCTTCCCGAACGTTCTGGCCATGGTCTAACGCCCTGAAATTGCCCTGCCTTTTGGCAAGTTAAGCACGACCTGCGGCCATTTCACACCGAAAAGCGCGCATTAACGCGGCTTTAGCCGCACCCGGCGCAGGATTGGCGGGTATTCGCAGGAAAATGCCATGGCCGCCGCGCCCGTCGATCTGGACCATCTCGCCCGCTACACCGGCGGCGACAAGGTGCTGAATGCCGAGATCCTCAAGCTGTTCGACGGTCAGGTCAGCGCGATGGTCGGCCAGCTGCTGAGCGTTCTGGAGCAGCGCGATGCCCGCAAGTGGCGCGAAGTCACCCATACCATCAAGGGCGCGGCGCGCGGCGTCGGCGCCTTTGCCATGGGCGAGGCGGCGGCCGCCGCCGAGCCGGTGGACCCCGCCATCAGCCACGACCGCGCCGTGGAGGTAATCGAAGCGCTGCGCGTCGAAGGCGAGGCAGTTCAGCAGTTTATTGCGGAATATCTGGCAGCCTGAAATTAGCGTTTATCGAAGGCGTCGAACTCGTGCCGGATCGAGGCTTCGATCAGCGTGCGCCATACCGGCTCGGCGATGTCTGAACTCAGCCCCGCCTTCTTTCCTTCCGCGATGACCTTGGTCACCACTTCCTCGATCCTGGCCGGATCGCGCACTTGGTCGCGGCCGGTTTTCAGCTGGGCGGCGCGTTCTATATAAACCTGACGCACCGCCAGCAGCGCCACCAGCCGGGCATCCAGGGCGTCAATCGCCGTGCGCAATTCGGCCATGGAGGCGCAATTTTGCGCCGGGGTCAGGTCGAGGGTCTTGGGAGCGTCATTTTGCATCGCAGCACTGTTATAGGCGGGGGTTGTTAGTCTGGCTATTTCTACATATAAAAGCGATGTTTTCCCAGCGATTACACGAACTTAGGTGTGAAATTCCCATGAGCGCTGCTCCCATCGAAACCGATGTCATCATTGTCGGCGCGGGCCCCATCGGCCTGTTCGCCGTTTTCGAGCTGGGATTGCTGGATCTCAAATGCCACCTGGTCGATATCCTGGACCGCCCGGGCGGGCAGTGCACCGAGCTTTATCCGGAAAAGCCGATCTATGACATTCCCGGCCTGCCGATCGTGACCGGCCAGGAGCTGGTCAACAAGCTCTTGGAACAGATCAAGCCGTTCGATCCGCAATTTCATTTCAGCGAAATGGCGACCAGCCTGGAAAAGCTGCCCGACGGCCGCTGGAAACTGAAGACCGACATGGAGACTCAACTGATCGCCCCCGTGGTGGTGGTCGCGGCCGGCGCCGGCAGCTTCCAGCCCAAGCGCCCGCCCCTGCCGGGCATCGAGGCGTTCGAGAATGCCGGCAACGGCATCGGCGTGCATTATGCCGTGCGCAAGATGGAAGCCTTCCGCGGCAAGAATATCCTGATCGCCGGCGGCGGCGACTCGGCGCTGGACTGGGTGATCAACCTGGCGCCGCTGGCCAAGACCATGACCCTGGTCCATCACCGCGACGGTTTCCGCGCCGCGGCCCACAGCGTCAACCAGATGCGCGAGCTGGAGAAGGAAGGCAAAGTCAAATTCCATGTCGCCTCGGTCAAGGCGATCCATGGCGAGCCAGGCAAGATGACCGGCGTGACCCTGGCCGGCCACGACAAGACAGAGTGGCATCTCGACGTCGATACCTTCCTGCCCTTCTTCGGCCTGACCATCAAGCTGGGTCCCATCGCCGAGTTCGGCATCAACCTGAACGAAAACCTGATCCCGGTGGATACGGCGCGTTTTGAAAGCCAGACGCCCGGCATCTTCGCCATCGGCGACATCAACACCTATACCGGCAAGCTCAAGCTGATATTGTCCGGCTTCCATGAAGCCGCGCTGATGTCCCAGGCGGCGTTCCACATCTGCCGCCCCAACGAAAAGCTGCGCTTCCAGTACACGACCTCGTCTTCGAACCTGCAAAAGAAGTTGGGTGTTTCGTGAGTGAACCGCGGTCGCCGAAGGCGGCGAGCACGAGAGCGGCACGGTAGGACTGTAAAAGGAATAACAAGGTCATGAAGATCATCGCCATCGACCGCCAGGGCAAGGAACACACGCTGGAAGGCCGCGAGGGCTGGAGCGTGATGGAAATCCTGCGTGATGGCGGGCTGGATGTGGCCGCCGAATGCGGCGGCGCCTGCGCCTGCGCCACCTGTCACGTCTATATCAATGACGGCTGGTTCGAAAAGCTGCCCGCCCCGTCCGAAGCCGAGATCGACATGCTGGACATGGCCCTGGCCGTGGAACCCAACTCGCGTCTGTCCTGCCAGGTGATCTGCAGCGCCGAGACCGACGGCATCAAGGTCACTGTTGCTCCTGAGTAGGGGCGCGCCGGAATAGGCGCACAAGCCCCTAACGGAACTTTTCGCGCCTGCCATCCTTAATGCGCGCGCGCGAGTTTGGCGCCAATGCGGCGCGCGCCGTTGCGCCGATGGTAAAAGCGAAACCGTGCCTGCGCATAACCGCGTCACTTCGCCGATAATCGATTAACGGGCCGGAAAGCCTGCACACACAGGATGCCTGTCGTGCGCAGCCTTCCGCTCAAAAGAGGCGGGCGCTGCCGCGCAGGAGACGCCAGTGCGGGTCATTCGGGCAGCGTTATCGGGATTTGTTTTCTTTCTGACGCTTGCTCCGATCTCGAATCGGCAGGCGCATGCCGCCGATGTATCGCTGGCCGATCTGCGCGTTGCGGCACGCTCTCTCGGCTTTCTGCAGAGCGGTTCCCGCAACAGCGGCCTGACGATCGGTGTCGTCTACGCGCCGGGTGTTTCAGAAAGCAGGCTTCTGGCACACCAGACCGCCGAACGGCTTCGCGCCTTGCCCGGGCCGGGTGACACAGGCTTGAGAGCAGATGCCGTCGCGTTGAACGATGTATCGAATTATTCCGGCCGTCTCGATGCCCTGTTCGTCCTGCCGGGGATCATGGCCGATACCGGCGTCATCATGGACACGGCCCGGCGAAGGCGCCTGCTCGTCATGTCCAACGACCCGGCTTGCCTGGACCAGCGCGCCTGCATGCTGATGGTCCGCGACAGCGGCCGGGCGGAGATCGTTCTGGATTCAGGCCTGGCGCAGTCGGCGGGCGTAACTTTCTCCTCGATCTTCGCAATGATGGTGAAGCGCAGATGACTTCGCATTCCACACATGTCCCTGACCTGCCTGGCTCTTTTTGTACCAAGCGAATTGATAGAAACTGGCTTGGATAAGGAGCTTGGACATGCCGAAGAAGAGTCCAACGCCGGAGCAGATAGTAACGCTGTTGCGGCAGATAG
>JBEGVG010000036.1:0-26136 GCA_041178445.1 Pseudomonadota bacterium | reverse complement strand
AACAAAGAACACCAGAACCAACAACAGCCGCGCACATAGCTGAATAAGTATCCATCAGACGTTGGTCTCGTATCGGGGCAGTCATTGGGGAAGCAGTCAGCGTATGAGTAGTCCAGCAGTGCAAACGCCCCCTACGGGCGCGCGGAACAGTCGGCTTTCCGTGGCGGGCATGGCGCCCACCGATATTTCCAATCCCGACTATTTCCACAAGGTGGTGGACTGCCAATGGGCCTGCCCCGCCCACACGCCGGTGCCCGAATATATCCGCATGATCGCTGCCGGGCGCTATTCCGACGCCTATATGGTCAACTGGCATTCCAATGTGTTTCCCGGCGTTCTGGGCCGCACCTGCGACCGGCCCTGTGAACCCGCCTGCCGCCGCGGCCGCGTGGAAGAAGTCACCAAGAAAGCCGAACCGGTCGCCATCTGCCGCCTCAAGCGCGTCGCCGCCGACAATAAGGACGATGTGAAAGCGCGCATGCCAATGCCGGCAGCCGCGAAGAACGGCAAGCGGGTGGCGCTGATCGGCGCCGGGCCCGCTTCGCTGACGGTGGCGCGCGATCTGCTGCCGCTGGGTTACACGGTGGTGCTGTATGATGGCGATGCCGCGGCCGGCGGCATGATGCGCACACAGATTCCTAAATTCCGCCTGCCTGAAACAGTCCTGGATGAAGAGGTGAATTACATTCTCGATCTTCAGCCGGAACTGAGGCTGGGCCAGAAGATCGACTCGCTGAAGGCGCTGTTGGCGGAAGACTATGACGCCATCTTTGTCGGCTGCGGCGCGCCGCGCGGGCGGGCGCTGGAGCTTCCGGGCGGCGCGCAGGCCAAGGCCAATATCCATATCGGCATCGACTGGCTGTCCTCGGTATCGTTCGGCCACACCACCAAGATCGGCAAGCGCGTGATCGTGCTTGGCGGTGGCAACACCGCGATGGATTGCTGCCGCACCTCGCGGCGGCTGGGCGGGCAGCAGGTCAATGTCGTGGTGCGCTCCGGCTTTGACGAGATGAAGGCGTCTCCCTGGGAAAAAGAGGACGCGATGCAGGAAGGCATCCCGATCCACAATTTCCTCGTCCCTGCGGAGTACCTGCACACCAACGGCAAGCTGACCGGCATGCGGTTCCAGAAGGTCCGGGCGGAGTTTGACGCCAGGGGCCGCCGCAACCTGGTGCCGTCGGGCGAGCCGGATATGGTGATGGAATGCGATGATGTGCTGGTGGCGGTGGGCCAGGAAAATGCCTTTCCCTGGATCGAACGCGATATCGGCCTGGAATTCGACCAGTGGGACATGCCCAAGGTTGATCTGCGCACCTTCCAGTCCACCAACCCCCGGGTGTTTTTCGGGGGCGATGCCGCTTTTGGCCCAAAGAACATCATCTGGGCGGTGGCCCATGGCCATGACGCCGCTATTTCCATCGACCTGCTCTGCAAGGGCAAGGATCTGGCCCAGCGGCCATCGCCGCTGGTCAATCTCAGCAGCCAGAAGATGGGCATTCACGAATGGAGCTATGACAACGACATTTCCAACGACCATCGCTTCAAGGTGCCGCACGCGCCGATCGAAAAGGCCCTGAAGGATGTAAAGCTGGAAGTGGAGCTGGGCTTTGACCTGAGCCAGGCTTTCGCGGAAGCCGAGCGCTGTCTGAACTGCGACGTGCAGACCGTGTTCGACACGCCCAAATGCATCGAATGCGACGCCTGCGTCGATATCTGCCCGATGGACTGCATCACCTTCACCGCCAATGGCGATGAAGAGGACCTGCGCCGGCGGCTGACCGCGCCATCGCTGCACAAGGATCAGGACCTCTATATTTCCAGTACCCTCAAGACCGGACGCATCATGGCCAAGGATGAAGACCTTTGCCTGCATTGCGGATTGTGCGCCGAGCGCTGTCCGACCGGTGCCTGGGACATGCAGAAGTTCCTGCTGAACGCGCCCAAGACGGGGTACGCATGTCACCGCTGAAACCCGTCAACGACTTCGTCGTCAAATTCGCCAACGTCAACGGCTCGGGCTCGGCTTCGGCCAATGAGATGTTCGCCCGCTCCATCCTGCGCATGGGCGTACCGGTGGCCTCGCGCAACATCTTCCCCTCCAACATTCAGGGCCTGCCGACCTGGTATGAAGTGCGCGTCTCCGGCAAAGGCTGGCTGGGGCGGCGCGGCGGCGTCGACCTGATGGTGGCGATGAATCCCCAGACCTGGGACAAGGACATCGCCTCCATCGATCCGGGCGGCTATCTGTTCTACGACTCCTCAAAGCCCATTCCGATGTCGCGCCTGCGCGACGACATCAACATCATCCGTATGCCGCTGACCGAAATCTGTAACGCGGCCTATGGCGATCCGCGCCAACGCCAGCTGTTCAAGAACATCATCTATGTCGGCGCCCTGGCCCAGCTTCTGGGCATCGACCATGCAGTGCTCGAGCAGATGATCGGCGAACAGTATAAAGGCAAGGACAAGCTGATCGCGCCCAACCAGCAGGCGCTGCGCATGGGGCATGATTATGCCCGCGACACTCTCGCCGGCGCCTGCAGCCTGAAAATCGAGAAAGCCGATGCGGTGGGCGATCGCATTTTCGTCAGCGGCAACGACGCGGCGGGTCTTGGCTGCGTCTATGGCGGCGCCACCGTGGCTGCCTGGTATCCCATCACGCCTTCAACCTCGGTGGCGGAAGCCTTCGCCAAGCATTGCAAGGCATACCGGGTGGACGCCGAAACCGGGAAGAACAAGTTCGCCATCGTGCAGTCCGAAGACGAAATCTCGGCCATCGGCACGGTGATCGGCGCGGGCTGGAACGGGGCACGCGCCTTCACCGCCACCAGCGGTCCCGGCATTTCCCTGATGCAGGAGTTCTTGGGGCTGGCCTATTTCGCGGAGATCCCGGCCGTGATCATCGATGTGCAGCGCGGCGGTCCGTCCACCGGCATGCCCACGCGCACCCAGCAGGCCGATCTATTGATCAGCGCCTATGCCTCTCATGGCGACACCAAGCATGTGCTGCTGCTGCCCGAGGACCCCAAAGAGCTGTTTGAATTTTCCGCCTTGTCCTTTGACCTCGCCGAACGCCTGCAGACGCCGGTCTTTGTGCTGGAAGACCTGGACATCGGCATGAACGACTGGCTTTGCGAACCTTTCACCTGGGATGACAGCAAAGTCTATGACCGCGGCAAGGTGATGACGGCGCAGGAGCTGGAAGCGGGCAAGACCTTCGGCCGCTATCTGGACGTGGATGGCGACGCCATCCCGTACCGCACCCTGCCCGGCACCCATCCCACCAAAGGCGCCTATTTCACCCGCGGCACCAGCCGCGACCGTTTCGCCAAATACAGCGAGGAGGGCGCGGTTTATCAGGACAATATGCAGCGGCTGCTGCGCAAGTTCGAAACCGCCAAGACGCTGGTGCCCGCGCCCGTCGTCCGGCGCGCCAGGGAAAAAACCAAGACCGGCGTGATCTATTTCGGCTCCACCAGCGCGGCGATGAACGAGGCGCTGGCGGCCCTGGAGAATGATGGTGTCCATCTAGATACGCTCAGGCTGCGCGCCTTTCCGTTCAGCGATGCGGTGGTGGATTTCATCAACGCCCATGACCAGGTCTTCCTGGTGGAACAGAACCGCGATGCCCAGATGCGCGTCCTGCTGGTCAATGAATGCGGCATCGATCCGGCCCGGTTCATTTCCATCCTGCATTATGACGGCACACCCATCACCGCACGCTTCATCATTTCGGCCATCGCCGAGCGCATGGCGCTGAAATCCAAGGAGGCCGCGGAATGACCTATATCGCCAAGCCCAAGCTGCGCCATCCCGGCATCGCGGTGAACAAATTGGGTTTCACCCACCGCGACTATGAAGGCTCGGTCTCGACCCTGTGCGCCGGCTGCGGCCATGACTCGATATCCTTCGCCATCATCCAGGCCTGTTTCGAACTGAATATCGAACCGCACCGGGTCGCCAAATTATCGGGTATCGGCTGCTCCTCCAAGACGCCGGATTATCTTCTGGGCCAGAGCCACGGCTTCAATTCGGTGCATGGCCGCATGCCGTCGGTCCTGACCGGCGCCAACCTGGCCAATCGCGACCTTCTCTATATGGGCGTGTCGGGCGACGGCGATTCCGCCTCCATCGGTCTGGGCCAGTTCGTGCACTGCGTGCGGCGCGGCGTGAACATGGTCTATATCACCGAGAATAACGGCGTGTATGGCCTGACCAAGGGCCAGTTCTCCGCCACCGCCGACAAGGGCTCCAAAAGCAAGGCCGGCGGCTACAATACCGACTCCCCGCTGGATCTGGTCAGCATGGCGCTGATGGTGGGCGCCAGTTTCGTGGGGCGCAGCTTTTCGGGCGACAAGGCCCAGATGGTGCCGCTGATCATGGCGGCGATGAGCCATCCAGGGCCTGCCTTCATCGACATTGTCAGCCCCTGCGTGGCGTTCAACAACCATGCCGGCTCGACCAAGGCCTATGATTTCGTGCGCGAGCATAACGAGGCAGTGAACCGGCTGGATCTGATGGAGCCACGTGCGGCGATCACGGTGAACTATGCACCGGGCACCAGCGAAGAGGTGGCGCTGCATGATGGTTCTACGTTGCGGCTGTCCAAGCTGGCGGCCGACTACGATCCCCATGACCGCGTCGGCGCCATGACCTATCTGCAAAGCCGCGCCGCGGCGGGCGAACTGGTTACCGGACTTATCTATATCGATGCTGGCGCCACCGACATGCATGCCAATCTGAACACGGTCAATCAGCCGCTCAATCTGATGTCCGAAAAGCAACTTTGCCCCGGCTCCAAAGGCCTGGACCTGTTCAACACAGCCCATCGCTGATTTCTTTTCGATTCCACGTCATTTCCCTGAACCAGGAGCACGATGTCATGGAGCCATTTCACAGCTTTCTGACTGTCCGTTGCGGCGACTGCCAGGAATCGCTGATCCGCATCGCCCAGAACCAGTTCCACGACCTGGCCGTGTGTCCCTGCTGCTTCGCGGCAGGTCCCTATGACGATGTCGTGGAAGACGGTGTGGCACTCAGCGGCGGTTATGACCTGACCGATGAGGTCAAGGCGCAGCTGCGCCGGTGGCGGGAGATGCGCGATCATTGATCTCGCCCCGGCACTGACCAATTGTCGGCTGTTGTGGCCGTGCGTCGAATGCAGCAAACTCCCGGCAAAATTCCACTAGGAAAATCCATAAGGGGCGGACGATGAAGTTCTTCACAGCGTGTGTTTTGACATTGGCGGTTCTAGCCGGACCGGCCCTGGCGGCGGAGCCCCGCAAGCCGGGCGAATACCCGCCGACCGCCGACTCGATCCCGCAGCCGGGCGTCAAGAAAGGCAAGCTGATTGGGCCGCTGGAATTCAAGAGCAAGATCATCGCCGACACGGTGCGCCGTTACTGGATTTATGTCCCGGCAAATTACAACGCCAAGAACCCGCCCAACCTGCTGGTGTTTCAGGACGGCCAGCGCGCCATCAATCCGCAGGGCCCGCTGAACATTCCGGTGGTGCTGGACAATCTGATCGCCAAGGGCGACATCCCCGCCACACTGGGCATTTTCATTACCCCTGGCAACAAGGGCACTGACAAGTATCCCGATGGCCTGGGACCGGCCGGCTGCACCGGTTATGCCTGCACCGGCAATCCCAACAACCGCGCCCAGGAATATGACGCGGTCAACGACACCTATGCACGTTTCCTGACCGAGGAGATGCTGCCCGAGGTCGCCAAGAGCTACGCCTTCACCAGCGATCCCAAGAAGCGCGCCATCAGCGGCACCTCCAGCGGCGCGATCTGTGCATGGACCGTGGCCTGGAACAAGCCGGAAGCGTTTGGCAATGTGATCAGCTTCATCGGCAGCTACACCTCGATCGGCTATCGTCCGGCCACCGCCACCACGCCGGTGATCGTGGGCGGGGACACCTATCCCGGCCTGATCCGCAAAAGCCCGATCCGCCCCATCCGCATCTTCCTGCAGGATGGCGCGCACGACCTGAACAACATTCACGGCAACTGGTTTTTGGCCAACCAGCAGATGCTGTCGGCGCTGCTATGGGCCAATGCCAATGCCGATGAAAAGAAGGACACCGGCCCGCGCTATGACGTGCGCCAAGAGTGGGGCGACGGCGCGCATTCCGACGTGCATGGTGGCTGGCTGCTGCCGTCGGTGATGCGCTGGATGTTCAGCGAGAAGTAGTCAGGCGGGCAGTTTCAGCACGGTATGGGCATTGTCCCATACCAGCTTGCGAAAAACCGACGGCGTCGTCGCGTTGGTGAGCAAGGTGAGCGTTTCGCGTGCCACGCATTTGCCGCGCATGCGCGGCGCGGCGCGTTCGGTGTTGCTGCCGCGTCCATCGCTGCAGTTGCAGTCGCTGCCGAACAAAAGCTTGCCCTGATGACGATGCAGGAAATCCCTGGTGAAGTCCGGATCGCGTGATAGGCCGTTGTTGCCGGAATTGGCCGACATGTCGCCGAACAGGTTGGGATAGTCGCCAAGCAATTTGTCGGTGACGCCGCCGCGCACCACCGGGCCGGTCGGATAGGATTCTGCTTCCGCATAGTCGGCGCTGATATTGGCCCAGAAGGCATCGGCATGGCCGATGAACTTTGTCCTGGGAAATTCCTTCAGCATGGTGGCAAAGCGTTTCCACCCCGATGCAAAGGTCCCTTCCGTGGGGGTGTGCCCCACTTCCTGGAAATGCACCATGATCGGCACGTCCAGCTCGCCGGCCAGCGCGTACATGCGCCTCAGTTCGGGACTGTCGGCGGCGACGTGGAATTTGATGTCGCCAAAGCCGGCAGCGCCATTCTTCACCGCCTGGGTCAGGATGCTTGCCGCTTCCGGCCTGGTGATGCCGGTGCTGGCGAACCAGCTGGGGAAGCGGTGCGGGTTTTGGGCCTGAAGCACATGCACGGCTTCCAGCGCATTGCCGCCGGTCAGCAGATTCGCCTGCCGCACGCCGCATCCATTCATGTGCGCCAGATTGGCTTCCGGCGTGCGGCGCATATGCCAGTGCAGATCCAGCACCGGCGCGCTCTAGGTCGGCACTTCCTGCGCCTTGAGCGGCGAAGACAGCGCCAGGGCGCCCAATGATGAGAGAAGTGTGCGCCGATCCATGAGTTGCCTTGGCCTGATTCCACCGGCGCAGTTCGCCCGCGTTTGACGCTGAAGACCAGCCGTCATGCAAAGTTCCGAAACTTTCTATGCTGCATCGCAGCGAAATGACAAATGCTCAGATACCCCATTCGCGATTTGTCAGGCTTTCCGCGGATTCAGACGGCAGAAACACTAGCTGGGGTTAAAGCTATTGATATGCGGAAGAACACTGGAATCCTTCTAGAAGTGCACCGGATGCGCTAATAATAAGGTGATCATAAAATATCCCCACACGGTGCATGTGGGGCAAAGGTGGCAAAGCCGCCTGTGTTGCTTAAGGGCAGGAAACGAATGTCGCCGATGAACACCCGCAGTCTATTGGGAAAAGTCCTCACCTCCGCCGGCATCGTTGCCTTGACGGGTATCGTCGGCTTGCAGCTGCTGGGCAGCGCGACCGCCGAAACCGTTCCGGCCAAAGCAACCACCGCCACGCCGTCCGCCATGCCGGTTTCCCAGAGCGCGACGGCTGCCCTGGGCGGCACACCCGCCGACCGCAAGAAGATGCTGCTGCAATATTGCTCGGGGTGTCACAACGACAAGCTCAAGACCGCCGGCATGTCGGTGCTGCCGCTGGATGCCGCCAACCTCGAAGCCCATAATCCCACCTGGGAAAAAATCCTGCGCCGCATCAGCCTAGGCGAAATGCCGCCGCGCGGAATGAAGCGTCCTTCCAAGGAACAGATCGCCGACTTCACCCATTGGCTCGAAGAATCGCTCGACCAGATGGGCGCGGCGGACCCCAATCCCGGGCGCGCCACCCTGCGCCGCATGAACCGCGCCGAATACGCCAATGCGGTTCGCGACCTGCTGGCGCTTGAAGTGGATATGAGCAAGGACCTGCCTGTGGACGATACCGGTTATGGCTTCGACAATATCGCCGACATCCTCACCGTCTCGCCGACGCTGATGGACCGCTATATGAATGCGGCCGGCAAGATCGCGCGCCTGGCCACCGGGCAGACCTCGCAGCGCGTGATCACCACCGACTACAAGGTCCCCAAGGACCTGTTCGAGAATGCCTTTGGCGTTCCGGCCTATAACGAGCGTGCCAGCGACGACCTGCAGCTGGATTCGCGCGGCGGCGGCGCCTTCAAATTCTATGCGCCGCACGATGCCACCTATGCGATCCAGGTCTATCTGAATTCCGGCACCCAGACCGAGAATGAGATCGACGCCTATAACCGCTACGAAGTGAAGGTGCCGCTGAAGGCGGGCCTGCGTACCATCGGCGCCTCCTTCCGCAAGCAGTTGTCGCTGGACGAGACCCTGCTGCCCAAGACCACCACCGGTCCGCGCCCCACCAAGCCCACCGGTCCCGCCGAGCAGCTGCCGATGGACGTGTGGGTGGACGGCGCGCGGGTGCAGACCATCTCGGTACCGTCCTATGCCAACGGTCCGGCCATGCAGCAGAATTTCTATCTGCGCGACGTGATGCAGATTTCTGTCGCAGGTCCCTATGACGCCAAGGGCCCGGGCGACACGCCCAGCCGCCGCAAGATTTTCATCTGCCGCCCCACCACGGCTGCACAGGAAAATGCCTGCGCCACCCGCATCCTCACCTCGCTGGCGTGCGCCGCCTATCGCCGCCCCGTGACGGGCGCCGATGTCAGGCCGCTGATGAGGCTGTATGCGGAAGGCCGCAAGGATTCCGACTTCGATCACGGCATCAGTGCCGCGCTGGAAGCCATCCTGGTTTCGCCCAGCTTCCTGTTCATGCACGAACGCGATCCGGCTGGCAGCAAGCCTGGCACTGTGCACCGCATCAGCGACATCGAACTGGCGACGCGCCTGTCTTTCTTCCTGTGGAGCTCCATCCCCGATGAGCAGCTGCTGCAGGTTGCCGAGAAGAAGCAGCTGAACCGGCCTGCTGTGCTGAAGCAGCAGATCGCGCGCATGCTGAACGATCCGCGCGCCAAGGCCCTGACGCAGAATTTCGCCGGCCAGTGGCTTTACCTGCGCAAGCTGGAGCATCAGCGCCCCGACCGCCGCGTCTTCCCCAACTTCGACCAACGCCTGCGCACAGCGATGCTGGCGGAAACCGAAATGTTCTTTGACGGTGTGGTGAAGGAAAACCGCAGCGTCGTGGACTTCCTGGATGCCGACTACACCTATCTGAACCAGCGCCTGGCCGAGCATTACGGCGTGCCGGGCGTCTATGGCACCACCTTCCGCAAGGTGAAGCTGGACCCCAAGCAGCGCCATGGCGGCCTCTTGAACCAGGCCAGCATCCTCACCGTCACCTCCTACAACAACCGCACCTCGGTGGTGCTGCGCGGCAAGTGGATCCTGGAGAATATCCTGGCCGCGCCGCCGCCGCCGCCGCCGCCGGACATTCCGGCCCTGAACGAGGTGAAGAACGGCAAGGCCATGACGGTGCGCGAGCAGATGCAGGCCCATGCCACCAACGCGGTCTGCGCCTCCTGCCACACCAAGATGGATCCGTTCGGCTTCGCCCTGGAGAATTACGACGCGATCGGCGCCTGGCGTGACAAGGATGCGGGCAAGCTGCTCGACGTTTCCGCCGTGCTGCCGGACGGCACCAAATTCGATGGTCCGGCGGGGCTGCAGAACGTGCTGCTGTCGCGCAAGGAGCAATTCGTCGAAGCCTTCACCGAACGGCTGATGACCTATGCGCTGGGCCGCGGCGTCGAAGCCTATGACATGCCGGCCGTCCGGATCGTGCGCGACAGCGCCGCCAAGGACGACAACCGCATGCAATCCATCATTCTGGCCATTGTTCAAAGCACTCCCTTTGTCATGAGAAGGACACCCGAGAAATGATCATCACCCGCAAATCCATGAACCGCCGTACCCTGCTGCGGGGCACCGGCGCCGTCCTGGCGCTGCCGCTTATGGAAGCCATGATGCCGGCCGGCAGCGCCGCCGCCGAGGCGCAGCATGCCGCGCGCAAGCGCCTGCATGTCATCTACGCGCCCAACGGCATGCAGATGGAAAACTGGACCCCGGCCAAGGCGGGCGCCGATTATGAGATCACCCCGATCCTCAAGCCGCTGGAGCCCTACCGCTCCAAGTTCCAGGTCATTTCCAACCTGGATCATGGCCAGGCCGAGGCCCTGGGCGACGGCGCCGGCGATCACGGCCGTTGCTGCGGCACCTATCTGACCGGCATGCATGTCAAGAAGACCGAAGGCGCCGACCTGACCAACGGCATTTCGATGGATCAGGTGGTGGCCCAGCAATTTGCCGAACTGACCCAGATCCCCTCGCTGGAAATGGGCCTGGAGCCTCCCAGCCTGGTGGGCAGCTGCGACACCGGCTACAGCTGCGCCTATACCAACACCCTGTCCTGGAGCAATCCGCACACCCCGCTGCCTGTCACCGTCAATCCGCGCGAAATCTTCGAGCGGCTGTTTGGTGATGGCGACAGCCTGGACGCCAAGACCCGCATGATGCGGCTGAAGCGCCAGGCCTCCATCCTGGACTTTGTCGCCGACGATGCCCGCCGCCTGTCGGGCAACATGGGCGCCAACGACAAGAAGAAGCTGGACGAATATCTGACCTCGGTGCGCGACATCGAGCGCCGCATCCAGAAGATCGAACAGGGCGGCTCGGAAGTTGCGCTGCCCAACTACACCCGCCCCTCTGGCATCCCGGACAATTTCGCCGAACATGCCCAGATGATGATCGACATGATGGTGCTGGCGGCGCAGGCCGACCTGACCCGGGTCAACACGCTGATGCTGGCGCGCGAAGTGAGCGGCCGTTCCTATCCGGAAATCGACGTTCCGGACGCCCATCACCCGATGAGCCATCACGGCAACGATCCGGAAAAGCTGGCCAAGCTGACCAAGATCAACACCCTGCACATGGAACAGGTTGCCTATTATCTGAAGCGCATGAGCGAGACCAAGGACGGCAACGGCACGCTGCTGGACAATACGCTGCTGCTGGCGGGCGCGAGCCTGGCCGATCCCAACAAGCACTCGCACAAGGACCTGCCGACCATCGTCGCGGGCGGCATGACCACGGGCGGCCGCCACCTGGTTGCCGAAAAGGGCACGCCGATGACCAACCTGATGCTGTCCATGATGGATCAGCTGGGCGTCAAGGTGGACAAGCTGGGCGACAGCACCGGCCGTCTCACCGGCTACATGGCCTAAGGAGCGGATACGGGGCACATGAAGAAGGCATTCGGACTTGGTTTTCTGCTTCTGGGCGCCGCCCTGCCTGTGACCGGCTGGGCGGGTGCATCGGAGGACCGCCTGGTTGAGGCGGTACGCAACAACGATCACGCGGCCATCAAGAGCGCGCTGGGCGCCAAGGCCAATCCGAACGCACCGCTTCCCGACAATTCGACCGTCCTGTCCTGGGCGGTCGATCGCCAGGATCCGCAAACCGTGAGCATGCTGCTGGGCGCCGGCGCCAAGGCCAGTATCGTCGACATCAACGGCGCTTCGCCGTTGACGCTGGCTTGCGAACGCGGCCATCTGGGAATCGTCGCCAGCCTGCTTGCGGCCGATGCCGACGCCAAGGCGGCCCGCGCCGATGGCGTTTCGGCGCTGGCGCTGTGCGCCGGAACCTCTACTTCCGAAGCGCTGACGGGGATGATCGCCAAGGGCGCCGATGTGAACGCGGCCGACATGCAGGGCCAGACGGCCCTGATGTGGGCCGCCGCCAAGGGCCGCACCGACAATATCGCGGTGCTGCTGAAGGCGGGCGCCAACGTCAATAGCGTCGCCAAGAAGGGCTTCACCCCGCTGTTCTTCGCCCTGCAGAGCAAAGTGCCCGCGGCATCGATGGCCTTGCTGGATGCCGGCGCCGACGCCAAGGCCGTGCTGCCGGATGGCACCACGGTAATCCAGGCCGCTCTTTTGATGAAGAACGACCCCTTCGCGATGCAGGTCGTGTCGCGCGGCGCCGACGTCAACCAGCGCGACAGCAAGGGCTGGCAGTTGATCCACACCGCCGCCGCCAGCGGCAATCCCGAACTGATCAAGATGGTCCTGTCCAAGGGCGGCAATGCCAATGCCCTGACCACGCCGCCGCCAATCGAGCAGCAGAAGGGCGTTCTCTATGCCGCCCAGTTGATCCAGAAGGCGCCCGGCTGGGAGCAGGTTCAGGTCGCCGCTGTCGGCAGCGCTTCGCCCAAGACGGCCAAGACTGACGCGGCCGGCGTCAAGCGCCGCCCGCTGGAGGCCTTTGAATATCTGCTGCCGCCGCCGGGCGTCCCCACCCCGCCGCTGCTGCTGGCGGCCCAGTCCGGTTCGAAGGAAGCGATGCAGGTGCTGCTCAAGGCGGGGGCCGATCCCAAGGCCAAGGCCGCTGACGGCCTGACCCTGGCGCTGGCCGCGGCGCGGGGCGGCAATCTGGAAGCCCTGAAGTTCGCGCTGGAGCTTGACCCGGACATCCACGCCCTGGCCCAAGAAGGCCGCAGCATCATGCACATGGTGGTGGAGAACCGTAACTCCACCGAATATGAAGAGGTCATCACCTATCTGGCCGACAAGGGCGCGGCCTTGAACATGGTGGACCAGCGGCGCATTTCGCCGGGCAGCTTCGTCAACCGCGTGGGGCCCGAAAAGCTGCGCGTCTTCTACATCCAGCTGCTCAAGGACCGCAAAGTCGAAACCAAAAGGGCGCCCGACTGATTGTTGGGAGCCGTCTGAACTCACACGCCGCCGACTTTGAAGTCGGCGGCGTTTTCATTTCCGGTCAGCCCACGGCCTCAGCGGTATTGATATAGCCATAGCGCAGATTGCTGGGATTGGGGCCCGCCGCGTCATAGTCGCGCTTGAGACTTGCGAACCTGTCCTGCGCCACGTCCAGGCTTGCCCGCTTCTGGTTGATCCCATACAGCCGCGCATTGTTGTCACCGAAGATCGCCGTCTTGACCGCACTGCGCGCGCCGCCCAGCGGCTTGAAACCGTGCTTCTTTTGCATGTCCTCGGGAATTTCCAGCCGGCGCAGGCCCTCGATCTGCCATTGCGGCGAGCCGGTCCACAGCGCATCGCTGCCCCACACCACCCGCTCGGCGCCCAGCCCCTTGATCAGCGTGCCCATGATCGCGGCGCAGACGCGCGGCTGGGCCACCAAAGTGGAGGCGAATATCTGCCCCAGATCGCCATAGACATTGTTGACGCCGTGCTTTGCGGGGATGTCGGCCAGGTCGCTGACCCATTCCAGCCGCCCGGTCCGGTCAAATTCCGCCAGCGCGCGTTCCGGGCTCTCGTTGCGATAGGCCGAATGGTAGATGATGAAATTGAGCTGCGGCCAGTCCTTTGCCGCCTTGGCCACATCCGAGACATCGGCATAGGCCTCCAGCTTGGGAAAGCGCTTGGCGGTGGCGGCGGTGAACAGCCCCTTGTGAACGCAGACATTCTTGATCCCCGCCTTCACCATCTGCTCATAGCCGCGATAGGTGGTCTTCTCGTCATCCATCCGCCAGGGATAAATGCTGAGATCCTTATGGGTGTTGTCGCCCACCGTATAGCCCTTGGCCGACTCCGGCTTGAGCGCCAGCGCGGCATCCAGATCATCCAGCCAGCCGGGGCGCCCCGGCGTGAAGATGCAATGGGCGAACAGGCGGCGTGAACCTGCCTCCTTGTTTACCCGCGCGCGGGCATCGGCCATCTGCTGGTTGGTGAGGAACCAGTCCTGCGGGATTTCCGACGGCGCCGAGGAAATCAGCGCGATCTTGGTATCGCTGTCGAGGAACATCTCCTTTTTGTAGTTCTCGAATTTCAGATCCTCGATGGTCTGTTCTTTTTCGGCCAGCGCCTTGTTCCAGCCCTGTTTGCCCACGGCCGCGCGCATGGCGACAAAACCGGTTAGGCGGGTGTCCTCGCGCAGGAAATGGGTGTGCATGTCCATGATGAACTGATCTTTAAGCCCGTCGGCGCGCGCCCTGGCTGCTTCTGGCGTGGCCGCTTCCTGGGCCTGGGCCTCGAACAGCCCGCCATAGACCTGGTTCATCGCCACGAAGGCGGCCGCCATGCCCGAAGCGGTCTGGAAAAAGCGCCGGCGGTCCAGGCCCGATTTCCTGCCCAGTTCGTCGGCCATGGCCAGCATGCGCAGCTCCACCTCGCGCTGCTTTTCATTTTGCGGTGCCGGATAGAACTCGTCGCTGGAGACGGGCTGGGTGGGAATGGGGGTGCGGTGCGGGCAAAGCTCCGACGGCGTGAGGGCCGCCAATTCCTGATCACTGAGCATTCCGGTCATGGCCTTCGCTCCTGCGGATTCTCCGGCACGCATCTTCGACGTGTTGGAAAAACACGCGATGCGTGCCAATTGGGGTGAGCCTAGCAACAATCGCAGGCTGCGCAAAAGGGGTTCCGGCGGCTGCATTATTTCGACCATAATTGCCGGGTCTGCTTCATACTGGCCGGATCGGTTTGATGGCGGGGACGGAAATGGCGGAGCTCAAGCGTACCATCGGGCCCGGCCAGCTGATGCTGTACGGCATCGGCTCGATGCTGGGCGCAGGCATCTACGGGCTTGTCGGAAAGGGCGCCGGCATCATGGGGAACGCCGTCTGGATGGCGTTCCTGCTGGCCATGACGGCCGCCCTGCTGACGGGCCTCAGCTACGCTTCCATCGCCTCCAGGTACCCGCGCGCCGCTGGCGCCGCCTATGTCACCGAACGCGCCTTTCGCGCTTCCTGGCTGAGCTATCTGGTGGGCCTGACCGTGGTGGCTTCGGGTATCGCCTCGGCCGCCACCCAGTCCAAGGTCGTTGCGGCCAATCTCAACGTCCTGATCGGGCTCAACACCGGCGTCACCATTGCCGGCGCGCCGGTGGAGATCGTGCTGCTGGCGATCGGCTTCCTGATGATCGTGGCGGGCATCGTCTATCGCGGCATCAGCGAATCCATCTGGGCGAATACCGCCTGTACCCTGATTGAAGTCTCCGGTCTGCTGCTGGTCGTCGCGGTCGGGATGCGGTTCTGGGGCCAGACCGACCTGATGGAAGTGGCTGCCAGTCCCGCCAATCCCGAGGGTCTTTTGACCACCGCCCTGCTGCTGCAGGGCGCGATCCTGACATTCTTCTCGTTCCTGGGCTTTGAGGACATGCTGAATGTCGCCGAAGAGGTCAAGGAGCCGGAGCGCAACATGCCGATCGCCATGATCGGCGCCATGCTGATCGTGTCACTTATATATATAGCGGTTTCGATCACCGCGGTTTCCATCGTCCCCTGGCAGGAACTGTCAACCGCGCCGGGTCCCCTGCGATCGGTGATCGAGCGCGCGGCCCCCTGGTTTCCGGCTGTCGGATTCACCTTCATCACCATTGCCGCGGTGGCCAACACCGCGCTGGTCAATACCATCATGGGCTCGCGCATGCTGTATGGCCTGGCGCGGCAGGGCCTTCTTCCGGCTGTGCTGGGCAAGGTCCATAAAAAGCGGCGTACGCCCCATGTCGCGGTCGGCGGCCTTTTTGTCATCATCGCTGCCCTGCAATTTGCAGGCGACATCGCCCAGCTGGCCGGGGCAACGGTGCTGCTGCTGTTGCTGGTATTCGTCGTCGTCAACGGCGCGTTGATCATTTTGAAGCGCCGCGAAGGCAATATCCCGGGCCGCTTCAACGCGCCCCTGCTGGTGCCGTTCCTGGGTGGCGGCCTTTGTCTGGTCATGATCCTGGGGCAGGTTCTGCAGAGTGATTGGCGCCCGCCGGCCATTGCCGGTGGGCTGATCGCCCTAATCCTGACGACCTATTTCCTGGGCCGCAGGGGCCGTTACGTGGTCCCCAAGTTGCCCGACTGACAAGCTGTCCGGCGGATTTGCAGCCCGCCCGGATGCTTTGACAGGCCCCCCTATCCCCTGCACAATTCACGGATTCACGTCACATTTTTGCAGATACCACATAGGCTCGACCGCCCCGGCTTGTCCGCCGTGTTCAACGAGCAAGATCTGGGGAGGCCCATTATGTTGAGCAAGGACACCGCCGCGCCGCGCGAAACATTGTCGCTCGTCGACGGCCTGGTGATTGTGGTCGGGATGGTGGTGGGCATTGGCGTTTTCGCCACACCCGCTCTGGTGGCCCAGTTCGCCGGCAGCAGTTTCAACTATCTGGCCATTTGGCTGGTCGGAGGTGGCCTTACCCTTGTCGGCGCGCTTTGCTATGCGGAAATCGCCACCGCCTTCCCGCATGCGGGCGGGGAGTATCATTTCCTCTCCCGCGCCTATGGACGGGGCACCGCGCTGATGTTCGCCTGGGCGCGCTGCACGGTGATCCAAACCGGCGCCATCGCCTTGGTGGCTTTTGTCTATGGCGATTACGCCCAGTCGATCGTGCCGCTGGGCGCTTTTGGCGCCGCGATTCACGCCGCCATCATCATTATGGTTTTTACCGGCATCAACATAGCCGGCACGGCACAGGGCAAGCTGGCGCAGAAAATCTTCACCAGCATGGACATTGTCGCCCTGCTGACGCTGATCGCAGCCGGCCTTGTGGTCACCCTGTCGGGCACCGCCCCGGAGCCAACGCCGTCGCCCGCGGGCGGAGGCAACACCGGCCTTCTGGGACTGGCCATGGTGTTTGTGCTGTTGACCTATGGCGGCTGGAACGAGGCAGCCTATATCTCGGCCGAACTGCGGGACGGCAAGCGCAACATCGTGCGGGTTCTGGTGCTGAGCATTGTCGGCGTCACCCTGCTCTATTTCCTGGTGGCATGGGCTTACCTGCATGTGCTGGGCTTTGATGGCTTGCAGAAATCCAGCACCATCGCCGCCGATGTGATGCGCACGGCCTTCGGACCTACGGGCGCAACCCTGATCGCGCTGTTCGTCTGCGGCGCAGCGATCAGCACCCTGAACGCCACCATCTTTACCGGCGCGCGCGTCTATTATGCGCTCGGCCGCGACCTGCCGGGCCTTAAGTTTTTTGGCATCTGGAGCGCCAAGGGCGAGAATCCGGCCAACGCCTTCGCGCTGCAGGGTGCGATCGCGCTGGGACTTGTGGGGCTTGGCGCCTTTGCGCGCGACGGCTTCAAGACCATGGTGGAATATACCTCGCCGGTCTTCTGGCTGTTCATGATCCTGGTCGCGGTCTCGCTCTTTATCTTCCGCCGCCGCGATCCGGTCCGGGTATTGGCCTATTCCGTGCCGCTCTATCCGCTCACGCCCATCATCTTCATCATCACCTGTATCTACATGCTCTATTCCAGCCTGGCCTATACCGGCATCGGCGCGCTATTCGGTGTCGGCGTGCTGGTGGCTGGAACGCCGCTGTTGCTGCTGGGCCAGGGCGCCAGGCCGGGCGAGGACCCGGCGGAATAGCCATCGCAAATCTTCATGCCATTTTCCGACAAACCATCAGGAGGACTTATGAAATCTCAAACCCTTTCGTGGCTGCTGACTGCCTCGTGCGTCGCAGTCATGATGGCATTCAGCCCGGCAATCGCGCAGGACGCCAAGAAGCCGTTCGAACCGGAATATGGCCAACAGGGCAAGGACGTTGTCTGGGTGCCCACCGCACAGGCCCTGGTGGACCGGATGCTCGACATGGCCAAGGTCACGCCCAAGGATTTTGTCATGGATCTGGGTTCGGGTGACGGCCGCACCGTCATCACCGCCGCCAAGCGCGGCGTGAGGGCCCAGGGCGTCGAGTTTAATCCCGACATGGTCGCACTGTCGCGCCGCAACGCCGCCGAGGCTGGCGTCTCCAAGCTGGCGACCTTCGTGCAGGGCGACATTTTCAAGACCGACTTTAGTCAGGCAACGGTCATCACCCTGTTCCTGCTGCCGGACCTCAATGTGCGCCTGCGGCCGCAGCTGCTGAACATGAAGCCCGGTACCCGGGTGGTGTCGAATTCCTTCGACATGGGCGACTGGAATCCCGACCAGGAAGTCTCGGCCACCACCGAATGCACCAGCTATTGCCGCGCCATGCTCTGGATCATCCCCGCCAAGGTGGGCGGCACCTGGAAAATGGCCAATGGCGACCTGACGCTGTCGCAGACCTATCAGATGCTCTCCGGCACGCTGAAGTCTGCCAGCGGCGCCACACCCATCGCCAATGGCAAGATGCGCGGCGACAAGATTTCCTTCACCGTCGGCAACAGCATCTATCGCGGCCGCGTCAACGGCAATCGAATAGACGGCACGATCGAAGGTGGCGGCAAGTGGCAGGCCACCCGCGGCTAAGCCAGCGCCTTTATCAATAGGAAAGACCGGCGCCGTTCCCGCGGTGCCGGTCTCTTCATTCCTGGCGGGTCATTTCTTGCGGGAATCGGCGATGGATGCGCGGATTTCCTGTACCGTCCGCATCACAGTCTTTTCGATCAGGGCGCGACCGATATCCGCCGAGGCGCGGCGCGGATCGCCCACCACACCATTCTTGCCGTCGCCGGGCTGCAGCTTGTTCATCCGCACCAGGGCGGGGGCGGTGGCCAGGAGCAGCGAAGTGTCGCGCACATCGGCATGATCGCCAATCTCGGCCTTGGTTATGCCATGCTGCATCATCAGGGCGGCATCGCCCACCGGGTCACCGCGATAATAATTAAAGAAGGTATGCACCCGGACATCGGCGCCCGCCCATTCGGCGTTCAGCGTCGCGGCGACGGCGGTCTGGCCGGGCTGATTGCCGCCACTATCCCCCAGAAACACGATGTCCTTAAAGCCATGCAGTTTCAGGCTGCGCGCCGCATATTCCAGCACCTGGCGATAGACCGGGTCAGGCAAAGTGATCGTGCCGGTGAACCGCATATGGCCCATCGGCGGTTCCAGACCACCTTCTGGCACATAGGCCATGGTCGGTGCGACGAGTGCGTTTCCCAGGCGGCGCGCGATGGTATTGGCATTGGCGGTGACGCGCGCATTGTGTTTTCCCAGCGCCATGTGCGGGCCGTTCTGTTCGGTACCGCCGGTGGGGATGATGATGGTGGTTTTCCCCGCGGCGATGGCGTCACGGGCCTCGTCCCAGGTGAGCTGTTCCAGGAAGACCGTATCAGGCGCCTGCGCCAGGGCCGGACTGGCCAGGCAAAGGGCTGCGGCCAGATACATGTATCGAACCATAAAAATCTCCTGTCAGACTATCAACGGCGCCTTACTTCGAAAGGCCCTTGAAGACGAATTTCTGGAAGCGCCCGCCGCCATCGCCGATATAGAGATTTCCCTGCGCGTCATTGGCGATCATGTGAATATTGGCGATCTGTCCATTGCCCAGTCCGATGCGGCCGAAAGCCGAACCGGGGATCTCCCGTAACGTCTTGCGGTCCAGGACCCGCACTTTCTGATTGTGGCCGTCGGCGACATACAGAAATCGCTGTTCTTTGTCACCGGAGAAAGCAACGGCAAAGGCCGAGCCATTGCCCGTCATGGGCGATCCCGGGCCAATCACGGCCTCGTTCAGATACTTGCCCTCAACCGTGAAGGACTGGACGCGGTTGGCATTGCGGTCGGCGACATAGACGATGCCATCCTGTGAAATTCCCATGCCATGCAGCAGGTTGAACTGCTGCTGCACCGGTTTATACACCCTGTCCCTGGGATAGCTGTCATCCGGCGGCTTGCCATAGGCGCCCCACATCCGCTTGAACTTTCCGGTGTCGGCGTCCAGCACCACCACGCGCCGGTTGCCATAGCCGTCGGAAATGAACATCTCATTGGCCTTGGCCCAATAGATCGGCTGTGAGGGACGGCCGAGATTTTCCATGTCCAGGCTACCCTTATTCTGGCCTGCCTTGCCGATCTGCATCACGAATTTGCCGTCCCTGGTGAACACCAGGCACTGATTGTCTTCCTTGCTGCGCTTTTCTTTCTCACCTTGGGGATCACGGCCATTGCCACAGACCCAGACACGGTCCTTGCCGTCCAGGGCGATGCCATGCTCCTGGATCGGCCAATCGAACTTGGCGAGCTCCGCCTTGCTCATGGCGACCTTGCCGCCCCAGCCCCGGACAAACGTCCCGTCGGGTGTCAGCTCGATCACCGAAGGCGCCGGCGCGCCCGATTCCTCTTCCGGCGGATCGTTGATGGCGATACGAAGCTGGGTCGGGCGTGAATAGGTCCAGATATGACCCTTGGCATCAACCGTGACGCCGCCGCTGGGACCGAAGACATAGCCGTGCGGCAACTGCTTGGGCCAGCTGAAGTCGACTTTAAAGACCGGATAGCTTTGCGCCAGCGCGGGCCCCGGCAACGACAACGCGGCCAACGCCAGCGCGAACAGGGTGAAACGTCGAGCCATTCCGGCCTCCCCTTCTTGTTCTTATTGCCCCCAGTATGCCCCAGTTGCCTGGCCTGTTCCAGTTCTAGGCCCATTGCTGCAGCGCAGGATTTATCCCTGTCTTCGCCTATGGCATCCTGACGCTATTGCCTCGAACAAGAGAAAAACCATGAAAACAGGCAGTTGGGCGGCATCCCTTATACTCGTATTGACGGCGCTGAGCGCGCAGGCACAGACCTATCCAAAATTTGAAGTCGATCCCAGCTGGCCCCAGCAAATGCCCAAGGGCTATTTCTTCGGACAGGTCGCCGGCCTGACGGTGGATGCCCAGGACAATATCTGGGTGATCTCGCGTCCCCGCCGGGTGGTGCCGCAGCTTGATGAGCCGCCGCAGGAAGCCTCCGGCGTGCCGGCCCCGTCGGTGGTGGCGTTCGACCCAAGCGGCAAATTCCTGCGCGGCTGGGGCGGACCCTTTATGATGAGCGATACCGAGCGCGCCGGGTTCGAATGGCCGGTTTCAGAACACGGCATCGCGGTCGATTCCAAAGACAATGTCTGGATCTGCGGCAATGGCCGTGACGCCAAGGCGAAGCTGGACGACAATCAGTGCCTGAAGTTCACCCGGGACGGAAAATTCCTGCTTCAGGTCGGAAAGTCCGGTCAAAGCAAAGGCAGCCTGGATACCCAGAACCTCAATCACCCCTCACAGCCGGTCTATTGGGCCAAGGCCAATGAGATGTTCATTTCCGACGGCTATGGCAACCGGCGCGTGGTGGTGCTGGACGCCGACACCGGCAAGTTCAAGCGGATGTGGGGCGCCTATGGCAAGCCGCCCGACGACGGCGCCACCAAGGAGCGGACCTATGATCCGGTGCCGCAGCAATTCAACCTGGTACACGGCCTGACCATCTCCCATGACGGCACCGTCTATGTCGCCGACCGCAACAACAACCGCGTCCAGGCCTTCACCCTCGAAGGGAAATTCTTGAAGGAAGCCTTCGTCGCCCGGGAAATCCCGATGAAGGGCTTCGGCACCGTCAACAGCGTTGCACTGTCCGGGGACAAGGAGCAGCGCTTCCTTTACATTTGCGAAGGCCATCAGCAGCGCATCCGCGTTCTGGACCGGCAGACCCTGCAGGAAATCCCGCAAGCCAGGTTCGGCCATGTCGGAAATCAACCGGGCATGTTCCTGGGGCTGCATATCATCGCCACCGATTCCAAGGGCAATATCTATACGGGTGATGGGCGGGACGGCCGGGTGCAGAAATTCACCTTCAAAGGGTTGGCGCCCTGACCGGCGCTTTTGTCAGCTGCGGTTTCTACGCAAAGGCCTTTGGGGGGCTGAAATCATGATCCGTCCTGTTTCGCTGTCGCTGGTTCTGCTGCTGTCCGGTTCGGGGGCGGCATGGGCACAGAGTGACTTTTCCGGCACCTGGGAAGTCGCGGTGCGGGAGTTCGGGCAGAAGAATTTCTACCTGCCGATGGTCGATGGACGCCTGACCATTGAACAGCGGGATGATCGCTATTTTGCCGCCTATAACCGCAAGCCGATGTTTTCAGGACGCCTGGAAAAAGACGGGCTGCGCCTGGACTGCGAGGATGGCGGCAAGCCCTGTGGCGCGTTTATCCTGCGCCGAGCCGGAAATCGGCTCACCGGCAGCGGCACCTTGCAGGAAATTCCGGTGACGCTGGACGGCAAGCGGCCCTTGGCGCGGCCCCCGGCTCCCACGGTTCACGCGTTCAGCCCGCAGCACTTCTACACCTACTTCTCAGGCGCGATTCCGCCGGCCTTGCGGATATTCCCCGGCGACAGCGTTAAAACCCACACGCTCGACAGCCGGGGCTTCGACAAGGACCGCAAGCCCCGGGCGCCGCGCGGCAATCCCCAGACCGGGCCGTTCTATATCGAAGGCGCGATGCCGGGCGACACGCTGGTGGTGCGTTTGGACCAGATACGCACCAACCGGGACACCGCCTATCAGACCAATCTTCTGTCCAGCAACGCGCTGGAGGCGGGCGCCATCCGCGAGCAAGCCAGGCACGAAGCCGGTTTCACCCAGTGGAAGATAGACGCCGCGGCGGGTGTCGCCACCATCATCAATCCCACCGGCAAGTTGGCCGATTACAAGGTCAAGCTGGACCCGATGCTGGGCGGGATCGGCGTTGCACCGCCACGCGATGAAGTGTTCGTCAGCGGCCGCCTGGGCCCTTATGGCGGCAATCTGGATTCGTCGCAGATACGCGAAGGTGCGACTGTCTATCTGCCGGTGTTTCAACCCGGCGCGCTGCTGTTCGTGGGCGACGGCCATGCCCAGCAGGGTGACGGAGAGCTGCCGGGACAGGGCCTGGAAACCTCGATGGACGTCCAGTTCACTGTCAATCTCATTTCTGGCCAGGCGGGCGGTCACCCGCGGGTCGAGAATGCGGACTATGTGATGATCATGGGGACCGGTGTCACGCTGGATGCCGCCATGCGGACCGCAACGACCGAAATGAGCCGCTGGCTGACATCGACCTATCAGATGACGCCGCAGGAAATCGCGCCCTTCCTGGGCACGGCAATGCAGTACGAAATCGCCGAGGTGGTGGATCCGGAATACAATGTGGTGGCCAAGCTGCGCAAAGACGCGCTGGCCCTGATCCGCAAATAAAAAGCCACCGGCCCGCGCTTTCGCGGGGGCCGGTGGCAATGCAATTATTGATGAAATTATTGGCGCGCGTCGGCCACCTGGGCGGGAAGCGTCTCATTCTTCGCCTGCTTGTCGGCTTCCGGCTCAACGGGCTTGACGGGCTCGGGCTCGTCATCCTCAAGCGTATTGTTCCCGCGCTTTAGTATGGCCTCTTCGTTGGCATAGCGTGGACGATCCAGAACCTTCAGGAAAAACTCCTTGCTGGGCAGGTCCTGAATATTGCGTTCCAGGGCCGGGAAAGCACCCTGTGAGGTCCCCGGCGGCACACCCTGGACGATTCTGGTCTTGGTGGACTTGATGGTGGCCTCGCGGATGGCAAGGAAGGCGCCCTTGCGACGCTCTTCCGCCTGGATGACCGTCACGCCAATGGGCGTTGCGGAATCCACCACATAGGCCGGCATGGCGGTGATGCGGTAGGTGGAGGAAATTCCCATCTTCTCGCCGGTCTTGGGATCGGGCATGCCATCGGCATTGCGCTTGAGGGCATAGTAAAGCGCGACGCCATCTTCATGCTCGCGAATGCCCTGCTGGCCGCCGTCCTGGGCGAAGGTATTTTCCGTATAGATCTTGCGCCAGTCGCGATAGCCGCCAATCAAGCCCTTGGCATTGCCGTCCGGACCGATCTCAAGGCGAATTTTGCCCTTGCGGAAATCGGCATCGCCGGCATGGTCATAAAACCAGGCGATACGGGGCGCATGCAATTCCTCGACCTGTTCGGTCTCGACCACGCCATTGCGGATCTTGGCCTTCAGCTTGGTGTACTGCTCGCTCTTGACGATACGGTAGGAATAGTCGGCCGCGACGTCGCCGCGCGCATTCTTGGTGATCTTGTCCGGCGAATAGCCGATCTCGACGACGGCATTGTCGTCATTCATCGGATCCTTGTTGCCAGAAACGCGGATCACCATGGTGTAGAGACCGCCCTGCATCTTGTCGTTGGCGCGAAGATGCAGCGTGGCGTTGCCATCGCCGCGCCAGGGCGCGTCACAACCCCAGGCGCGGTAGAGGGCATGGTCGATGCCCTGCTCGCCATCCTCGGCGACAAAACCGCCGGTGCTGGCACTGTTGTCCAAATTGAACCCGGTGGCGATCTTGCCGGTCACTTCGGGCTGGCCGGGATCTTCCGCCGCCCAGGGATTCACATAGGTTTCGATGCCGCGCTTCCAGGCGCGATAGGTGATAGCGCGGTTCCAGATATGAAAGCGTGTCAGCACCGGCGCCTTGACCTGCTCCAGCCCTGGCGGCCGGGAGATGGCTTCGATCTCATACTTGCTGCGGAAGGGCTGCTTCAGCGCCGCTTCGGTGTTCTTGTCGTTGGCGAAATGGACACTGGCGCCATGGAGGCAATCCGAGCCCGGCTCGATCTCACCGGCGCGTTCGAAGCCGGCGCGTCCGCCATAGCGGAAGGCGTATTCATAGGTGGCGACGACAAAGCCGCGCTGCCAGGGCGCGGCGGATGCGGGCTGGACCATCGCGGTGAGCGAGGCAGCCGCAACCGAGCAAAGCAGAAAGCGTTTTTGCAGGATCATGGTCACCTCCTTGAACCGGGCTCGATGCCGACCGTCGGCGAAGCGCCAGGCGATATTGTATCACCAAACAGATGGCCGCCAACTCGCCACCTAAGGCATTGAATAAAATAGAAATTATGCGACCGTCACCGTGCCGATCATGCCCATATCCTCGTGCATGATACAGATATATTTGTAGGTGCCCTTTGTCGTGAATGTATGGCTGAAGGTTGCGTCCTGTACCATGTCACCGGAGTCGAACGGCGCAACGCCCGCGGGAAGCACGACATTGCCGGGCTTCACCGACTTGCTGGGATCGAAGGTCACACTGTGCAGCACGACGGCGGGATTGGTCCATTTCACCGTATCGCCCGCATTGATGGTGATGGAGGCCGGCAGGAAAACCATCTTGCCGCGCCCCATGGAAACTTCTACGGTCTTGGCTTGCGCAAAGGCTGGCATGGCGACGGCAGACAGGCCAAGCCCGGCGAGCATTTTGGAGACGGCGCGGCGATGCATTCCCATGAAACTCTTCCTTGCAGTTGTTATTCCGGCGGTGAGACCTGGTTGATGAGCAGATCGGACAAAGCGGAGGCCTCAAAGCCCAGCGGGTTGGCGCCGTCCATGATGCCTTTTCTGACAACGATTTCGGCACTGACTTCGAATTCGGTCACGGTCTTGGGGTCCTTCCCATCGGCGAAGAAGGCCGTACCGGAGAACGGGCTCCAGGTACTCCACGCCGCCGCGCCATCGGACTTGTAGCGCCAGACCGGCCGCCAATAGGCCATGCGGAAGCTGTAACGCTTGCCCGCACGCGCCGGATCGTCATTCACCGGCTCGGGGCCAGCATCGGTCTTCTGGCGGCCTTCGACCAATGTGAACCAGGTGCCTTTCTGCGCCAGGGTCAGTTCCGCGGCACGATAGGTGAGATACTTCTCGATCGCCTCGCGCGAGGTGAATGTTTTGCCCGTCACCGTCAAACGAAAGCGCGAGGGATTGATGGTCTGCTGGGAATAGACACCTGGCTTGGCGGCGGGGACCATCGGTAGAGCATCTGACGGCGGCGGCGTGGGCGTGACCGCAGAAGCCGGCGTCTGCGCCATCGCGGCCAGCGGCACCCCACACAAGCCAATTGCAAAGCCCAAGATCACACTGCGTTTCATCGTCTTCCCGCCTGTCTTTTTTTAAGTATAGCAGCCTTTAGTAGAAAAATCCCGTGGTGATAACCCAAATCACGGTCGAAGCGATTGCCGCGCCGAGCAGCAGCCGCCAGACCGAGGCCACCTGAAGTTCCTCGCCATGGACTTCCGCGGCCTTGCGTTTGCCGGTGATCATGCTGGCGACCAAATTCTGGCGCTTGTAGGCATAGTAGAAACTCACAGCCAGAAGGTGCATGGCAATGACCACCAGCAGAACGTCGAACAGGGTGCTGTGCCAGCGGGCGAACCGACGCCCTTCGCGGAAATCGACATACATGGACAGAGGACCAGAATAGAGTACATCCATGTCCACCGCGAACAGGCCGGTGACGCCCACCGCCGCGACCGCCGCCAGCAGCGCCAGCACGCTGATCGCGCCAAGCGCGTTATGCCCCAAGGTGGCGGGGGTGTTGCGCAGGTGCAGGGTGCGGACATATTTGAAGACGGTCTGGG
>JBEGVG010000035.1:0-48986 GCA_041178445.1 Pseudomonadota bacterium | reverse complement strand
GGCCTATGCGCCCCGGGCGGCGGCGGCCGGCTGCGTGGTGATCGACAACTCCTCGCTCTACCGGTACGACCCCGCCGTGCCGCTGATCGTGCCCGAGGTGAACGCCGACGCGATCTTTGGCTACAAGAACAAGATGATCATCGCCAACCCCAACTGCTCGACCGCGCAGATGGTTGTGGCGCTCAAGCCCCTGCACGACCGCGCGCGGATCAAGCGGGTGGTGGTGGCGACCTACCAGTCGGTCTCGGGCGCGGGCAAGGCCGGCATCGACGAGCTTTGGGACCAGACCAAGGGCATGTATGTCCCGGGGCAAGAGGTTGCGCCGTCGAAATTCACCAAGCAGATCGCCTTCAACGTGATCCCGCATATCGACGTCTTCCTGGATTCCGGCGTCACCAAGGAGGAATGGAAGATGGCGGTCGAAACCCAGAAGATCCTGGATCCCGATATCCAGGTCACCGCCACCTGCGTGCGGGTGCCGGTGTTCCTGGGTCACAGCGAGGCCGTGAACATCGAATTTGAAAAGCCGGTCACGGCCGAACAGGCCCGCGCCGCCCTGCGCGCAGCGCCCGGCGTGATGGTGGTCGATAAGCGCGAGGATGGCGGCTATGTCACGCCCATCGAATGTGCCGGCGAGGACGCCACCTTCGTCAGCCGCATCCGCAAGGATCCCACCATCGAAAACGGCCTCAACATGTGGATCGTGTCTGATAACCTGCGCAAGGGCGCCGCGCTGAATGCGGTGCAGATCGCCGAAACGCTCATCAACCGGAATTTGTTGCGCGCCGCCTGACGGCGCTTTTGAGGGAGAAGAAGATGCCGAAGGCTTACTGGATCGCGCGCGTTGATTTGCAGGGTGACCCGGAGACCTACAAGAAGTACGTCGAAACCGCCAAGCCGGCTTTTGAACGGCACAAGGCCAAATTCATGGCGCGTGGTGGCAGGACCGAGGTGCTGGAAGGCAAAGCCCGCGCCCGTAATGTGATTATCGAGTTTCCGTCCATGGATGAGGCGCTCGCCTGCTACAACTCGCCGGAATACACCGCGGCACGCGCCATCCGTCAGACGGTGAGCGAAGGCGAGTTCGTCCTGGTCGAAGGCGTCGAATAGTTGCACCGCGCCAGGCGCAGCCTTCTCTATGTGCCGGCGGACAAGCCCCGCGCGCTGGAAAAGGCGCGCGGACTGGACGCCGACGCCATCATCATCGATCTGGAGGATGCCGTCGCGCCGGACGCCAAGCGGGGCGCACGTGCGGCGGCCTGCGTAGCCATCGAAAGCCTTCGCCCGCGCGAGGTGATCGTGCGGATCAATGCCTTGTCCACGCCCTGGGGGCGCGATGACCTGGCGGCTGTGAAACAGGCCAGGCCCGACGCGGTTGCGCTGCCCAAGGTCCGCGATGCCGAAGAGGCAATCGCGGCCCGCGCCGCGGTGGGCGGTGTTCCATTATGGACGATGATCGAAAGTCCGCGTGCGGTCCTGAATGTCGGCGAGATTGCCGGTGCGGGCGTGGCGGCACTGATCCTGGGCAGCAACGATCTTCTCAAGGACATGGGCGCGCGCCACATGCCAGGCCGCGCCAATCTCACCGCCGCCATGTCGCTATGCGTGATGGCGGGCCGGGCGGCCGGCATCGCGGTGCTGGACGGGGTCTATAATGATCTGGCGGATCAGGACGGCTTTGTCGCCGCCTGCCGGCAGGCCCGCGACTTCGGCTTTGACGGCAAGACTCTGATCCATCCGGACCAGATCGCCCCCTGCAATGCCGCCTTCACGCCGTCGCGTGAAGAGATCGCGGCGGCGAGGGCCGTGGTCGAAGCCTTTGCCGCCAATCCCGGCGCCGGAGTGATCGCGCTGGACGGCCGCATGATCGAGCGGCTGGATCTGCAAATCGCCGAACGCACGCTCTCGCGCGCGCCATGACCCTGCAGGATGATTATCGCGCCGCCGTTTTGCGAGGCGAGCTAAAAACCGATCCGGCGCAGGAGCTTGCGGTGCGCCAGCTTCAGGCCGTAAACGGCAAGCTGGCCGAAAAGCGCGGCTTTTCGCTATTTCGCAAGGCGCCGCAAGGGCCGCGCGGCCTTTATATCTGGGGCGATGTCGGGCGGGGCAAGACGCTCTTGATGGACATGTTCTTCGATACCGCGCCAGTGGCGAAGAAAAGCCGGGCCCATTTCAACAGCTTCATGGTGGATGTGCATGCCCGCATCCATGCCCAGCGCCAGAAGGCCGGCAGCGACGATCCCATCCCGCCCGTGGCCAGAAGCATCGCGGAGGACGCGCGGCTCCTGTGCTTTGATGAATTCCAGGTCACCGATGTGGCCGATGCCATGATCCTGGGGCGGCTGTTCGACCGGCTGTTTGCCGAGGGCGTCTCCATTATCGCCACCAGCAACACCCCGCCGGACCGGCTGTATGAAGGCGGCCTCAACCGCCAGCTCTTCGCCCCCTTCATCGAAGAGATCAAACAGCGGCTGGATGTGGTCGAGCTGAACGGACAGACCGATTATCGTCTCCAGCGCATTTCCGGCCTGAACGTCTATATCACGCCGCTTTCACCCCAGGCCGACACCGCGATGGACGCGGCCTGGCAGCGGCTGACGGATTCCAGGACCGGAAAGCCTGCTTGCCTCACCGTGCTGGGGCGCAGGCTGATCGTCCCCCAAGCAGCGCGCGGCGTGGCGCGGTTTGCCTTTGACGAACTCTGCGACCGCCCGCTGGCGGCGGCCGACTATCTGGCGCTGGCGCAGGAGTTCCACACCCTGCTGATCGACCATATTCCGGTGATGACCGACAATATGCACAATGTGGCGCGGCGCTTCACCCTGCTGATCGATACGCTCTATGACGAAGGCGTCAAGCTGATCTGCTCCGCCGCCGCCCCGCCAAATGACCTTTACCCCGCCGGCATCGCCTCGGATGCCTTTCGCCGCACGGCCTCACGCCTTGCGGAGATGCAATCGGAGGATTATCTGCGGCGGGGACACGGCATTCACGGAACCGCGCCATGATCGAAGACATGTTGTGGGCATGCGCCGTCATTGTGGCCTGTATCGTTTTTTACCATTACGTCTGGCCGGCCCTGCAGCGCTTCGACAAGGCCAATGTGGCGCGCATCAGACAGCAGGAGCGCGACCAGCTCGACGCCAACGCCCATTTCCGTCACGCGTTGGAAGTGGCCGATGAACAGGTCGAGGCCGTGCAGGAGATCAAGGTCGCGGGCGGCACCCACTATCTGTTCGAAGCGCAGGTCTTCGCCACCCGCGATGAGGCCGAAGATATCCGCGCCCGGCGGGTCGGCGTGGTAGCACGGCGCTTCTACGACGAACTGCCCACGGCGCTGAATACGCCTTCCGAACCACGCTCGCCGCTGTCCGCCCGCGAACGCGCCAGCAAACGCTGGAAAAGAACGATTCATTGAACTCGCCATGGGCGGGCTTGACCCGCCCATCCAGGTCAACAAGCGCCAGCACTTCCGTTCTGGTGGATGGCCGGCTCGTGAAGTTTGTCCTCCGACCGCGCTTCGCGCGGTTCGGGGGGCCGGCCATGGTGAGTTGCGATTTTAAGCCGCCTCGCCCTTCATCAAGCGTGGCAACTTTCCGACATCGCCGCCGGCATGGCGCATGAAGAAACGCCGCGCGGGACCAATGGCGTCCACGATCCCCAGCCCCAGATCCCGCAAGTGCCGAAGCGGCATGATGTCGTTGGAAAACAGCCGATTGAGCGCGTCGGTCGAGGCGGCCAGCGCGAAGGAATCGAAACGCCGCCAGCGCTCATAGCGCTTGAGCGTATCCAGGGCGCCGATATCGCGGCCCAGTCGGCCCGCATCCAGCAGCACCTCCGCCAGCGCCGCGGCATCCTTCAGGCCCAGATTAAACCCCTGGCCCGCGATGGGATGGATGCCATGGGCGCAGTCGCCCGCCAGGGCGAAGCGCGGCCGCACAAACTCGCGCGCCAGATGAAAGCTCAGGGGATAGGACCAGCGATGTCCGGCGGAGCTGATCTTGCCCAGATGGTTGCCGAAGCGGCGCGACAGTTCTTCATGGAAGCCGGCTTCATCCAAAGCCAGAAGCGCGGGCGCTTTGGTTTTGTCCTCGGTCCAGACCAGCGACGAGCGGTTGCCGGTCATGGGCAGGATGGCAAAGGGCCCTGAGGGCAGGAAGTGCTCATAGGCCACGCCATTGTGCGGCCTTTCATGCTCCACCGTGGCGACGATGCCGGTTTGCGGATAGGACCAGCCCACCACGCCAATGCCAATCTCGCTGCGCAGCCGCGATTCGCGGCCATCGGCGGCAACCACAAGCGGCGCGGCAATCTCGGATCCGTCCTGCAACCGCACGATCGCGCCGCCGCTTTCGACCGCAATGCTCGTCACCGATGTTGGCGCGATCAGCTCCAGATTCTTCTGCGCCGCCACGGCCCCGTACAGCGCGGCGCGGATATGCCGGTTCTCGGCGATATGGCCGAGGGCTTGCGTGCCCACCTCCGCGGCATCGAAGTGCAATGAAAAGGGCGAGGCTGGCCGCCCAGCGACGCCGTCCGTGACCAGTATTTCGCGAATCGGCTGGGCGTCCGGAGCAAGCCCCTCCCACACCCCGAGCGCGGTCAGCATCCGCACACTGGCATAGGCCAGGGCCGACACCCGGCCATCGAAACTGGGGTCCAGGATGGTACTGGCCGGGACCAGATCGGCGACCACGGTCTTGAATCCGCCCTGGGCCAGCGCCAGGCCGAGCGTCAGCCCGACCATGCCACCCCCGGAGATCACCACATCCGCCTGCTTCAAATGCTCACTCCGATCACGCCCATAAATTGGGCAAAAACCCTATATTGCACGCTTTATAGGCAAATAGGCCTGCCTGTTTTTGAGTCACTGAAAGCCGTTTTTTGACAGAAAATGCTTTTAAATCAAAGCCTTAATGACAATCCCAAGAACTGGCCCGCTTCTTGATAAATCGTTAAGGCCGGACCCGGGGGTCCGGTGCAGACAAAACCACGGAAGGACGGCAGATGAAGCTTATTACGGCGATCATCAAACCCTTCAAGCTCGATGAAGTGCGCGAGTCTCTCTCGGCGCTCGGCGCTCAGGGCATGACGGTGACTGAGGTCAAGGGCTATGGGCGGCAAAAGGGACATACGGAAATCTATCGCGGCGCGGAATATGCCGTGAGCTTTCTGCCCAAGCTCAAAATCGAAGTGGCGGTAAAGAGCGAAATGCTGGACGCGGTGATCGATGCGATCACCTCCAAGGCGAAGACCGGCCAGATCGGTGACGGAAAGATTTTCGTCACGCCGCTCGAACAGGTCGTGCGTATCCGCACCGGCGAAACGGATGGTGACGCGCTGTAAGGCCCACCGGCTTTCACGCGTCCATAAAGGGGACTGAAACATGACAATTGAAAGTTTGAAGAAAGCGGGACATGCGACGCTTGCCGGTCTTGGCATGCTCGCGATGACCGCTGGCATGGCATGGGCGCAGGAAGCTGCGGCCGCGCCGGTACCGGACAAGGGCGACACCGCCTGGATGCTGGTTTCCACCGTCCTGGTGCTGCTGATGATCGTGCCCGGCCTGGCCCTGTTCTATGGCGGCTTGGTGCGCACCAAGAACATGCTGTCGGTCCTGACGCAGGTTCTGGTGGTCAGCTGCATCGTCATGATCGTTTGGGCCTTGTGGGGCTATTCGATGGCCTTCACCGATGGCGGCTCGCTCGACAATTACGTCGGCGGCTTCTCCAAGGCGCTGCTGGCGGGTGTGGACACTTCCACCGTGGTCGAGACCTTCTCGCGCGGCGTGGTCATTCCGGAAATCGTCTTCGTGGCGTTCCAGATGACCTTCGCGGCGATCACCACCGCGCTGGTCATTGGCGGGTTCGCGGAGCGCATGAAGTTCAGCGCCATCTGCGTCTTCTCCGTCCTCTGGCCGACCCTGGTCTACTTCCCCATGGCCCACATGGTCTGGTGGTGGCCTGGACCGGAATTCGCCTCGACCAATTCGGCCGAAGCGACGGTTGCCGGCGCCGGCCTGATCTGGACCTATGGCGCGCTGGACTTTGCCGGCGGCACCGTGGTGCACATCAATGCCGGTATCGCGGCCTTGGTGGGCGCGATCCTTGTCGGCAAGCGCATCGGCTACAAGCATGAATCCATGGCGCCCCACTCGCTGACGCTGACCATGGTCGGCGCTTCGCTGCTGTGGGTCGGCTGGTTCGGCTTCAATGCGGGCTCCAACCTGGAATCCAACGCCTATGCCGGTCTGGCCATGCTCAACACCTTCCTCGCCACCGCGGCGGCGGGTATTGCCTGGCCGGCCTTTGAGTGGATCCTCAAGGGCAAGCCGAGCCTGTTGGGCGCGGCTTCGGGTGTGGTTGCCGGTCTGGTCGCGATCACCCCGGCGGCCGGCTTTTCCGGCCCGATGGGCGCCATCGTGCTGGGCCTGGTTGCCAGCCCGATCTGCCTGATCTTCGTCAGCGTGGTGAAGAACAAGCTGGGCTATGACGACAGCCTGGACGTGTTCGGCGTCCATGCCATCGGCGGCATTGTCGGCGCCATCGGCACCGGCATCGTGGTCGATCCGGCACTGGGCGGCGCGGGCATCGTGGACTATGCGGCGGGCGGTGCGTCCGTCTATCCGGGTGTGGCCACGCAGGTGACGGCGCAGCTCAAGGGCGTCTTGACCACGCTGGTCTGGTCCGGCATCGGCAGCACGATCGTGTTCGGCCTGATCAAGTTCACGATCGGCCTGCGCGTGAAGGAAGAAGTCGAGCGCGAAGGCCTCGACATCGCCGAGCATGGCGAACGTGCTTACAATATGTAAGCAAGCCTGAAGCAAATCGGGGGTGCGGCTCACGCCGCACCCCCTTTTTGTTTTTTGAACAACAAGAGCCGGAACGGACGATGCTCAACGTGATTAAATGCCTGGCCGTGGCTTTTGGCGGTCTTTTTCTTGCCTCGCCCGCTTTCGCGCAAACAGCTCCCACACTCGACAGCGGCGATACCGCCTGGCTCCTCACCTCGGCGGCGCTGGTGCTGCTGATGACCATTCCGGGCCTGGGCCTGTTTTATGGCGGCATGGTGCGCAGGAAGAATGTCCTGGCGACCCTGGCGCAAAGCTTTGCCGCCGCCGCCCTGGTTTCCGTGCTGTGGATGATCCTGGGCTATAGCCTAGCCTTCAAGACCAATTCCAATCCGGCGCTGAACCAGTTCATCGGGGATTTCAGCTATCTCTTCCTGCAGCCGATGAAGGTGGATTCGCTTACCGGCACGATTCCCGAATCGGTCTTCATGCTGTTCCAGATGACCTTCGCCATCATCACCCCGGCGCTGATCGCCGGCGCTTTCGCTGACCGCATGAAGTTCTCCGCCTTCCTGTGGTTAATCGGCTTGTGGCTGATCCTGGTCTACTGCCCCATCGCCCATATGGTGTGGGGCGGCGGCATCCTCTTCACCATGGGCGCACTGGATTATGCCGGCGGCTCGGTGGTGCATCTCAATGCCGGCACCGCGGCGCTCGTCTGCTGCCTGGTGCTGGGCAAGCGCATCGGGTACGGCCGCGAGAACATGTCCCCGCACAATCTGGTGCTGTCGGTGATCGGCGCTTCGCTGCTGTGGGTCGGCTGGTTCGGCTTCAATGCCGGCTCGGCGCTGTCGTCCGGCTTCAATGCCGGCATGGCCGCGGTCGCCACCCAGATCGCCGCCGCCGCCGCGGCGCTGGCCTGGATGCTGGCCGAATGGGCCATCGCCAAAAAGCCATCGGTGCTGGGCATGATCTCGGGTGCGGTGTCGGGCCTGGTGGCGATCACCCCGGCCTCTGGTTTTGTCGATCCGGTCGGTGCGCTGATCATCGGCGTCACCGCGGGCGTGGTCTGCTATGTCGCTTCCGTCTGGATGAAGAAGGCGCTGGGCTATGACGACAGCCTCGACGCCTGGGGCGTGCATGGCGTGGGCGGGGCGCTGGGCGCGCTTCTGACCGGCGCCTTTGCCAGCAGCGCGGTCAATCCGGCGGGCAAGGGCTGGATCAATGACGGCAATTTCGGACAAATGCTGATCCAGCTCGCGGACGTGGGCATCACCTTCGTCTATTGCGCGGTGGCAACCTTCATCATCCTCAAGGTGCTGGACATGATCATCGGCTTGCGCGTCCCCCCCGAAGTCGAGGTCGAGGGCCTGGACATCAACCTGCATGGCGAGACCATCCAGCACTGAACCTGTGTTCCGTCCCCAACTTGGGCGCCATCCGTCAGGGTGGCGCCCATTTTTAGCTTAGGTTTTCTTGGCGGTCCGTAGCGACAGCGTACGGAAGCGAGCTTAGAAAACCTTGCCCCGCACCGAGCGGAGCGAGGGCGGACGCCGACGGGTGACACCGTCTTCGTCCCCCTCTACATTCCCGCACCGCTTTGTCCTTCGGGAGTATACTTGTCCTTCAACGGCCGCCTTGCTGCCCTGCCGCCCGGGCCCTTCGCCCGGCTGGCGACGCTTTTGGGCGATGTGAAGCCGGGCAAAGAGCCGATCACTTTGGCGATTGGCGATCCCAGCGGCGCGGTGCCGGATTTCGTGCGCGCGGCACTGAATGACAGCGCCGCCAGCTTTGGAAATTATCCCGCCATCCACGGCACGCAGGACTGGCGCAAGGCGGCGGGCGAATGGCTGAACCGCAGCTTCGCCCTGAATGGCGCGATCGATCCTGAAAAGCATGTGCTGCCGCTGAACGGTACCCGCGAGGGCCTGTTCTCGGTGCTGTTTCCCTTCATGCCTGACAGCAAAGCGGGTGGGCGGCCGGTCGTGGCGATGCCCAATCCCTTTTATCAATGCTATGCCGCGGGCGTACTCGCATCAGGCGCCGAGCCGCTGTATGTGCCGGCGCTCAAGGAAAACGGCTTTCTGCCCGATTTCAGCGGGCTCCCCCAAGCAACGCTGGAACGGCTGGTAGCGGTTTATATCTGTTCGCCGTCCAATCCCGAAGGCGCGGTGGCGGATGAGGCTTATTGGAAAGCGTTGTTCACGCTGGCCGAGCGCCACGACTTTTTCGTGCTGGCAGATGAGTGCTATGCCGATATCTGGTTCGATCAGCCGCCTGCCTGCGCCCTGCCCGCGCGGCTCGCGCAAAGCGGCGGCTTTAAAAATCTGCTGAGCTTCCACTCCCTCTCAAAGCGTTCGGGGCTGCCGGGCCTGCGTTCCGGCATGGTGGCGGGCTGTCCCGGCCTCATCGAGAAATTCCGCGCCTTCCGCAATGTCGCCGGCCCCACCGTGCCGGGTCCGGTGCAGGCCGCCTCGGCCGCCGCCTGGCGCGACGAGGACCATGTCACCGCGAACCGCCTGGCCTATGCCGACAAGATGGCGGCGGCCCAGACCCTTCTGGGCGCGCGCATGACCCGTCCGGGCGGCGGATTCTTCCTCTGGCTGGAGGTCGGCAATGGCGAGGAATTCGCGCTTCGGGCATGGCGCGATCAGGGGGTGCGGCTGCTGCCCGGCGCCTATATGGGAAGGGAAATTTCAGATGGAAAAACCCAGTCAAACCCTGGCTTTTCCTACATCCGGGTGGCGCTTGTTAATGACTTATCAACCATTAAGACCGCACTCGAAAGACTGAGAGAAATTCTCTAGCGGCCGCCCCGCAGAACGCGAGGGCGATAGGGGACAAAATGGCCCAATCCAGAATGATCGGTGGCGTCTACCACCCGCGCGCCAAGGGCGGCGCCATGAGAGACGCCCTGGCCGATGCCAGGCGCGCCATGCGCCGGCTGACCCGCATGCTGGCGATGCGCGGCGCGGGCCTGGTGCTGGTGCTGGCGGCGACGGCGGCCCTGGTGGCGCTGGTCAGCTATTCCTCTGGCGATGCCAGCCTGAACAACGCCAATGTACGCGACGTCTCCAACTGGCTGGGCCCGCTGGGCGCGGTGGCCGCCGACCTGATGCTGCAGATTTTCGGGCTGGGGGCGGTCGCCTTCTTGGCGCCACTGTTTGTCTGGGGCGCGCGCGCCTTGCGCGGCAAGTCCTTGAAGTATGCGATGTGGCGGCTGGTCGCCTGGCCGCTCGGCACCATGACGGTGGCGGCGGGCCTGGGCCTGTTTGCACGCCCTGCCACCCTTCCCGCCGGCGCCGGCGGCATGATCGGTATTGCCGCCGACGGTCTTTCCAGTCACGCCGCGCAGGTCTGGCAATTGCCCATGCTGAGCTGGGCGCTGCCGCTGGGCCTGTTGCTGGTGGGCCTGCCGCTGGCCTTCCTGGCCACCGGCCTGCGCCTGATGCCCATTGTGCAGGGCGTGCAGAACATTCCCGCCGGCGCGCTCTGGCTGTGGGGCCTGATCAAGAAGCCGGATTTCGGTTCGCATCACCAGGACGATGAAGATGATGCCGATCACGAGTATTATGACGATGACGATGAAGGCGCCTATCACCTGGACGAAAGTGACAGTCCCGGCGCGATAAGGCCCGAGCCCATCGCCGCCACCCGCCTGGCCGAGCGTCAGAAGACCCGCGTCAAGCGCGACATGCGTGCGCCGGCCAGCGCCGCCAAGCGCGCCGACAAACAGCCCGCGCTCAATCTTGCCTCGGGCGATTACCAGCTTCCGGCGCTGGGCCTGCTCGCCGAACCAGTCGCCGTCAAGGACACCCACACCCTGTCCGACGAAGCGCTGGAGGAAAATGCCCGCATGCTGGAAGCGGTGCTGGCCGATTTCGGCGTCAAGGGCCGCATCACCGCCGTGCGTCCCGGCCCGGTGGTCACGCTGTATGAGTTCGAGCCCGCCGCCGGCGTGAAGTCGAGCCGCGTGATCTCGCTGGCCGATGACGTGGCCCGCTCGATGAGCGCGGTGGCGGCGCGTATCGCCACCATCTCGGGGCGCAACGTGATCGGCATCGAACTGCCCAACCAGTTTCGTGAGACCGTTTACCTGCGCGAGATGTTTGCCAGTTCCGACTATGAAAAGGCCCGCGCGCCGCTCTCGCTGGCACTGGGCAAGACCATCGGCGGCGAGCCGGTAATCGCCGATCTGGCCAAGATGCCCCATTTGCTGGTGGCGGGCACCACCGGTTCGGGAAAGTCGGTGGGTCTGAACACCATGATCCTGTCGCTGCTGTACCGCATGTCGCCGCAGCAATGCCGCTTGATCATGATCGATCCCAAGATGCTGGAACTGTCGGTCTATGACGGCATTCCGCATCTTCTGTCGCCGGTGGTGACCGATCCGCGCAAGGCGATTGTCGCCCTCAAATGGGCGGTGCGCGAAATGGAAGACCGCTATCGCAAGATGTCCAAGATGGGCGTGCGCGGCGTCGAAGCCTTCAACGAGCGCGTCAAGAAGGCCAAGGACAAGGGCGAGGTTCTCAAGCGCACGGTGCAGACCGGTTTCGACCGCGAGACCGGCAAGCCGATCTATGAGGACGAGAATCTGGAATTCGAGGCCATGCCGTATATCGTGGTGGTGGTGGACGAAGTCGCCGACCTGATGATGGTCTCGGGCAAGGAAATTGAAGGCGCGGTGCAGCGCCTGGCGCAGATGGCGCGCGCCGCCGGCATCCATCTGATCGCCGCGACCCAGCGCCCCTCGGTCGACGTGATCACCGGCACCATCAAGGCCAACTTCCCCACCCGCATCTCTTTCCAGGTGACGAGCAAGATCGACAGCCGCACCATCCTTGGCGAGCAGGGCGCCGAACAGCTTCTGGGCCAGGGCGACATGCTCTATATGGCGGCGGGCGGGCGCATCAAGCGCATCCACGGTCCGTTCGTGTCGGACCATGAAGTCGAAGACGTGGTGCGCTTCCTCAAGGCCCAGGGCGCGCCGGAATATCTCGATGCCGTCACCGAGGAGCCGGACGAAGAGGGCGACGATCCCTATGCGCTGATGGGCGGCGGCAACAGCAATTCGGGCGACGACCTGTACGACAAGGCCCTGGCGGTGGTGGCGCGGGACAAGAAGGCGTCTACCTCCTACATCCAGCGCCGTTTGCAGATCGGCTACAACCGCGCCGCCAGCCTGATCGAACGCATGGAACAGGACGGCGTGGTCTCAAGCCCCAATCATAAAGGTGTCAGAGAAGTCCTCCTGCCCGATCACGACGACCGTTGATCTAAATCGCGCGAAAACAAAAAAGCCCGGTGGCGACACCGGGCTTTTTCTTTTCGTATGCTGGCTAAGACTTAGTCAGCCGCGAAGCAGTAGAATTGACCCGCACCGCCGGTCTTGACCAGGGCTTCCTGGCTGCAGCCCTGCGAACCATGGGCGGCGTTCCAGGAGGTGAAGTTGCGGTTGTTGTTGGGACCGCTGCGGTCGTGATGGCCCAGGATCGCCGAACCCTCGGCGTTCTTGGTCCAGTTGCCGCAAGTGGTGTCGGTCGTTCCCATGTTGGGCATGTAGCGGCCGGCCGAGTCCGAGCCGGTCAGAATGTCATGGCGATTTGGGGTGTCACCGCGGCCGTTCACCGTCATGCCTTTTTCGTCGAGCAGGTTGGCCTTGGTCAGATTGGGATTGGCGCTGTCATGCAGGTCGTCGACGCTGCGGGCGATGGTGACGCCCTTGGCATTGACCCAGGGCCCCTTGCCGATGCGGTCGCGCGCATCCACCGGGCCAGCACCGTCCGGCACCTGGGTGGTGGACAGATAGGCGCGCCAGTTGGTGCGGGTCGAACCCGCCGCCTTGGCCAGCATCGCGCAATGCGCATCCGCACCCGCCAGGCCGCCAAGATTGGCGCCGTCGCCCTTGCCGACGCTGGTGATGAAGAAGCTCATATTGCCCTGCGCATTTACGGTGGCGGCACCGGCCAGGCAAACCGCCGCGCCCGCGAACAGCAACGAACCCCAAAGCTTGTTTTTCATGAAAAATCCCTCCCTTGGAAAATTGATCGGCCGGTATCACCATGCCGAAATATGGCTTAAGCAAGGCGTGCCCTGCCCCCTGCATCCTACAGGAAAATGCGCCCTTCCCGCAGGCGCTGCTGCGTACGCCCAGGCCCTTTTCCCCGCCGAAACCTACCGAAAGCCAGGGGTGGACAGGGGGTGGGGCTTGGCCTATATCCCCCCACCTTCCGTGACGCGGGGTGGAGCAGCCCGGTAGCTCGTCAGGCTCATAACCTGAAGGTCACAGGTTCAAATCCTGTCCCCGCAACCATTAAAGAACGGGTCAGCCCTTGGGCTGGCCCGTTTTTTAATGCCCAGCCGGCCAGCCCACCCAACCGCGAACACCCTGATTCGCGGGGATTTTCGCATCCGCGAAGGTCCTTTCGCCCAATCTTTGTGCAGCGTTCATCACGGCCCCCGATCTTGATTGCCGGGGGGGTGGGCCGCCGCTATAACCCCGGCCCTCAGGGCGGGTTTTGCTGAGTCTTTTTCGCTCTGTTTGTCGAAGGGAGTGTGCATGGGAACCCAAGTCCCCGCCGACTACCGGCCGTCAGATAACGAGCCCTTTATGAATGAGCGCCAGCGGGAATATTTCCGCCGCAAGCTCAATCTCTGGAAAGACGAGATTCTCAAGGAAAGCCGCGAGACCATCCAGAATCTGCAGGCCGAGACCGTGCCGCATGCCGATCTCGCCGACCGCGCCTCCACCGAAGCCGAACGCCAGCTGGAACTGCGCACCCGCGACCGCCAGCGCAAGCTGATCGCCAAGATCGACGAGGCGCTGCGCCGGATTGAAGACGGTTCTTATGGATTTTGCGAAGAGACCGGCGAACCCATCTCGCTCAAGCGTCTCGACGCGCGCCCCATCGCCACTTTGTCGATCGAGGCGCAGGAACGTCATGAAAGGCGCGAGAAGGTTTATCGCGACGACTAGGCCGAACGGTCTTTGAATTAAAAAGCCCGGCTCTTGCGAGCCGGGCTTTTTTATTTTCCCACCGTTTGTCCGGTGCTTACCAGGGCATGATGATATCGAACAGCTGCGAGCCATAGCGCGGCTGCTGCACATCGCTGACCAGGCCACGGCCGCCATAGGAGATGCGGGCTTCGGCGATCTGGGTCAGGTTGACGGTATTGTCCTGGGTAATGTCTTCGCGGCGCACGATGCCCGAGACGCGCATGTCGCGCAGCTCGTTGTTGACGCGCACCTGCTGGTGACCGTCGATCACCAGGTTGCCGTTGGGCAGCACCTGGGCGACCAGCGCCGCCAAAGTCAGGTTGATGGATTCCGAACGCGCCACCGCGCCGGTGCCGGAATTCGACATGTCCGAACCCATCTTGACCAGGCTGGACGGATTCATCGAGCTGGGCAGCACGCTTTCCAGGCCGAACAGATTGTCCAGGCTGGCATTGTCGCTGTTGGAGCGGCTGCGCGAGGTGGTGTTGGACAGTTTGGCCGCATCGGCGGTCGAGACATTGACCGTGATCACATCGCCGATGGCGCGTGCGCGCGGATCGTTGAAGAAGCTCTTGGCGCCGGTCTGCCACAGCGAATTGTTGACATGGCGGATGGGGGCGGGACGCGGAATCTCGGCCACGATCTGGCTGCCGGCGGGATTGCCCACCGCGGCAAGCTTGGGCGCCTGGCCGATTTCCGAGATCCGGTCGGCGGCAGAACAGGCCGCCAGCGGCGCGATCAGGGCGAGAGTGGTGATTTTCACAAACATGGAACGCATGGCTTCTGGTCCTATCGACGGGCGAGTTTGGTGGGAGCGGAGATCGGGCCGCCATTGGCACGCACCACGCCGGGGGCGGTGACGGTGGCGGCGATCATGCGGAAGGAAGCGGGATTCTGGATGGTGACGGTGTCACCGATGCCGCCTTCGCTCATGGCGCGGCCCATCGCCACCAGTTCCACGCCCGGCGCGCTGAACTGCATGGTGACGGTCTGGCCCTTGGTGATGACGATGGGCCTGCGCACATCGTCACCCCGGAAGGTCTGGCCGGCGGACAGGACGCGGCGCGCCTGCATGCCCGCAACCTCTTCGATCTTGGTGGGTACGCCCGACGCCAACAAGTTCGCGGTTCTGTCGGCCCGCATCGACGCCCATGGCCTGGCCTTCCGCGAGGCCGCCGCCAAGATCGCGGCGGTGGACACGCTGCAAGCCTTCATGAAGGACTTCAGCAAGCGGCACGCGGACGCAAAGAGCTAGAGCTTTTTTTCCTTGAGCCAGGCCAGCACGCGGACCACCAATTTCTCCCAGCCCGGCTCGCCGATCAGCCAGTGGCCCATGCCCGGCAGCACTTCCGCCGTGGCGCGATCCCCATAGAGTGCGGCGATCCTGGCCACCGTGCTGGGGGGATTGATGCGATCCTCGCTGCCGGTCAGGAACAGCAGCGGCGCGGTGACGGCATCGGCCTGCACGGCGCTGGCATTGTTCATGTCCAGCGCCCAGTTCATCACTTCAAAGGTGGCACGTCCCGATTCCGGCACGAAGCGATCATAAACCGCGTCGCGCGCGGCCTTGGGCAGCCTGTCGAGCGAATGGGCCAGCGCAACATCGCGTTGTGGTTCCAGGATCTGATTCCAGTAACCCGGCTGCAGGTGCATGGACTGGGCGGCGCCGATTTCGAACAGGGTGGTGGGCGGCACGCCCCATGGTGCCGAAGGCACCAATAAAATAAGGGCGCTGACCTTGGCCCGCACCGCCAGCATCTGCGCCAGCAAGCCGCCCATGGAGTGGCCCACCAGAATTGGCGGGGCGCGTAACGCCGCGATGTCTTCTTCCAGATCGGCGGCAAAATCGGCCAGGCCCGTGGTGGCAAGGGCATGGGGCGCGGGGCTGACATCATGGAAGCGCAGGTAGGGCGCGGTGACCGCATAACCCGCCGCTTCAAATTTTTCCTTCAATCTATCCAGAGACCAGGGCCCGCAAAAGGCGCCATGGATCATCAGGACCGGCGGTTTCTTCATGCGTATTTCCCCAACGCGGCGATCACACCGCGATAGGTATCGCGCTTGAAGGCGACGATCAGCCCCGGAAGCTTTTCCAGGCTGACCCATTGAAAGGCCGAAAACTCCGGCTCATGGGCGACGAGGTTGATGTCGCCATTTTCGCCCATGAAGCGCAGGGCAAACCATTTCTGGCGCTGGCCCTTGTATTTGCCGTGAAAGGCGACGCCGATCAGATGGGGCGGCAGGTCATAGGTGACCCACTCTTCCATCTCGGCGATAATCTCGGCCTTGTCGGTACCGACTTCTTCCTGAAGCTCGCGCAAGGCCGCCTGGCGGGGCGTCTCGCCTTCGTCGATGCCGCCCTGCGGCATCTGCCAGCCTTCAACGGTCTGGTCGATGCGCTTGCCGACAAACACCTCGCCGCGCTTGTTGAACAGCATGATGCCGACGCACGGCCGGTAAGGCAGATCGGAAGACATAATCCCCTGAAGGTTGCTGGCGCGCGGCGCCTGTTATTGTGTCGGGGTCACTATGGCGGAAACGGGGACCAGGACAAAGCCCCGTGCCTGCAAGCCTTTCGCCCAGGCGGCGATGCGCGCGATGGAGACCGGGTAGAGGAACGCAGACCCCACGGCGCTGCCGCTGCTGCGGGCCTGGGTTTCCAGTTCCGACAGGCGGCGGTCGATTTCCAGCGCGGTCTGGATGCCGTCAATGGTGGTGTTGCTCTGGAGCGCTGGAATGCCGACCTGCGCCGCCACATTGGGCGCCACCGATTGCGCGGCGGCGCCATTGTCAAAGAAGTACAACCCGCGGCGATTGAGATAAGTCAAAGCCGGCGACAGCGCCGAACTGTCGGACAGGAAGCGCTGGCCCAGAAGATTGGTCACGCCGGCATAGCCGGTGAACCGCGACAGGGCCCAGGTCAGGCGCTGAATATTGGCGGCTTCGTCCTGACCGGCGCGCAGGGTGTGCGGCCCCGGATCGCTGTCGGGAAAATCGAACGGCTCCATCGGGATCTGCAGCAGCACTTCGTGCCCGCGTCCGCGCGCCTGGGAGACCCATTCCCCGACATCGCCCGCATAGGGCGCGAAACCCAAAGTGACACCGGCCGGAAGATTGGCGAGCGCCGCCTTGGTGGCGCTGGCCGAAACCCCCAGCCCGCTGACCACCACGGCGATCTTGAACTTGGCGTTGACGGCAGCGGGCGCGGCATAGGCGGTCATGGGCTTTCGCCCGTCATCGGCGATGCGCGGCAGGGGGCCGCTGGCGCTGTTTTCGATCAGTGCCGGATCGGCCAGCAGGGCCTTGCCGGCATAGATGGGCTGGGTCACCGGCGCCGGGGCGGTGATGTTATCGGAAAGGGTGGGGCCGGGTGGCATGGCCGGGCCGCCGGGCATATCGCCCAGTTCCAGGGTGATGGCGGGCGCTGCGGGCCGGCCGAACAGCGTGATGGCCAGGATGCCCGCAGCCAGCACGCAGACGGTGAAGGAGCTGGCGAACGCCAGGGCGCGCCCGGCTTTGGACACGGCAAACACGTCTGCGGAATCGGCGGCAGTTGCCATGCGCCATTAATGCCGGAGCATGGTTAGGAGGAGGTTAATTCCATTAATGACCCCCTCCGGTTTCAGCTTTCGCGAAGCTTCGCTTCGCATGCTGAAACCACCTCCCCCTCTTGTGGGCTATGCGCACGAAGGGGAGGCGGGCCTGAGCTTGGGCCGGGTTAGCGCGGCGTCGCCGTGGCGGTCTGGGCCGGCGGGGTGGTGACCGAGGCCACCGTCATCTTGCCGCGCAGCAGGTCCAGGGCATAGGCGAGCTGGAAGTCGTCATACTTGGCGCCCGCCGCCGGCTTGATCACCGGCGCATTGGTGCGCTTGGCCGGCACCGGCTCGCCCGACAGATGACCGCGCAGATCGGCTTCCGAGGCACGCGCCAGTTTGGGCACATTGGCTTCGTCGCCCTGCGCCACCTGGATGTCGGGGATGATGCCCTGCGCCTGGATGGAATGACCCGACGGCGTGAAATAGCGCGCCGTGGTCAGGCGCAGCGCACCGCGGCCCTCGCCCAGAGGAATGATGGTCTGGACCGAACCCTTGCCGAAGCTGGTCAGGCCTATGATGGTGGCGCGCTTGTGGTCCTGCAGCGCGCCGGCGACGATTTCCGAGGCGCTGGCCGTGCCGGCATTGATCAGGATCACGATCGGCTTGCCGTCGGTGATATCGCCGCTCTTGGCGTCATAGCGCTGGGTGTCTTCGCTGCGGCGGCCGCGGGTGGAGACGATCTCGCCCGTGCCGAGGAAATTGTCCGACACCTGGATCGCCTGATCCAGAAGGCCGCCGGGATTGTTGCGCAGGTCCAGCACATAGCCCTTGATGCCGGGGCCGATCTGCTTCTTGAGATCGCGCACCGCGCGCTCCAGACCGTCTGCGGTCTGCTCGTTGAAACCGGGCATGCGGACATAGCCGATATCGCCTTCGCGGCGGGAGGCAGCCGCATCCACCCGCACGATGGCGCGCACCAACGTCACGTCAAACGGCTTCTTTTCGCCTTCGCGCAGGATGGTCAGCGTGATCTTGCTGCCCGCCGGCCCGCGCATCTTGTCGATCGCTTCGGTGAGCGGCAGGCCCTGGATGGAACTGCCGTCAATGCCGGCGATGCGGTCACCGGACTTGATGCCGGCGCGCGACGCGGGCGTGCCGTCGATCGGCGAGATCACCTTGATCAGTCCGTCTTCCTGCGTGACTTCGATGCCGACGCCGCCGAACTGGCCCTTGGTGGTGATCTGCATATCGCCATAGGATTTGGCGTCCATATAGCTGGAATGGGGATCGAGGTTGGACACCATGCCCTGAATGGCGGCGTCGATCAGCTCGCTGTCCTTGGCGGGGCGCACATAGTTGGCGCGCACGCGTTCGAAGGCGTCGCTGAACAGGTCCAGCTGTCCATAGGCGGACGCATCATTGGCGCCCTTGGCTTCCGGCAGCGCAACCAGGGCGACGGCGAAACCGCCGACGAGACCCAGACTGACCAATGCAAACTTATTCATGTGCCGTTCGCCTTTCCAACTGCGGGGCGCAGGTTCAACTTCATCCATGGCGCGGGATTCTGGCCATGACCGCCGTAACGCAACTCGAAGTATAGCCTGTTGTCCGAGCCTTGGGCGGGCATGGTTCCAACCGGCTCGCCCGCCAGCAATTGATCGTTCGGCCTTACCGTCACGCGTCCCAGTCCCGCCAAGACCACATCGTAGCCAGTGGTTATCTCCAGGATCAAGACTTGTCCGCTCTTATGGTAAGGACCGGCGAAAAGAACCTTGCCGTCGGAGGGCGTGATCACCTGGGCCCCGGGCCGGGTCGCATAGGTAAGGCCCGGATTGCCCTTTTCCCCGCCCCACGCCACGGTTCCCACCACAGGTTCCAGCAGCGAATTCCTGGCCAGCCCCCCAGCGGAACCACTGTTTTGGGCCGTCACAACCACCACGCTCTGGTCGGAAGTTCCGCTCTGGCGAAGGCTGCGGACCCGGGCCGCCAGCGCCTGAAAATCGGCCGCCTCGCGGGCAATGATCGCCAGCTGGGCCTTCAGCTTGTCATAAGCGTCGGCAGCCCCCGCCGCTTCCTTTTCCTTTTGCGCCAGAAGCACGTCGAGTTCGCCGCGCGCGACACCCAGGCGGGCGCCGGTGTCGGCGGCGACGTGCCGCTCGAGTTCCAGCGCCGCGCGGCTTCGCTTCAGGGCATAGATCCGCCGCGACAGGCTGGCGGCCTGGGCATAGACCGACGGCAGCGAAGAGCCGATCAGCATGGCGCCGCGTGCCGCGCCAAGCGCATCGCCCGGATGCATGGCGATCGCCGGCGGCATGTCGTGCTGCAAGCGCTGCAGCACTGCCAGCAGCCTGGTCACCGCCACCCGGTCATTGGCGAAGCCCGCGCTAAGGCGCTTGTTCTCTGCTTCAAGTTTTTCAATCTGAAGATCGGCGGCGATGCGCAGCCGTTCCAGTTCCTCGATCCGCTGGGCCGTTGCGATCAGGCGTCGGCGCAATTCCAGTGCCTCGGCCGCCAGCATATCGCTCCTCGCCCTCGCGCTGGCCAGTTGCGGCTGGCCCTGCTTGAGTTCCGACGACAGGCTTTTGAGCTGCTGCGCGCTGGACGGCAGCGTCGACAACGCCGTGCCCGGCAGGGCCTGGCTCAGATCGATCATCGGTTCGGGCTTTTCGGCGCGCAGCGCCGGACGCGGGATGGGGCGGATGGGCGCCATGACTTTTTTCGGCGTCTGCGCAAGATTCGAATTTGGCGCGGCGAGAGACGGTTGCACCAGAAGGGCGGCGGCCAGAAGGAAGGGGAGCCTGGCCTTCACGCGCCTCTCACCAAAAGAGAATGACCACTCATCACCTGCGGCTTGGCCAGCCCCATCAGCTCCAGCAGGGTGGGCGCGACATCGGCCAGCCGACCATTGACAAGCCGCGCTCCCGGCGGCGCACCGAAGGCGATGATAGGCACGGCCAGCGTCGTATGCGCGGTATAGGGTTCGGCGGTGCCCGGATCCTGCATCATCTCGATATTGCCGTGATCGGCGGTGAGCAGCATCACGCCATTTGCTTTCTCAAGTGCCGTCATCAGCCGGCCCAAACAGATGTCGATCGTGTCCACCGCTTTCACGGCCGCGCTCATGATGCCGGTATGGCCCACCATGTCGGGATTGGCATAGTTGCAGACGATCAGGTTATATTTGCCGCTGGCAATCGCCTCTTCCAGCTTCCCGGTGACTTCATAGGCGCTCATTTCCGGCTTCTGGTCGTAGGTCGCCACTTTGGGGCTGGGCACCAGGATGCGGTCTTCGCCCTGGAACACCTGCTCGCGCCCGCCATTCAGGAAGAAGGTGACATGGGCATATTTCTCGGTCTCGGCGATACGCAATTGCCTGAGGCCGGAACGCGCTACCACCTCGCCCAGAGTCTCGCGCACATCTTCGGGCGGAAACACCGCCCCCATCAGCGTCCGCAGATGATCGGAATATTCTGTCAGGCCCGCCGCGGCACCGAACGAAGCGATGCGTGAGCGTTCGAAACCGTCAAACCCATTGTCCAGCAGCGCGGCGGAAATCTCGCGCGCCCGGTCGGCGCGAAAATTGGCGAACAGCAGCACGTCGCCATCTTCCACCCCGGCATAATCCCCCAGCACGCAAGGCAGCAGGAATTCGTCGGTGACATCTTCCGCATAAGACGATTCGATCGCCGCACCCGCATCGTCAAAGCGGCGAGCCGAGGCGTCGATAATGGCGTTGTAGCATCTCTCCACCCGGTCCCAGCGCTGGTCGCGGTCCATGGCATAGAAGCGCCCTGACAAGGTCGCCAGCCTGACGCCCGCAAGCCCGGCAATGTCGTCCAGAAACTTGGCGACAAAACCGCCGGCGCTTTTGGGCGGGGTGTCGCGTCCGTCGAGAAAGGCATGCACAAAGACCGGCACGCCCGCCTGATTTGCAATCTTGACCAGCGCGGCGATGTGATCCTGATGGCAATGCACGCCGCCGGGCGACATCAGGCCCATGATGTGAACGGCACGTTTGGAGCTTTTGGCTTTTTCCAAAAGTGACAGCAGCACGGGGCGGCGCTCCAGACTGCCATCCTCGATGGCGACGTCGATGCGCGGCAGGTCCTGGACCACCACCCGGCCTGCGCCGATATTCATGTGCCCGACTTCGGAATTGCCCATCTGTCCCTTGGGCAGGCCCACCGCATGGCCGCTGGTTTCCAGCAGGGCATGCGGGCACGTCGCCAGAAGCCGGGTGTAGTTGGGGGTATTCGCGCGCGCGATGGCATTGTCGGGCGCGGCGCCTTCGCGCCAGCCCCAGCCATCGAGAATGCAAAGCAGTGCGGGGCGCGGCGCGGTCATGCCGGGCAAAATAGAAAGCCCCGCCTGCCCTGTCTATCCCTTTGAGAAAATTAGCGGAATTCCGGCCCCGTGGCCCACAAGACCAGCGATTTGCGTACCCCTTTGGTCACCGGCGTGACGCGGTGCAGGAAGAAGGAGGGGAAGGCGACGACCGTGCCGCGGGTTCTGGGCGCGACTTTCACCGCGCTATCGATCTGGAACTGAAGCTCACAGCCCTCGTAATCGGCCGGATCGCTGAGCTGGACGCTGAGGGAAATCTTGCGCGGCTTGAAATTCTTGTGCCCGAAATCGATGTGCCAGTCGTAATGGCCGCCCTGTCGCCCGTCATAGATGGTGTATTGCAGGTTTTCGAGCCCGGTCAGGTCAAAGCGGTAAAAGTCGGTATTCAGTCGCAGCACGATCTGGGAAAGACGCTCATAGAGCTTCTGCGTGTCGGGACCGTGTTCGATCCAGGCCAGATCGGTGATGCGCACCGTGTCAATTGCACCACTCTTGCCCTCAAGCGTGCCCTTGCTGTGCAGCAGGGCATCGCCATGGGCGACGATGGCATCGACCTCTGCCGGGGTGAGTGCACCCTCCCAGGCGATAAACGGTCCCTGCACCACCGGCCCCGAACTCATCGAAATTCCGTGCCCGCCGCCCAGATCACCAGCGACTTTCGGATTCCCGAAAGGACGGGGGTAACCCGGTGCAGCATATAGGAGGGAAAGGCGATCATGGTGCCCCGTGTCCTGGGCGCGACCTGCACATCGGCGCCATGCAGTTCAAGGTTACAGCCTTCATAGGCGTCTGCTTCAGACAATTGCAGGCTGAGGGAAATCTTGCGCGGCTCTTCGAGCGCGCTGCCATGATCCTTGTGCTAGTCGAAATGCCCGCCTTCGCTGCCATGATAAACGGTGTACTGAAAGCTCTCGGCCAGGCCGTACAGTTCATACTTGAAATACTGCTCGTTGAGACGCAGCACCATTTCTTCCAGCCGGTCATGGAGCCAGGCGGTTTCCGGTTTGCGCTCGATCCATGCGACACGGGTGACACGGATCGCATCATAGTCGGCACGCTTGCCGGACAGATCCGCCTTCTGCAGCGCCAGGCCATCGCCGTATCTTTCGATTATCTGGAGCTCAGCGGGACTGAATGCATTTTCCCACACGACATATTCGCCCGCCGGAACGGGCGCGGCCGCGGGATGCGGTGATAACATTTGTTAGGCTTTCGGCGCAGGCTTTGCAGCACCTATTTGAACTCAGGTCCCACCGCCCAGACAACAAGGGATTTGCGAACGCCCGATGTTGTTGGTGTCACACGGTGCAGAACATAGGACGGGAACGCGACTATCGCGCCGCGCGTCTTGGGCGCGACATCGGTGATATTGCCGGCACGCACTTCCAGTTCGCCGCCCTGATAATTCGCGGGATCGCTCAACTGAATGCTTAGCGACAATTTGCGAGGCTCCTGATCCGGCGCGCCATAATCCTTGCCGTAATCCTTGTGCCAGTCGAAATGTCCACCTTCGGTGCCGTCGTAGACGGCATACTGAAATGTCACCACTCCCGACAGGTCATAGCGGAAGAATTGCGCGTTCAGCCGCAGCACCACTTCTTCCATCCGGGCATAGAAGCTTTCCGTTTGCGCATCGCGCATCAGCCAGGCGACGCGGGTGACGCGGATACTGTCGCGGCCGGTATCCTTCGCGAGCAGCTCTGCCCTCTCCTGATTGAGGCGATCGCCAATTTGTTCGATCGCGTCCAGTTCCGCCGGCGTGAACAGATTTTCCCAGACCACAAGGCCGCCGCCCATGATCACGGGTGATGACGCAGGATTGAATAACGACATGCATGCCCCCCACTCTTGTTCTTGTTATGCAAGCACCTTCATTTGAATTTCGGTCCGGTGATCCAGATCACCACCGCCTTGCGCGTGCCGCTGATGATCGGCGTCACGCGATGCAGAACATAGGACGGAAAAGCGACCACGGCACCCCGCTCCCTGGGTGCGGTGTCGATGATTTTCCGGCCATGAAACTGCAAATCGCATCCTTCATACTGCTCGCCATGCGTCAGCTGTACCGAGATGGACAGTTTGCGCTGCACCGCCAGATGGCCCTGATCGACCTGCCAGTCGAAATAGGCCCGCTCCGAACCGTCATAGATGGTGTATTGAAACAGTTCGGAAAAGCCGCTGATCGAGAACTGCCAGACGCGGTCGTTCAGCATGCGGGCGACCCGCTCGATCCGGTCATAGAACCAGTCGGTTTCCGGGTTGCGCGCGATCCAGGCGGTGCGCGAAATCCGCGTACTCTCATCTTCCTTCTGCTCCGAATCCGCCGCCACAGTCGCCTTTTCAACCGTCAGCCGGTCGCCATAGGCTTCAATGCGGTCCAGCTCCGCCGGCGTGAAGGCGCCGCTCCAGGCGACGAAGGGAAGCATGGCAGCGTATTTTTCGTCTCCCATGACCATCAACGAAACTTCGGCCCGGTGGTCCAGACCACCAGGGACTTGCGGATACCGGAAATCACCAGCGACAGGGTGGAAAGGCGGGTTTCTTCATTCACGGCAGCAAGAAAGTAGGACCTCATTTGGCCTTAGTCCATGCGGGGTTCATGCGACCGCCTTGCCGCAGATGCGAAACGCAAGGCTGGTCGCGCGGCACGATCAGTTTCGCGCCGCCGCCATGCAGCGGTTCGGAATTCACGCCACGGTGATCGTGGCCTTGGGTCGGCCACCATCGTCAATCGCTGGTTTGTCACCAATCGCGGATTGGTGATGGGCCTGTTCGCCGCTTCGATATCCACCGGCACTTTGATTTTCTTTCCCGGCCTTTCCGCCATTGCGCAGGTGGGACAGTGCTGAGGGTGGCGCTGGCCACGGCGCTGCCCAAATGGTCCGCCGATGTCGGCTAGGGGCCGTTCGGCGCGCCAATCCGGATCATCCGCCCGAGATTCGCCAAACCGGCGCCCACCCTGGAAAACCGCTTTTGCCGCACTGGGTGAAGGCGCGCGCAGCCGCGATTTACGGCATGAGCGGACGGAAGCTGAAAGCCGGAGGAGGGATAACAAAAACAGCCGCCCCTGGCCGTTTTCACCCGGCAATAGATGCCGACCGCGCCCGAACACTGTTCGGGCGTTCAGCAAACCATTGTATTTAAACAAGTATTTTGGGAGGGGCGGCGGCACGAAACTGGCAATGACACACGCGAACATAAAGGCAGAAGCCGATCATGCGCCGCGCACCTTATTATCTCCGCCTCTCCGCCCTCGCCGTGGGAGTCGCCATCGCGGCCGCTCCCGCGCCTGTCCTGGCCTTCAGCCGGGTGAAGGACCTGATCGAGGTCCAGGGCATTCGCGACAATATGCTGGTCGGCTATGGCCTGGTCGTGGGCCTGAACGGCACCGGCGACAGCCTGAAGAACGCGCCCTTCACCCAGCAGAGCATCCAGACCATGCTGGAACGGCTGGGGGTCAACACCCGCGGCCAGGTGATGCAGACCAAGAATGTCGCCGCCGTGATGGTGACCGCCAGCCTTCCCGCCTTCGCCGCGCCCGGCACCCGCATCGCCAAGGCGGTCAACGCCTATCTGGGCGGCGGCAATGCCACAGCCATCGATCCCTCCAATGTCGAACTGGCCGTGCCCGCCAATTATCCCGGCGGCGTGATGGCGCTTCTCACCGAGATTGAACAGGTGAAGGTCAACCCGGACCAGCCCGCCAAGGTCATCATCGACGAAAACAGCGGCGTGATCGTGATGGGCGCGGATGTGCGCATCTCCACCGTGGCCATCGCCCAGGGCAACCTGACCATCAAGGTCAGCGAGACCCCGCAGGTCAGCCAGCCTTCGCCCTTCTCGCAGACCGGCGACACGGTTGTCGTGCCGCGCACCAACATCTAGATCGACGACAGCAAGGGCAACAGGATGACCGTGCTGCAGGAAGGTGTTTCGCTGCAGCATGTGGTGGACGGGCTGAATGCGCTGGGCGTAGGCCCGCGCGACGTCATCTCCATCCTGCAGGCCATCAAGGCTGCCGGCGCCTTGCAGGCCGACATCCAGGTCATCGGTTAAGGGAGGGGCTGATGGACGCGAGCTACCAGAGCGCCCTGTTCCAGGCCCAGCAGCCTTCGCTGCCCACGCGCCCCAGCGGTATCGTGGACCCGGCCAAGGCGGCCCATGCCGCCAAGGAGTATGAAAGCGTCTTCATCGCGCAGTTCCTGGGTGCGATGTTCTCCGGCATCAAGTCTGACGGCATGTTCGGCGGCGGCCAGGGCAAAGAAATGTTCCGCTCGATGATGGTGGACCAGTATGCCAAGGGCCTGACAGCGCGCGGCGGCTTCGGCCTGGCCGCGTCCATGCAGGCCGAACTGATGAAGCATCAGCAGGCGCCGGCTTCGGGAGCCGCCCAATGACGGACGTTGTTCCTCAAGATGGGCCCCGCATCGAGCGCCTGATCTCCATGGCCGAGCGGCTGATCGCGGCGCTGGAAAGCGACATCGCGGCGCTCAAGGAAGGCAGGCCCCAGGCGCTGCTCACCGCCGATCCGGAAATCCAGAAGCTGACCGCGCTCTATGGCCGCGAAGCCCAGGGCTTCGATCCGCGCATTGCCCAGGCCGCGCCGCCGAGCCTGCGCCAGCGCTTTGTCGCCATCACTGCCAAATTCCGCGAGGTGCTGCAATTGCACGCCCGCATGCTGACCCGGGTCAAGAATGCCAGCGAAGGCATGGTCAAGGCCATCGCCGCCGAAGTCGAACGCGCCAATGCGCCGACCCGCACCTATGGGCCCAGGCCCGGTTATGCGCCGCAGTCTTCCGGCGTGATAGTTTTCAATAAAGTTATCTAAAGCCCGTCATTCCCGGCGAGCGCCGCATCGCGGCGCGAGGGAAGGGAATCCATCTCTACGTCAGCACAAGTGCGTGCGGAAAGATGGATTCCCTTCCCTCGCGCTGGCCTTTGGCCCGCGCTCGCCGGGAATGGCGCTGGAGCGAATGGGCCATCTGCACAAGGCGCTGGTGACCTATGAACGCGCTTTCCAGCTCGATCCCGAGGATCCCGAACTGCTGATCAATCTGGGCCTCACCGCCTGGAATCTGAAACTGACCGAAGGCGCGGAAAAGATGTTCCGCCTGTATATCGCCGCCTGTCCCGAATCGCCCCTGGGCTACAACAATCTGGGCAGCGTGCAGTGCGACCTGGGCCAGCCGGAGAACGCAATCGAGACCTTGCGCGCCGCGCTCTTTCAGATGCCGAACGAAGCCATTCTGTGGAATTCCCTGGCCACCGTGCTGGCCGAGGAAGGCCGCGCCGATGAAAGCCTGGTATTCTAAAACGAGGCCGCGCGGCTGGAGCCGGGCTTTGCCCGCGCCTATCACAATCTGGGCTATGCCTATCAGCATCTGGGCCAGCTGGAAGACGCACTGGTCAATTAAGACAAGGCGCTTCAGTTCGCGGTCGATCCGTCGGAACGGATGGAAACCCGTCACTCCCGCAGCATCTGCCTGATCGGCTCGGGCCGGCTGGAGGATGGCTGGCGCGAGTATGAAATCCGCAACGACCAGCGTTTCCGGTCCTACCTCCACCATATGGTCGACGCACCGAAATGGGCCGGCGAGGAGCTTGCGGGCAAGAAAATCCTGATGGTGGGCGAACAGGGCCTGGGCGACGAGTTCATGTTCGCCAACATCCTGCCCGATGTGCAGGACGCGATTGGCGAAACCGGCAAGCTGCAGATTTGCGTCGATCACCGGCTGGTGAGTCTGTTCCAGCGCTCTTTCCCGCGCGCCGAAGTCGGCACCTATGACGACCGCACGCTGATCGACGCGGACGGCAACAAGGCGCTGCGCCTGATTCCCTTCGCTTCGAAAGAGAACAAGCCCGACCTGTGGTCGCCGATGGGCTCGGCGCTTCAGGTGTACCGCAATGCCATCAGCGACTTCCCGCACAAGGCGTTCCTGGTACCCGATCCGGCACGCGTGGCGGACTTCAAGCGCCAGCTGGATGCCATGGGCCCGGAAAAGAAGGTCGGCCTGTGCTGGCGCTCCATGATGCTGGGCGCCAAGCGCGCCAAGTATTTCTCGCCCATCGACCATTGGGGCCCGGTGCTGCAGACCCCCGGCGTCACCTTCGTCAATCTGCAATATGGCGATTGCAGCGCCGAGATTGCGCGCGCCGAGGAAAAATTCGGCATCAAGATTCACCAGATGGAAGGCCTGGACCTGAAGGACGATATCGACGGCTCGGCGGCGCTGTGCGCGGCGCTGGACCTGGTCCTGTCAGCGCCCACCGCCGCGGCGGCCACCGCCGCCAGCGTCGGCACCACGGTCTGGTTCCTCACCGCCGGGCGTACTTGGCCGCAGCTGGGGACGAACGAATATCCCTGGTATGCCAGCACCCGCGTTCTGTCACCCGAAAAGTTCGGCGACTGGAATGCGCTGATGCCTGATGTCGCGGATGAACTGGAAGTCTTCGCGTCCGGCGCAGAACGCAAGCCTTTGATCTAACCCCTCCGGCCTTCGCACCGTGAGGTCGATCAGCAAAAGCTCCAGTGGAGCTTTTGCCGACCGAACGGTGCTACGTTCGCACGCTGTCGCTACTCACCCTCCCCTGCCTGCGCGCTACGCGCGCGCAAGGGAGGACGCTGGCCTAATCGCACATCAGCGTAAAAGGCCTGCCCCGCGATTTGGGCTTCCAGCCCGCTTCGATGGCGGCGCGCACGTCATCGGCCAGCAGGTGCAGGTTGATATCGGGCCGCGCGGTGCGGCCACCCGGCAATTCCTGAAAGGGATATTCCAGGATCAGTTCGCGGCGCGTTTCATCGCTGCGCTCGACCGACAGGCGCAGGCCGACATGGTTGCCGTCACCGCTCCAGATCTGCTCGCTTTTCAGCGTCCAGCGCAGCGGCCAGCCATCCACTTCCAGGGTGCCACTGAGTTCTCTTTTTCTACGCTGAGTCATAGGGCTTTATACCACAGGCGCGAGAGATTTTGTGACGTGAGCAGGAGCAAGGAGCGATGTGGGCGAATAGCCCATGAGCGACGCGCGACGCACTCACGGCGCAAAAGATCCGCGCCTATTGCTGCTGTTGCTGCTGCTGGTGATAGAGCCGCTCCGGCATGGACGGTGTCGGCGTGGGCGAGGTCATCGGCCGCGTCACTTTCAGAAAGTCCTCATGACGAACCGGCGCCTGGGTCGGCTCCAGCGACACGGCGATGGAAAGTTCGCTGTCCGCCCCGCCCTTATAGGTGCCGCGCGTCGGCGGCACATCGGCATAGTCGCGGCCCACGGCGGCACGGATATGGCGCTCGCAGGCCATGATATTGTTGGTGGGGTCAAAACCCACCCAGCCTAGGCTTGGCAGATAGGCTTCCACCCAGGCATGGGTGGCATCAGCGGCGGAGCGGTCGCGCGATCCCTTGTGATGGAGATAGCCGGAGACGTAACGGCAGGGGATGCGCCAGGCCCGCCCGATGGTGGTCATGATATGGGCGAAGTCCTGGCAAACGCCGCGCCGCTGTTCCAGCGCCACTTCGATGGGCGAATTCACTTCCGTCACGCCGCTCTGATACTCGAAGGAATCGTAAATCGCGCGCTGAAGCGTCTTGAGCGCGGTCAGGGAGTCGCCTTCGGGCTTGGCAAGATCGGCGATGCGCATGAAGCTTTCCAGCTCCGGCGAGGGCCGCGCGAAGCGCGACGGTTCCAGCATGTCGAAATGATCGTCGCTGAGATTGAAGCTGTTGTAGCGGCCCCATTCCAGCGCATCGAGCTTTTCGGGCAAGGGGCGCATCTGGCCTATTTCCACCACCGCCTGGGCCTCGATGCGCAGTTCTTCATGCTCGCGCAGCATGTTGAAGTGATAGACCGCGTTGCCCAGATGATCGGTATAGGCATAGAGCTGGGCGCGCGGATTGGTGGCGATCTGGAACGAGCGCAAGGTCTGCGGCCCTTCCGAGCGCGGCTGCATCCGCAGTTCCATCACTGCCTCGCGCACCGGCGCGCTGTAGCGGAAACGGGTGACATGGCGGATCGAATAGAACATTACAGCACCGTCTCCGCGCCATAGGTGATGTAGGACGAATACAGCGCCTTGTGAATCTGCTCGGACTGTTTGGTGATGTCGGCGATGAAGGCGGCAACCCCGCCCGACATTAACTCGTCCACCTGGCCGAAATCCACCGCCGCCTTCATCCGCCCCGCCAGCCGTTCCACCGCGGCGCGGCGCGCCGGCGGCGCGCCCGGCGCCACGCGCGCCAGGGCTTCGGTCATCCGGTCCACCGAAAAGCATATGGAGTGGGGAAATTCAGGGTCGAACAGCAGGAATTCGGCGATTTTCTGCGGCCGGATCGAAGCGGTGTAACGCTTGGTATAGGGCTCCCAGGCGCTGCAGAATTTCAGCAGCACCAGCCAATCGAAATATTTGGGGCCGCTTTCGCTGTTCTGGGCGGCGCTGAAATGCAGGTCCAGCAGGCGCCCAAGCTGCTGCACCCGCTCGATATGACGACCCAGTTCCAGAAAATACCAGCCTTCCCCATGGGACAAAGTGGAATAGGTGACGCCTTCCAGGGCGTGCATTTCCTCCAGCACCTCGCGGAACAGGCGACCGGGGGTGTGCACCCACATCGAATCCATCGTCATGGGCGACAGCCGCAGATAGAGCCGATTGAGATTTTCCCAGACCTCGTTCGACAGTGCCTCGCGCACCTGGCGGGCATTGTCGCGCGCCAGCGCCAGGGAATTGATCAGCGACGTTTCATTTTCGCGGTCGAATGCCAGCCGCCCGGTGATGTCGAAGGCATCCAGATGCGATGGCGCGGTTTTTTCACCGGTCAGCGCTTCGGTCACCCGCGCCCAGCTGGCGGCGGCGTCTTCGGGCGTCTGCTCGACCATGGAATCCAGCTTCACCGCGATCAGCCGCGCGGTGTGCTCAGTCCGCTCGATATAGCGGCTCATCCAGTAGAGGGAGTCTGCGACGCGGCTTAACATCTATTGACTCAACACCCAGGTGTCTTTGGAGCCGCCGCCCTGGGAGGAATTGACCACCAGGCTGCCGCGCTTGAGCGCAACGCGCGTCAGCGCGCCGGGCACGATCTTGGTTTCCGCGCCATGCAGGATGAATGGGCGCAGATCGACGTGCCGGGCTTCCACGCCGCTGCCGATAAAGGTGGGTGCGGTGGAAAGCTGGATGGTGGGCTGGGCGATGTAGTTTTCCGGATCGGCCTTGATCTTCTGCGCAAAGTCGTCGCGCTCTGCTTGGCTGGCATGCGGGCCCACCAGCATGCCGTAGCCGCCGCTTTCACCCGCTGCCTTGACTACCAGCTTGTCGAGATTGGCCAGCACATGGCTCAGCGATTTTTCCTCGCGGCAGAGGAAGGTTTCGACATTGTCCAGGATCGGTTCTTCGGCCAGGTAATAGCGGATCAGGCGCGGGACATAGGCATAGACCGCCTTGTCATCGGCCACGCCGGTCCCCAGCGCATTGGCGATCATCACATTGCCGGCGCGATAGGCGTTGAACAGGCCCGGCACGCCCAGCGAGCTGTCCTCGCGGAAGATCAGCGGATCGATAAAATCGTCATCGATGCGGCGATAGATGACATCGATGCGCTTCAGGCCCGAAGTGGTGCGGGTATAGACGACATTGTCATTCACCAGCAGGTCGCGGCCTTCCACCAGCTCCACACCCATCTGGCGCGCAAGAAAAGCGTGCTCGAAATAGGCGGAATTGAAAACGCCCGGCGTCAGGATGGCGATGGAGACATCTTCGTGGAACGGCACCAGAGATCTTAAGGTCGCCAGCAACTCCAGCGGATAATGTTCGATCGGCCTGACGCCCATGGAGCGGAACACGGCTGGAAAGGCGCGGCGCACCACATCGCGGTTCGCCAGCATGTAGGAGACGCCCGACGGCACCCGCAGATTGTCCTCCAGCACGACGAAATCGCCGGCTTCGTTGCGCACCAGATCGCTGCCGCAGATATTGACGTAAGCGCCATGGGGCACGGGCAGCCCGCGCATCTCGCGGCGATAATGTTTGGAGCCGTAGATCATCGAGCGCGGCACCACCCCATCCTTCAGCACCCGGCCGTCGCTGTAGATGTCGCGCAGGAAAAGGTTGAGGGCGAGAATGCGCTGGGTGAGACCGCGTTCGATACGGTCCCATTCCTTGGCGGTGACGATGCGCGGCAACAGGTCGGTGGGGATGATGCGTTCGGTGGCGCGGTTGTCGTTATAGACGGTGAAGGTGATGCCCTGATGCAGAAAGCTTTGTTCGCAGGCCTGCTGGCGGCGGTTCAATTCTTCCAGCGGCAGCGTGGAAAGCCGCGAGTCCAGCGCCGCATAGGGAAAGCGCGCCTTGCCGTCGGGCGTGAACATCTCGTCATAGGGCTTTCCCAGCTCATAGCCGGTATAGGGCGCATCCACGCCGGGGCGCGAAACCCGGCCGGATCCGGCGACGATATCAGGGCCGCCAAAGTCCTCGGTGTTCGCAAAAGCTTCATGCTGCATACGCGAAGTCTCACAGGACACTTGGCGGCCCGCAAGCGCGGCGTGTGGGCGCGGGTGCCGCGCCATTGCCGGCCGCGCTTGGCGCGCTTGCGCACCAAAGGCCGGTCGATACTGACGTTAAAATAGATAACGACACCAATGGCTTATTGTATAAGCGCCAGCAACGCGGTTTGGTTGGGCGCAGCGGCGATGCGAATTTGCGCAAAGGGCAGCGACAGGCCCTTGGCCGTGGCGGGGCTGATGCAGAGCGCAATCAGCTTTTCGGTCGGCAGGTCTTGCGCCAGTTCGCAGAAAATCCGCGCGCTGCGCGGCGAGAAGAACAGCGCCGCATCCACCCGGCCAGCGGCCAACACTTGGCGAGCATCTTGCGGCAAGCTTGAGGCGGCATCCACCCGGTACAGAACCGCGCGGCGTACCGTAAAACCCGCACTTTCCAGCAGCGCGGCCAGGGTGCCGGGCGCTTCGGCGCCACAGACATGCAGCAGCGCGCCCTTGTCCGGCACGGTCCAGCGCGCCGTGGCTTCGGCCAGGGCCTGGGCGTCGCCATCGGCATTCTTGATGTCGGTAAAGCCCGCGGCCTGCGCTTCCTGGCTGGTCTGCGGGCCCACCGCGAAAACCGGAATGTCCCGCCGCGCCGTGCGCCGGATCAGGGCGCGGATGCCATTGGCGCTGCTGGCCAGGATGGCCTGCACGCCACTGAAATCCGGTTCCGGCCCGTCTTCGAAATGGGGGCTGAGCAGCGGCGCCAGCAGCGCCGTATGCCCCATTTTCGCCAGAAGCGCGGCGATTTCTTCACCGTCTTCCAGAGGTCTGGTCACCAACACATGCATGGATCAGCGCCTTTGCCACATGGCCGTTTGGGCGTAAAGGTGCGCGCCATGGCTGACAAGAGCTTCACCATTCTGGGCATCGAGACCAGCTGCGACGAAACCGCGGCGTCGGTGGTGCGCGGCACAGCGCCGGGGCCTGGCGAAATCCTGTCCAATATCGTGTTCAGCCAGACCGAGGCGCATGCGCCCTATGGCGGGGTGGTGCCGGAAATCGCCAGCCGCGCCCATCTGGAAATCGTCGATGGGGTGATCGAGCGCGCGCTGGGAGAAGCGAATGTAAACCTGCCGGATATGGACGGGATCGCCGTTACCGCCGGCCCCGGCCTTATCGGCGGCGTGATGGTGGGGCTGACCACCGCCAAGGCGCTGGCGCTCGCATCCGGCAAGCCGCTGATCGCGGTCAATCATCTGATGGGTCACGCCATGACGGCGCGTCTGACCCATGGCGTGGAATTCCCCTTTTTGCTGCTGCTGGTGTCGGGCGGCCATTGCCAGTTGGTGGGCGTTGGCGGGCCCGGTGACTTTCGCCTGTATGGCAGCACCATCGACGATGCGGTGGGCGAGGCCTTTGACAAGACCGCCAAGATTTTGGGGCTGGCCTATCCCGGCGGCCCGGCGGTGGAAGCAGCGGCAAAGCGCGGCAATCCCAAAGCCCATGATCTGCCGCGCCCCCTGCTCTTCAAAGGCAGGCAGGAGCGCGCTGGCGCCGATTTTTCATTCTCGGGATTGAAGACGGCGGTGCGCCAGCTGTTGCAGGACCACAGCGCCAGCACCGAAGATGTCAGCGCCTCTTTTCAGGCCGCCGTGATCGATATTCTGCGCGACCGCAGCCGCATCGCCATGCAGATGTTCCGCAAGGACTTTCCGGATGGCGAAACCATGGTGGTGGCCGGCGGGGTCGCGGCCAATCAGGCCATCGGCGGCGCGTTGGCGGAATTGTGCGGGAATGAAGGCTTCATCCTGCGCGTCCCGCCGCCCAGGCTTTGTACCGACAATGCGGCCATGATCGCCTGGGCGGGCGTGGAACGTTTATCCGCCGGCGCGGGCGGTGACGATCTTGCGATCTCCCCCCGGGCGCGCTGGCCTTTGGCCAATGCGCCCGTTTCTTAAGTTGGCGGGCTATGCCCGCCGGGGGTCTTAAGTTGGCGGGCTATGCCCGCCGGGGCGCGCTGGCCGTTGCCGTCCGTTAGATGGTGGCGGCGACGGTCAGAAGCCCCAGCACGCCGGTCAGCGCGATGGCGGCAACGTTGAAGACGTCGGCGATGGTATTGTTCACCGTCTCGTCTTGCGGCACTTGGGTGTGAAAAATCTTGGTCATGTCTTGCTCCTTTGAAATATCATCCTGGCTAGCTTGTATCGCATAATACCTGTTTAAGCAATGTACCTTGCAATGTGCTTGTACGTCAGCCAGAACTCTTTGCTGCGCTGCGATATAGAAGTCTAATGATTGCATTTCAATGATGCTGAGCTATGCAATTTATGGCTATATCGCGGCAAAATAAGGCGTTAACACTTTGAAGTCATTGAATTTGCAATAAAATTGCGTGCAGGTTTGTGACTGCTGTGCAGATGCAGCATGGAAGGAATGCAAAGTTTGAAAATCGCCACCTGGAACGTCAATTCGGTGCGCCATCGCATCCATTTGGTGACCCGTTTTCTGCGGGACGAGCAGCCGGATGTCCTGTGCCTGCAGGAGACCAAGGTGATGGACGAGCTGTTCCCCAAACTGCCCTTTCAAAAGCTGGGCTATGTCCATCGGGCGATCCACGGCCAGAAGGCCTATCACGGCGTGGCGATCCTTTCGAAAACCCCGTTCCGCGAAACCGGGGTGCAGGATTTCTGCCGCGAAGGCCATGCCCGGCATATGGGCGTGACCCTGGCCAATGGCGTGGAGCTGCATAACTTCTATGTGCCGGCGGGCGGCGACATTCCCGACCCCGAGGCCAATCCGAAGTTCGCGCACAAGCTGCATTTCCTGGAGGGCATGGCGAGATTCTTTTCCAGGCGGGCGGCGAAGAAGAGTGATCCCGTCCTGCTGATGGGCGATCTGAACGTGGCGCCGCAGGAACATGATGTGTGGAGCCACAAGCAACTCTTGAACATCGTCAGCCACACGCCGGTGGAGACACGGCTGCTGGGCGAGGCCCAGGCCGCCTTTGACTGGACCGACTCCACCCGCCATTTCATTCCGCCCGACCAGAAAATCTATTCCTGGTGGAGCTATCGCGCGAACGACTGGGAAGCATCTGACCGCGGCCGCAGGCTGGACCATGTCTGGACCAGCCCAGGGCTCAAGGGCGCGCTGAAGTCACAGCGCATCCTGAAAAAAATGCGCGGCTGGCAGAAGGCATCGGACCATGTGCCGGTGATCGTGGAGATCGACGTTTAAAGATTGCCTTTCTGCGTCACGGCCCCACCGACTGGAATGCCGCCGGACGCATTCAGGGCCATACCGATATTCCCTTAAGTGACACAGGGCTTGCGAAGATGGCGGGCCTGCGCCTGCCCTTTGCCGTGGCGCGCGTCTATTGCAGCCCGCTGCTGCGCGCCCGCCAGACGGCCGAGGCCCTGCTGCTTGCGAACGCGGTGCAGGACGCGCGGCTGATGGAACAGCATTGGGGCCAATGGGAAGGCCTGACCCGGGAGCAGATTTTCGCCCGGCATGGCGATGACGCCTTTGTCATGGCCGGTTCGCAGCGCGGCGCGGAATTCCGCCCGATGGCCGGGGAATCCACCGGCGAACTGCATGCCCGGGTCGGCGCTTTCCTCAAGTATGTCGCCAGCGGCGAAGGCGATGCGGCGGCGGTGGCGCATCTGGGCGTGCTGCGCGCCGCCTATACCCTGGCGACGGGCTGGGCGATGGATGCGCCCATGCCCGCCGATCTGGATGTGTCCAAGATACTGGTCCTGTCGCTGGACGCGGCGGGTACGCCGAAGATTGAAACACTCAATCTGGAATTTGTGTCTCTCTGATCTCCATGGGCGGGCTTGACCCGCCCATCCAGAGTCAAAGGCTGGATGGCCGGCTCAAGGCCGGCCATGGAGAAATGAGAGCTATCGCCAAAATGGCGTGACCTTGCGGAATTCGGTGTAGCGCTTCAAAGCCTGGCTTATGGCGCGCGGGGTCTGCGCCCGATGCCAGCCCACCAGGGTACCGGCGGCAAAGCGCAAGCTCGCCTCATCCTCCTTGCGGACATTCTTGGGCTGGAGCTGCAGAAGATCGCCAATCACACCGCGCACATTGGCGATATCGTTGAGTTCGCCCATATGTTCCTGCAAGGCCTTCACCGCGCGCAAATAGCGCCTTACCGCCGCCTTGGGATAAAGCGGTGCGAAGAATTCCGCCGTGTAGCGCAGTTTCTTGAGCGCGATGCGCAGGCGGTGCAGATCGCCTTCCTCCTTGGAACGGGCGGTACGGCCGCGTTTTTTCACCCGCTTCATCTGGCGGTCCAGGATGCGCGCCGCCGTCTTGGGCAGGCGGCGCTGGCGGGTCAGCGGCAATTGCGAATGGACCAGGGCCGCCACATCATCCGTGAAACGCACAAACTCGCTCCCGCGTATGCTGGCGGTGGCAGCGTCCCAGGCCGCATCGCGCGCGGTTTCGGCGCGGACGCGAAGCTGGGCGAAGCCTTCGCCATCCTTGTCCGGCGCATCCAGCCGCCGGGCAATGAACACATCAAGGTCGCGCGCCGGGGCGAGGCGTCCCGACAGGATCTTGGCGCGGCCGCGCAATTCCTCCAGCCAGTCCTGCTTGAACTCGCGCCCGAAGGCGCCCAGCGCCACCTCCAGGCGACGGAAGGCGACGCGCAGCTGATGCAGGCCTTCCGCCGAATAGCCGCTCCGGACGGTGGCGGCGTTGGCGGTGATCTGGGCCAGGCAGTCGGACAGGGTGGCGCGAAAGGCTTCACCCGGACGCATGTCGCCGGTGACATGCGACGGCATGGCCTTGGCGGGGCGGGCCGGGCCAAGATTTCGGGCGGCGAGGAAATGGATCTTGGCGCTGCTGTCGTCCATGGACCCACCCTAGGATCAAATCGCCCACGCCATCAATCGCGGCGCCCGGTTATATGGGGCGTGTGGGCAGGCCGGCAGCGGCGAGAGCCTGTTTCGCCTGCGCGATGCTGACTTCGCCAAAATGGAAGATCGAGGCTGCCAGCACGGCGCTGGCATGGCCCTTGACCACGCCGTCCACCAGGTCCTGGACATTGCCCACCCCGCCCGAGGCGATCACCGGCACCGGCACGGCATCGGACACCGCGCGGGTCAGCTCCAGGTCATAGCCCGACTTCACGCCATCGCGGTCCATGGAGGTGAGCAGCACTTCGCCCGCGCCATAGCCGACCAGCTTCCTGGCATGCTCCACCGCATCGATGCCGGTGGGCTTGCGCCCGCCATGGGTGAATATTTCGTAGTTGCCCTTTTCGCCCTTTTTGGCGTCAATCGCGGCGACGATGCACTGGCTGCCGAACTTCTCTGCCGCTTCCTTGACGAACTCGGGGCGTGACACGGCGGCGGTGTTGATCGAGACCTTGTCGGCGCCCGCCAGCAACAAAGCGCGGATATCTTCCAGGGTGCGGACCCCGCCGCCCACCGTCAGCGGCATGAAACAGACTGCGGCGGTACGCCGCACCACATCCAGGATGGTGCCGCGATTCTCGTGCGACGCGGTGATGTCCAGAAAGCAGAGCTCATCCGCCCCGGCCTTGTCGTAGAGGATCGCCTGCTCCACCGGATCGCCGGCGTCGCGCAGGCCCTCAAAGTTCACGCCCTTGACCACACGGCCATCTTTCACGTCGAGGCAGGGAATGATGCGAACTTTGAGCATTACATGCGTCCCTTCGCCATGGCGGCGATGTTCATCAGAGTGCGGCCCGTCACCGCTTCGGCGGGCACGCCGGTGGTGCGGGTAAGTAGTTCGGCTTCGAGCAGCATGTCCAGCGCCTCGCCCAATTTGTCGGTATTCCAGCGCTGAGCCTGGGCCTTGAAGCCCGCTTGCCGCGAAAAATGCACCGGCGGGCGCAGCCGCTTCATCACGGTGTCGAGGGCTTCGCCGCGCTGGGTGCTTTCGCGCGCCTGCAGCAGCTTCTGGAAATGGCCCATGGCGCTGCGGATCACCTGGGCCGGATTGGTGTCGGAAACCCACAGCCGCTCCAGCTCGCGGTCCAGCTTCACCAGATCGCCGCCGGCCGCCGCATCACAGGCGCTTTCGCTGCGGGCCTCGGCCTCATCGCCCATCACGGCGCGGACATCCTCGATGCCGACCTGTTTCTTGCCGTGCATGTAGAGCAGTAGCTTCTCAATCTCGCGCCGGGTCACGCCCCGGTCGGAGCCCAGCCGCGACACCGCGTCTTCCAGCGCGTCGGGGGCAATGGACAGGCCTTCGGCGCGCAAGGCATCGCGCACCACATCACCCAGGTCGCGCACGGAATCGGGATAGCACTGGATGGCGGCGGCGCTCTTGTGATCGTCGAACAGCTTGCGCAACGCCGATGTCTTGGCCAGGTCGCCGGCCTCGATCACCACCAGCGAGTCACCCTTGGGGTCGTCCATGAAGGATTCGACGATTCCCACCAGGTCATTACCGGCGCCGCGCACCCGCACCACCCGGCGCCCGCCCATCATGGAAATGGCGGCGGCCTCATCGGCCAGACGCGCCGGATCGGCCAGCAGCACCGTTTCGCTGAGGTCCGCGACATTGAAAGCGTCGGTAAGATCGGGGGCCACGGTCTTGAGCAATTTTTCGGCACGTTCCTGCACCAGGCCCGCATCGGGGCCATAGACCAGCGCGATGCTGAGCGTCTTGGGCGGCGAAGCCACATAACGGTCCGCTTCGTGATTCTTGACGATCATTTCTGCCGCCGGAACCAGACGCCCAGTTCCAGCCGGATGCGTTCGGCCATGTCCTGCACCGCGCGCTTGCCGGAATCCTGCTCGGCGGCGAGCGTGGCATAGGGCGACTGCACCACATTGTAGGACGACAATTCGCTCTGGCTGCCGCGGTAGAGCTCCTTGCCGCCGGCATCGCTCAGCACATAGCGCGCTTCCATGCGGTTGTTGTAGCGGGTGATGGTGGCGTCATTCTGCAGCGCAATGCCCTGGCTGGATTCGCTCAGGCTGATCTTGAGGCGATAGCGCTTGCCCGTCACCACGCCATCGGAATCCAGAATCTCGATCAGACGGGTGCGCAGCTCGAATCCGTTGCGCTCGTGAATATCCTCGACAAAGATCGTCGACATTTGCGGCGCCAGATTGCCGCCATAGAGCGGTTGGAAGCCACAGGCAGACAGCAAAGGCAGCATCAGGAACGCAGCGAGGGCGGCGATCCTGCTCATGCGACGATGTTCACAATGCGGTTCGGCACGACGATCACTTTCTTGGGCGCCTTGCCTTCCAGGGCGCGGATCACACCCTCATCCGCCAGGGCGGCGGCCTCGACCGTCTTGCTGTCGGCATCCTTGGCCATGCTGATCTCGCCGCGCCGCTTGCCATTGACCTGAATGGCGATGGTGACGGAGTCCGATGCCGTCAGGGCCGGATCATATTTTGGCCAGGGGGTTTGCGCCACCAGCTTGCCATGCCCCAGCGCCTGCCAGCAGCTTTCCGCCAGATGCGGCATCATCGGCGCGGCCAGCAGGACAATGGCTTCCAGCGCCTCGCGCCGGGCCGAGGGATTGGCCTTGGGCGCGGCGCCGATGGCGTTAGCCAGCGTGTAAAGCTGGGCGACGGCGCTGTTGAAGCGCAGGTTTTCCAGATGCTCGGTCACGGCCTGGATCGCTTTATGAACCGCCTGGCGCAGGGTCTTGGATTCCGCGTCGTCGCCGCTGACCGGCGTGCCCGGCGCGGGCAGATCGGTCGCTTCGGTGCAAAGCCGGTAAATGCGCTGGACGAAACGCCAGCAGCCTTCGGCGCCGGCATCGGTCCATTCAATGTCGCGTTCCGGCGGGGTATCCGACAGCATGAACCAGCGGATGGTGTCGGCGCCGTAATCGGCGATGATGGTTTCTGGCGCGATCACGTTCTTCTTGGACTTGGACATTTTCTCGGACGGGCCGATCGCCACCTCGGTATCGGTGCCCAGGAAGAAAGCCTTGCCGTCGCGCTTTTCGATTTCGTCCGGTGTCACCCAGCCGCCATTGGCATCCTTGTAAGTCTCGTGACAGACCATGCCTTGTGTGAACAGGCCCGCGAAAGGTTCGGGTTCGCGCACCAGTCCCAGCTTGGACATGGCGCGGGTGAAATAGCGCGCATAGAGAAGATGCAGGATGGCGTGCTCGATGCCGCCGATATACTGGTCCACCGGCATCCAGTAATCGGCGTCCTTCTTGTCCACCGGCGCATCGGCATGCGGGTTGGTGAAGCGCAGGAAATACCAGGACGAGTCGGCAAAGGTATCCAGCGTGTCGGTGTCGCGCACGGCCGCGCCCTTGCACGAAGGACAGGTGGTGGTCTTCCACGCCGTATCGGCATCCAGCGGATTGCCCTTGACGTTAAAGTTGATGACCTCGGGCAGCCGCACAGGCAGCTGATCAACGGGTACCGGCACCACGCCGCACTGCTGGCAATGGACCATGGGAATGGGGCAGCCCCAGGGGCGCTGGCGCGACACCAGCCAGTCGCGCAGGCGGTAATTCACCGTGCGTTCGCCGATGCCGTCTTTTTCCAGGCGCGACGCGACTTCGGCCTTGGCCTGTTCCACCGTCATGCCGTCCAGGAAGCGCGAGTTGGCGAGCTTGCCGGGACCGACATAGGCTTCCTTGCCGACATCGAAAGTCCTGGGATCGGCATCCGACGGCACCACCACCGGCGTCACGTTCAATTTGTACTTGCGGGCAAAATCCAGGTCGCGCTGGTCATGTGCCGGGCAGCCGAAAATGGCGCCGGTGCCGTAACCCATCAGCACAAAGTTGGCCACCATCACCGGCAGCTCCCAGTCGGGATCGAAGGGATGGGCAGCCGTCAGCCCGGTATCAAAGCCCAGCTTCTCGGCCTTTTCGATTTCCGCTTCCGCCGTGCCGGTCTTGCGGCATTCGGCGATGAAATCTTCAAGCTTGCGATCTTTCGCCGCCAGTTCCTGGGCCAGCGGATGATCGGGCGACAGCGCCACGAAGGACGCGCCGAACAGCGTGTCGGGACGAGTGGTGAAGACGTCCAGCTTTTCATGGTTGGACAGCGTGAACTGGAATCGCAGCCCTTCGCTGCGGCCGATCCAGTTCTTCTGCATGGTGCGGACTTTTTCCGGCCAGCGGTCCAGCGTCTCCAAGCCTTGCAGCAATTCGTCGGCGAAGGCGGTAATCCTGAAGAACCATTGCGACAGCTTGCGCCGCTCGACGATGGCGCCCGAACGCCAGCCGCGCCCGTCGATCACCTGCTCGTTGGCGAGCACGGTCATGTCGACCGGGTCCCAGTTCACATCGGCTTCGCTGCGATAGACAAAACCAGCCTTGTAGAATTCCAAAAACAGCTTTTGCTGCTGGTGATAATATTCCGGATCGCAGGTGGCGAATTCGCGGCTCCAGTCGATGGACAGGCCCATCATCTTGAGCTGCTCGCGCATCGCCGCGATATTTTCATAGGTCCAGTCGCGCGGGCTCACGCCCTTGTCGCGCGCCGCATTTTCCGCCGGCAGGCCGAAGGCGTCCCAGCCCATGGGATGCAGCACGTTATAACCCTGGGCGCGGCGGAAGCGGGCGATGACGTCGCCCATGGTGTAGTTGCGGGTATGGCCCATATGGATGCGCCCCGAGGGATAGGGGAACATCTCCAGCACATAATATTTTGGCTTGTCGGATTGCGCCGGCGTCGCAAACAGCGCGCGCGCTTCCCATTCCTGCTGCCAGTGTTTTTCCGATTCCTTGGCGTTGTAACGCGCCATGTCGCGAAGCCTTAGTTGGCGCTGACGCTGGCGAGGCGCAGTTCGCGGGCGCGGGTGAGGATGGAATCTTCCAGCTTGTGCGCTGTGTCGGGGCTGGGCTGGGCGTCGGTCCAGACATTGCCCTGGCGCACCTGGCGGAACACCACGACCTTCAGGCCGTCGGCGCGCAGGGTGCGGTCCATGATGTAGACCGTCACTTTCAGCCGTTCATTCGGGCTGGCGGGCGCGACATACCATTCGGAAATGATGACGCCGCCGAACGGATCGGCCGATGCCAGGGGCAGAAAGCGCAGCGTGTCGAGCGAAGCATGCCAGAGGAAGGAATTAACGCCCAACGTCATGCGGGTGGAACCGCTGGAAATATTGACGCCGGTTTCCATGTCCCGGGTGCCGTCATTCGAGGAGCCGCAGCCGGCCAGGACCAGCGCAGACAACAGGGCAGGCAGAACTCGCATGGACATCATTTTCCCAGGGTCTGAAAGGGCACGGAGCCGAAAGGCGCTTATAGCGGCGGGGCGGCATTGGCGCAACGTGCCGAGGCTTGCGCCAAAGGGAGCAGTTTGGCTTATTCTGGAAGGACTTAGAGGAAGGCCGGATTGCATTTTGGTAAGACAGGACGATTGCGGGGTGGCGCCGTGGCGGCTCTGCTTGGCAGCGCTCTGCCGGCGCAGGCCGCGCTGCCGGATTTCGCCCTGGCGCCCTGGTCCCTTCCCGTCGGCAGCGCCGAGCTGCGGCTGAACGGCGAGGCCAGCGGCGCCCTGTTCGCGCCCCATCAGCCGAACTGGCGCGGAGCGCAAGGAAGCGGCGCCCTGCTGCTGATGCCCCAGCTCAGGCGCGACTATGACAGCGGCCTCGCTCTGGCGTTGAACGGCACCTTCGCGGCCGCCGATCCCCTGTCGCGCGGGCGCTATGACGGCGATGCGATCGAGCGGTTGTCGGCTTCGGCCCGCACCGGCCTTGGAACTTTGGAGATCGGCATCACCGACGGGGCGGGGGATGTCTTGGCCGTGGGCGGGCCCAAGGTCGATCCCAATGTCAGCCTGGATGATCCGCGCACCAGCTTCTATCGCGATCCAGCGACCGGGCGCGCCGTAACCAACCTGTTCCCGCTGCGCACCCAGGTCAGTGTCTCCAGCAACTATGCCAAATTTGTCTATACCAGCCCGTCCTTGTTCGGGGCTGAGCTGGCACTGTCCTTCACCCCGAGCCAAGGCAAGCAGCTTCCCTTTCTGGATGCAGGCCCGGATGTGCCGGGACGCCAGGCGGCGTTCTGGGAAGCGGCGCTGCGCTATGAGACCGAATTTGAGAACGCCACCATCACGGCCCATGCGGCGCTGTCGGAAAGCCGCGGCGAGCGAAAGCTGCCGGGCCAGCAAGGCACCAGCGATTTGGGCGTGGGGGCACGGATTGATTATCCGCTGAACGAAGATCTCCGCGTCTCGCTGGGCGGTTCCTGGCGGCAGAGCAATGCCTATGCCTTCAACCTCAATCAGACCTGGCAGCCATCGGTGACGCGCGCACAGCATGTCTCGGCCGCCATCACCGACAGACGCTGGATCGCCGGGGTGGAATATGGCAACGGCGTCGCCAAGGAGGTGGGCATCGCGGGACTACCGCGCCTGGGCCTGAATGGCGCGCAAGCCTCGGTTGGCTATCGTCTGTCGCCCAGCCTGAATGTCTCCACCGGCTGGCAGCGGCTGGGCTATGGCCGCAGCAGCGGGTCATTCTTCCATGGCGCGCCGCAATTGAAGATGGATGCGGTCTATCTCCATCTCAACCTTCACAGCTCAGAGCAGTGAAGAAATCGCCGCGATGCCGCTGAAGGCCGCCGCCAGCAAAGCCGCGTTGCGCCCCGTCACACCGCCAAGGGCATAGACCGGCACCATGCTATGCCGTGCCATGAAGGCTGCGCGCACCGGCGTCAGGGCGCGCCCGCCCTTGTGGCTGGTGGTAGCAAAGACCGGCGACAGAAAGACCGCGTCCAGTTCGCGCCCATACATCAGGCTGCGCAGCGAATGCGCCGAGGCTGTGATGATCCAGTCCGGATATCGCGCGCGCCAATGCATCGCCTCGCGGATTCGCGTTTCGGGCAGATGCAGGCCTGCCGCGCCGATGTCCGCGGCCAGTTCAGGATCGCCGGCAATCAACAGCGGCGCGATACCATGGAGACTATAGGCCAGCGCCGCGCGCTTCTGGGCATCGCGGCTGCGCACCACCACCAGCGCGCCGCGCGGCAGGCGCGCCGCCGCACCGGCCCAATCGGCCTTGCGATCATCGGTCATCAGCACCAGGGGCATCTCGTCATTGAGACCCGCCTGACGCCTTGCTAGGTTTGCCGCCATGAACATCCCGGAAAATCTGGCCGCCATACTGGCCCGCATCGATACGGCGCGAAAGGCGGCAATCGCGCCGGCCCCGCGCACCCAGCTTGTCGCCATCGCCAAGACGGTGGACGAAAACGGCATACACCAGGCCCTGATGGCGGGTCAGCGCCTGTTCGGCGAGAACCGGGTGCAGGAGGCGCAGAAGAAGTATCCGGCGCTGAAGGCCCGGTATCCCGACCTGGAATTGCATCTGGTCGGCCCCTTGCAGACCAACAAGGTGCGCGATGCGGCAGCGTTGTTCGATGTGATCCAGACGCTGGACCGCGAAAAGCTGGCCGATGCGCTGGCGGCGGAGCGTGAGCGCGGCGGCAAATGTCCGCGCCTGTTCGTGCAAGTTAACACCGGCGAGGAAGCGCAGAAGGCGGGCGTATTGCCGCGCGACGCGGCATCGCTGATCGCCTATGCGCGAAGCAGGAACCTGCCAGTGGAAGGCCTGATGTGCATCCCGCCGGCGCAAGACGATGCCGCGCCGCATTTCGCCCTGCTGGCCAAGCTGGCGAAAGACAATGGTCTTTCCCATCTCAGCATGGGAATGAGCGGAGATTTCGAGCTGGCAGTGAAATTCGGCGCGACGCATGTGCGTGTGGGCACGGCGATCTTCGGCGAACGCGCGCTGGACGATCAGTCGATCTGAACGCTGTCCCCGGGGCGCAGCTGCTGAATGGCAGCGACTGCGTCTTCATAAGCCAACGCCACGCAGCCATGGGTGGCGGAAAAATCGGGCCGCGCCAGATGCAGGAAGATGGCGCTGCCCTTGCCGGCCACCACCGGGTCGTCATTGTAACCCAGCACCAGCACCAGATCGTAGAGATGATCCTCGCGCCACAGGGTCTCGGCGCTGGCCGGGTAGGGCAGTTTCACCAGCCGGTTGTAGTTGGGATCGCCGGGCGCATCGCACCAGCCATCATCCTTTTCGATTCCGCGCAGCGGCAGAACGGTGTCGGGTTTTGCGATGCGGTCGGCACGATAGAAAATCTCGCGCACCGGCCAACGCCCTCGCGGTGTGATACCGTCGCCCTCGCCACCCTTCATCGCAATCCCGCCCGGACCGATGGCGCAGCGCCGTTTGCCCGCCCCCCAGTCGAGCCAGGCGCCAGCGGCGTCGGACGTGACAATCAGATTCATGAATGAATGATAGCCTCAATGGAGGCTGGCGATAACCGGGGTATAGGGCGTTGTCACAGCCATGCTGCGGCGATAGGCATAGAGCGCGCGGTTGGCGGTTTCGCCGTCCACGCCCTTGGCCGACATGGCGCCGGTCAGGGCCAGCATTTCCAGCGTGTCAGGCCCGGCCGAAGCCATCTCGGCATAATGCAGGTTCGGCAGTTCGCCCGAGGGCAAGGAAAGCTTCGGCGTGATGCTCGCCGCCGCGATTGCGGTGGGGCCCGCTTTCTTCTCGCCGTCGAACCAGGCCAGTACCGTGTCTTCCACGCTATTGCCGGTCAGGGATTCAAAGGCGAGGCCGGCCACGGCCGACACCGCGCCCCACAGCCCGCCATACAGCGTACCGCCCGCGATCCTCTCGACCGGATCCAGGCGATCGCCGGGGGCGGCGCGATAGATGGTGCCGATCACCGGCAGGTGCTGCAGCGGATTGACCACATCCCACAAGTGATCGAAGAAATCTTCTTCCTTCGGCGCACCCTTCACATTCGCGATGTCAGAAGCCTTGGTGTATCCGGCATCCGCTGGCTTGGCGAGCGGCGGGCGCAGGGTGCCGTATGGCGGCATCGCCATCATTATCTTGCGCACGGGGTCAAAGGTCATCATCCCAAAGGAACAAAGCAAGCGCCACGCCAGCATTTTTCCGCAGCTTTGCTGGGATTTAATGCGGGGGCGGCGCTGTCAGCCCGGCAAGATTTGCCACCCCACAGGCGGGCGGGCTAGTCTTGGTCACCCCAACCCGCAAAGCGACTCATGCCGACACGCATCCTTCTGGCAGAAAGCGATTCCGTCCTGCGCGCCAGCCTGGCCGAACAGCTGCAGCATGAAGGCCATGATGTCATGGCCGCCCGCACTGCCGAGGATGCGGTGCATGCAGTGCGCGGCGGGTCGTTTGCGTTCGCTATCATCGGCCTGGACGATGGCGACAGTGCCGCCGCGGCGCTGCGCGCGGCGGGCCTCAGCGCGCCGCTGCTGCTGCTGGGCGAAAGCACCACCCAGGAAAGCCTGGCAAAGCCGTTCCGCTTTTCCGCTCTGCTGGCGCGGATGCATGCGCTTCTGACCCATCATGCCGCCAGCAGCGATGCGGCGGTCCGGATCGGGCCTTACACCTTCCATCCTTCTGCCAAATTGCTGCAGGCCGGCGGGCGCAAGGTGCGGCTGACCGAGAAGGAGACCAATATCCTCAAGTTCCTTCATGCCAATACCGGGACGGTGTCGCGCGATATCCTGCTGCATGAAGTCTGGGGTTATGGTCCGGCGGTGGCCACCCACACCCTGGAAACCCATATTTACCGCCTGCGCAAGAAGATCGAGCAGGATCCCGCCCGGGCGCAGATCCTGCTGACCGAAGGCGGCGGGTACAGGCTTTCAGCCTGATTTTTATGGCCGGAGCTCCTCCGCCCATTAATGTCTTGTTTAACGCGCGTTAACACCTGGCTTCTAGAAAAGCAGGATGGGAAAGCGCCCCCCCAAATCCGAACCGTCCTCCGCACCCGGCCCGCGCCGGGGCACGCGCGCGCCCAATCCCACCTCGCGCCCCGCATCGGCCCATGCCGATTCCGCGCCGCGCGCGCCCAAACGACGCTCCACCTGGCCTTATGTGCTGGTGATGCTGGCCGCCTGGGGCCTGATCTTTGGCGGGCTGTTTTTCTCGCACTTCCTTTCCAGCCTGCCCGATGTCGGCAACCTGATGGTTTCGGGTCCGTCGCAGGACATCACCATCCTGGATGATCGCGGCCGCCAGATCGCGCGCCGTGGCCTGACCCAGGGCCAGATGGTGCGCGCCGAAGACCTTCCCGATTACGTGTCCAAGGCCTTCATCGCCATCGAGGATCGCCGCTTCCATATGCATGTGGGCGTCGATCCCATCGGCCTTGTGCGCGCCGCGACCGCCAACATGATGGCGGGCCGCGTGGTGCAGGGCGGTTCGACCCTGACCCAGCAGCTGGCCAAGAACCTGTTCCTCAGCCCCAGCCGCACCTATGAGCGCAAGATGCGGGAAGCCATGCTGGCCCTGTATCTGGAGTCGCGTTACACCAAGAACCAGCTTCTGACCCTCTATCTCAACCGGGTGTATTTTGGTGCGGGGGTTTACGGCATTGAAGCCGCCGCGCAGAAATTCTTTGGCAAGCGTGCGGCCGAGCTGGGCCTGACCGAAGCCGCCATGATCGCGGGCAGCGTCAAGGCGCCCGCCCGCTACAATCCGATCGCCGATACCGATGCCTCGCTCACCCGCGCGCGCATCGTGCTGCGCGCCATGCAGGATTCCGGTTTCATTGACGAGGAAACCCGCACCCTGGCGCAGGCGACGCGGCCGCGCATCGTGCATGTCACCGGCACGCCCGGCGCCGGTTGGTTCGCCGACTGGATCGTGTCGCACCTGCGCGACCATATCGCCGACGCCGCCGAGCCGATCATTGTCGAGACCAGCTTCGACCTGGAAACCCAGACATTGGCCGAGCGCGCCGTGGCGCGCGGGCTCGCCACCGAGGGTGAAGCCCTGAAGGCCGGACAGGCGGCACTGGTCGCCATGACCACCGACGGCGCGGTGCGCGCCATGGTGGGCGGGCGCAGCTATGGATCTTCGACCTTCAACCGCGCCACCGATGCGGTGCGCCAGCCGGGCAGCGCCTTCAAGCCGTTCGTCTACCTCGCCGCGCTGGAGCATGGCCACACCCCGGATGAAACCGTCAATGACGCGCCGGTGAACATCAATGGCTGGCGGCCGCAGAATTATGAAGGCGGCGTGCATGGCGAGATGCCGCTGATCCGCGCTTTCGCGCAGTCTTCCAACTCGGTCGCCGCCCAGCTCACCGCCGAAGTCGGTCCCAAGGTGGTGGCGCGCACCGCGCGGCGGCTGGGCATCGCTTCACCGCTGATGGAAGTCTCTTCCCTGGCGCTGGGCACGTCGGGGGTGACACCGCTGGAACTGACCGGCGCCTATGCGCCTTTTGCCAATGGCGGCATCGCGGTCCAGCCCTACGGCATCCTGCGCATCCGCACCAAGGCGGGCAAAGTCCTCTACCAGCGTCAGGCCCCCGGTCATGACGCGGTGATGAGCGCCAATGACAACATGCAGATGACGCGCCTGATGATGGAAACGCTCAGCACCGGCACCGGCAAGGCCGGGCGGCTTTCGGACCGCGACAGCGCCGGCAAGACCGGCACCACCCAGGATTTCCGCGATGCCTGGTTCGTCGGCTTCTCCGCCGATCTGGTCACGGGCGTATGGATCGGCAACGACAACAACGCCCCGATGGTCAAGGCGACCGGCGGCGGCCTGCCGGCGCGCATCTTCAAGACCTTCATGGAGAATGCGGGGCAGAACCTGCCGCCGCGCCCGCTGGGCACCACCCTGGTGGCTTCGGCGGAGCAGGTCGTCCCGCCCGATGCGCCCGAGCCGCAAGAGGGCGACCAGCAGCGCCCCGATGCCTTCCAGCGCATTCTCAGCGGTCTGTTCGGCGGCTAGGTAGTGGACTCATAAGTTCTGGTCCAGAGGCGGGCTGAAGCAAGGGCTACAGCGGCCATGAAGTTTCTAGCGAGCTTGTCGAAGCGTGTTGCGATGCGCCTGAAGTGCTTGAGCT
>JBEGVG010000034.1:0-24638 GCA_041178445.1 Pseudomonadota bacterium | reverse complement strand
CAAGCTCAAGCACTTCAGGCGCATCGCAACACGCTTCGACAAGCTCGCTAGAAACTTCATGGCCGCTGTAGCCCTTGCTTCAGCCCGCCTCTGGACCAGAACTTATGAGTCCACTACCTAGGGGCGCGGCACGCTGGTCTTCATCCAGCTCGATGTCTGCACGTCGTAAGCCAGGCGGCGATAATCGCGGCTGAGTTTTGCCAGATAGTCCGGCGTGGCGCGGGCCTGCATGTCCGCAATCGCCCGCATCATTTCGGCCTGGCATTCCTGTTGGTGATGGGCGGCGCGGTTGCCGCGATGGCGGCGATAACCCCCCAGGGCGCAGGTCGCGTGCCACAATTCGGTTTGCAGGAAAAAGCGCGTCCACAATTCCCCGTCCACCATGAAGCGATAGTCTTCGCTGATATGCGCGCCGGCCCGATCCCACAGCGCGCGGCGCCAGAACACCGTCTCCTGCTGGATCCAGGTGAAGTTGCCGGCGGCGTAATCGAAGATATTCTTGTACTGGGGCTGCACCGACATCAGCGTGCCGCGATCGTTCCAGAAGCCATGGCATCCCGCGATCCACATCACATCAGGATGGGCGTCGAAAATTTCCGCCACCGTGCGAAAGGTCCAGGGACAATATTTGTCGTCGCTGTTGAGCCAGGCCATGATCTCGCCGCTGGTCTGGGCGAAGCCCTTGTTCAGCGCATTGCCGTGGCCCGTGTCGGGCTCGCTGACGAAATGATGCAGCCGGCTTTTGTACTTCTCGATGATCTCCACCGAGCCGTCGGTGCTGCCGCCATCGATCACCACATATTCCAGATGCGGATAGTCCTGATCCAGCACCGAGCGCAGCGTGTCTTCGACGAAGGCCGCCTGGTTAAAGGACGGCGTGACGATGGAGATTTTGCTGCCGCTCATGGCGTTTCCGGTAGCACAGTTCCGCCAGCCTTTTGAGGCCAGCCTTGCCGCAAAGGCGTGGCCCGCGTATTGGACCGGCTTATGAGGTACGACGTCATCGTCATTGGCGGGGGCCATGCGGGCTGCGAGGCGGCTGCCGCGGCGGCGCGCTTTGGCACCTGCACGTTGCTCCTCACCCACAAGTTCGAGACCTTGGGCGAAATGTCCTGCAATCCCGCCATCGGCGGGGTGGGCAAGGGCCATCTGGTGCGCGAGATCGATGCGCTGGACGGGCTGATGGGCCGGGTGGCGGATGCGGCGGGCATCCAGTTTCGCCTGCTCAACCGGCGCAAGGGCCCCGCCGTGCGCGGGCCCCGGGCCCAGGCTGACCGCGCGCTCTACCGCGCAGCAATGCAATCCATGCTGCGCAGCATTTCGGGTCTGGAAATTCGCGAAGCGAGCGCCGAAGACCTGATTTTAAAGAACAAAACCATCGTCGGTGTCCGCACGGCGGACGGCGAGGAGATCGCGTGCGCCAAGGTGGTGCTGACCACCGGCACCTTCCTGAACGGCCTGATCCATATCGGCGAGACCAAGATTCCCGCCGGCCGGATGAAGGTGGAAGAGGGCGTGGAGGCGCCATCGCTGGGATTGTCCAGGACACTGTATGGCTTCGGCCTGGCGATGGGCCGCCTGAAGACCGGCACGCCGCCGCGCCTGGACGGCCGCACCATTGATTGGGGGAGCCTTGAGATGCAGCAGGGCGATGAGCCGCCGCTGCCCTTCTCCTTCCTGACCCGCAAGATCACCACGCCCCAGATCGCCTGCGGCATCACCCGCACCACGGTCGGCACCCATGAGATCATCCGCGCCAACCTGCACCGCGCCCCGATGTATACCGGCCAGATCGCCTCGACCGGTCCGCGCTACTGCCCCTCGATCGAGGATAAGGTCAGCCGCTTCGCCGACCGCGAGTCGCACCAGATTTTCCTTGAGCCAGAAGGGCTTAGCGACAATACCGTCTATCCCAACGGCATTTCCACCTCCCTGCCCCAGGACGTCCAGATCGCGCTTCTGGCCACCATTCCGGGGCTGGAGAAGGTCACGGTCCTGCGCCCGGGCTATGCCATCGACTATGACTATGTCGATCCGCGTGAGCTGTCCCCGGCGCTGGAAGTGAAGGCCGTGTCCGGCCTCTATCTGGCGGGCCAGATCAACGGCACCACCGGCTATGAGGAAGCCGCCGCCCAGGGCCTGATGGCCGGCTGGAATGCCGCTCGCGCCGCCGGCGGCGCGGCGCCGGTCATTCTGGACCGCGCCCAGGCCTATATTGGGGTGATGATCGACGATCTGGTGACCAAGGGCGTGTCCGAGCCCTATCGCATGTTCACCAGCCGGGCGGAGTACCGCCTCACCCTGCGTTCCGACAATGCCGACCAGCGCCTGACCGAACTGGGCGAATTCGGCGGGATCGTGAGTTCTGAGCGGAGCGCCGCCTTACAGAACAAGCTGATGCGGCTGGATGTTTCACGTGAAACAATGGGTTCCCTGAACCTCACCCCAAACGAAGCCGCCAAGCATGGCATTGCCATCCGATTGGACGGGGTTCGCCGTAACGCCTTGGAATTATTGAGTTTAACGGATATCGGTTCCCTGACCCGGATTTGGCCGGAACTCGGTTCCATGGACCCCGATATCGTCGAACAGCTGGAAATCGACGCCCAGTATGCCGGTTATCTCGACCGGCAGGAAGCCGACATCATTGCCTTTCGCCGGGACGAGGATCGCGCCCTGCCCGCCGGGCTGGATTACGGCGCGGTGATCGGTCTTTCCAATGAAGTCCGCCAGAAGCTGGAGCGCATCCGCCCCGCCACTCTGGGCCAGGCCGCCCGCATCGAAGGCGTCACAGCCGCTGCCCTCACCCTCGTCCTGGCCCATGTGAAGGGCCTGAAGGCTGGAAAAAGTGCCGTTCGGGCCTGAAGACTTCGCCGCCAAGACGGGTGTTTCACGTGAAACATTGGCCCGGCTGAAGGCCTATGCCGACCTGCTGACCGACTGGAATGCCCGCCACAATCTGGTTTCCAAGAACAGCCTGCCGGACCTGTGGGAGCGGCATATGTGGGATAGCGCCCAGCTCGCCCCCCTCGTCCCGTCGGAAGCCCGGACGTTGGCCGATTTGGGCTCCGGGGCCGGCTTTCCCGGGCTGGTGCTGGCGGCGATGCTGCCCGGGGTCGCCGTGACCCTGTTCGAGTCCACCGCCAAGAAAGGCGCTTTCCTGCAGGCTGCCGCCGACCGCATGGGTCTCTCTGTCGCGATAGAAAATACCCGGATGGAGGACGCCCCCCGTCGGGCCTTTGACGTCGTCACCGCCCGGGCCTGCGCGCCCCTGCCCCTGCTGCTGGAATATGCCCACAGCTTCGTGGGACCGAACAGTGTTTGCCTTTTCCTGAAAGGACAAAATGTGGGGTCAGAATTGACCGAAGCCGCTAAATGTTGGAAAATGGACGTATCTCAGGTCCCAAGCCAGACCGGTCCTTCGGGTGCTATAGTGACTGTGAGAGAGCTGGGTCCCCGTCATGTCCAACCCCCTAAAACCCCGAATCCTGGTCGTCGCCAATCAAAAAGGCGGCGTCGGTAAGACCACGACCGCGATCAATCTGGGCACCGCCCTGGCCGCGGTGGGTGAACCGACTTTGGTCATCGACATCGACCCCCAGGGCAATGCCTCGACCGGGCTGGGCATCCACCGCCAGGACCGCAAGCTCACCACCTATGAAGTCCTGACCGGCCAGGCCCGGCTGGACGAAGCCATCGTGCCCACCCGCATCCCGGGCCTCTCCCTCGTCCCGGCGACGGTGGACCTGTCGGGCGCCGAACTGGAGCTGGCCGACATGCCCCGGCGCAATTTCATTTTGAAGGACGCGCTGGACGATTATTCCGCACACGGACGAAATGCATTCTCCTACATACTGATCGACTGCCCGCCTTCCCTCACCCTGCTGACGCTGAACGCGATGGCGGCGGCGGATGCGGTGATGGTGCCGCTGCAATGCGAGTTCTTCGCGCTGGAGGGCTTGAGCCAGTTGATGAAGACCATCGAGCTGGTGCGGGAGAAGCTTAACCCCACGCTGGAAATCCAGGGCATCGTCCTGACCATGTTCGACAAGCGCAACAAATTGTCGGATCAGGTCGCCGCTGACGTGCGCGAGACGCTGGGCGAGAAAGTCTACACCACCGTGATCCCCCGCAACGTGCGTGTTTCCGAGGCGCCGTCGCATGGCGTGCCGGCGCTGGTCTATGACCTGCGCTGTCCCGGCAGCCAGGCTTACATCAAGCTGGCGGGCGAATTGATCCAGCGCGAACGGATCCGGGCCGCAGCATGAATCCTCCCCCACAGGACCGTCCGCGCGGTTTGGGGCGCGGGCTCTCGGCGCTGATCGGTGACGAAGTCGCCGCCGTGAAGGGCGAACCCGTCGCCAAAAAAGACACCCGCACCCTGCCGGTTGCATTCCTGCAGCCGGGCAAATATCAGCCGCGCAAGAGTTTCGACGAGCAGCCGCTGGCAGATCTCGCGGCCTCCGTAAAAGAGCAGGGCGTGCTGTCGCCCATCCTGGTGCGGCCCATCAGTCCGGATCGCTATGAGATCGTGGCGGGCGAACGCCGCTGGCGCGCCGCCCAGATCGCCAAATTGCATGACGTGCCGGTGGTGGTGCGCGAACTGGCCGACGATCAGGCGCTGGAAATCGCCATCATCGAAAACGTCCAGCGCGCCGATCTCAACGCGATGGAAGAGGGCGCCGCCTATCAGGAGCTGATCACCAAATTCGCCCGGACCCAGGAACAGGTGGCCCAGCAAGTCGGCAAAAGCCGCAGCCATGTCGCCAACACCATCCGGCTGCTGCAATTGCCCGAGCAGGTGAAGGCGTGGGTGCGGGAAGGCAAACTGACCGCCGGCCACGCCCGAACATTGTTGGGCCTGGCCGATCCGGAAGGCCGGGCGCGCGAATTGATTGCCGGCGAGTTCACCGTGCGCGAAGCCGAACAACGTTCGAAGCCCGCCAAGAAGCCCGGTGGAAAAGTCCGCAAAGACCCCAATGTCGCCGACATGGAAGCCAGCATTTCCGACCGCTTGGGCCTGAAGGTCGAGATTATCCATAAAGGGGATAAAGGTGGGGAAATCCGCGTCCGCTACAAAACGCTGGAACAGCTGGACGATATCGCCCGCCGCCTGAAGGGCTAGGCCGCCGCCGTCCTGGCCAGCGCCGCGGCGACGTCGATCCGGCCGTCATACAGCGCCCGGCCCACCACCACGCCTTCGATGTTCGGCTCTTTGGCCGCGATCAGCGCGTCGATGTCGGCGATGGACCCGACCCCGCCCGAGGCGATCACCGGGATGGACAGGGCCTGGGCGAGGGCGGCGGTCGCCCCCACATTCACGCCCTTCAGCAGCCCGTCGCCGTCGATGTCGGTGAACAGGATGGCGGCAACCCCGGCATCCTCAAATCGCTTGCCTAGGTCGATGGGGGTGAGGTCGCTGACATCGGCCCAGCCCTGGGTGGCGATCTTGCCGTCTTTGGCGTCGGCCCCGACCACGACGCAGTTCGGGAAAGCCTTGGCGGCATCTTTGACAAATTGCGGGTTGGTCAGGGCCGCGGTCCCCAGGATCACCCGGGTGATGCCGGCGGCCAGCCAGCCTTCCACCGCCGCCATGTCACGAATGCCGCCGCCCAGCTGGATGGGCAGGTCGATGGCGGCGCGGATCGCCTTGATCGCATCTGTGTTGGCGGAATGTCCGGCGAAGGCGCCGTTCAAATCCACGCAATGCAGCCACTGAAAACCCTGCGCCGCGAACTCTTTCGCCTGCGCCCCGGGATCGGTGTTGAACACCGTGGCGTCGGCCATCACGCCCTTTTTCAGGCGGACGCAGACGCCGTCCTTCAGGTCGATGGCCGGAAATATGATCATGGGCGCCACATCAAGAAGTTTTCCAGCAGCTTCAGGCCCGTGGCCTGGCTCTTTTCCGGATGGAACTGGGTACCGACCATATTCTCATTGCCGATGATCGCGGTCAGCGGCCCGCCATAATCGGTGGTGGCGATCAGGTCTTCGGGCAGCACCGGCTTGAACTGGTAGCTATGGACGAAATAGGCGTGCGCGCCCGGTTCAATGCCGTTCAGCAGCGCATGATCCTGTTCGAACTTCAGTTCATTCCAGCCCATGTGGGGAATTTTCAACGCAGGATCATCCGGCGTGAACTTCACCACTTCGCCGGCGATCCAGCCCAGACCGGCGTGGCGGCCGAATTCCACGCCCACGGTGGCCATCAACTGCATGCCGACACAGATGCCCAGGAACGGCGCGCCTTCCTTCAGGACCTTCTCGCGCAGCGCCTCGATCATGCCGGGCACGCCGGACAGGCCCTTCATGCAGTCGGCGAAAGCGCCGACGCCGGGCAGCACCACGCGCTCGCTGGTCAACACAATTTCCGGATCGGCGGTGGTGACGATCTCGCAAGCGCCCTTGGCGGCATGCGCCAGCGCCTTCGCCGCGCTGGCGAGGTTGCCGGAGCCATAATCGATCAGGGCCGTGACAGGCATGGGGCTATCCGCGAAATCGCGGGCTCTATAGCGCGCAGGGCCGATTTATCGAAGCAAAAAAGCCCTTACCGAAGAGCCAGGGCCGGGCAGGGCAGTTCTGCGGTGGGCGCGGGCTGGGCACTCAGCCGCATGCCGGCCACCAGCAGGTCACGCCAGGCGGGCAGGGGATAGGCCAGGGTGAAACGGCCACTGCGCAAGGCTTCCAGGGTGCCGCGGCAGGACGGCGAGGCAATGCTGGCGGCAGCGCGCCAACCTGCACCATCCTGTTTAAGCACCGCCGCCCACCAGCGCGCGTCGGTGCCATAGACCAGCAGGACTTCGTTCATCCCGTCTCGGTCCAGGTCCAGCATCCAGGCGTCGCAGGACAAAGCGGGCGTGGTCAGGCAGGGCGGCACAGTGCCGCCGCGTGTCCATGGCTGGGTGAGCAGGGACCAGGGCAGCCGCGCCCCCGGCGTGTGCAGGGTGATATTGGCGCCGATTTCGGTGGGGGTGGGAACATCGCCGCGCAGCGTGGACGACAGCGCGACGGAGGCATCGCGTGCCATTTCCGGCGCACCGTTCTGAGCCATGTCGATCAGAGCCCGCTGCCCGAAGCGCACGCCGCGCTGGCGCAGATAATCGAAATCGAAATCGGCAAGCGCGACCGCGCCGCTTTTCAAACGCGCGGTCTGGGAGTCCACCGCCAGCCTGAGCGGATCGGCCAGGGGTGAGGCCAGCGCCAGGCAGGCGGCGATCAGGACAAGCGCCATGATGCGGTTGGCCGGTTCAATGCGCTGCATCCATTGTCCGCCGCCGATGGCGATCAGGCCCGCGCCGCTATACAGCGCGCCGTAAAGCCCCAGCATGATCAGCATGGCGGCGGCATAGATGCGCGCCGCCGTCCAGCCCAACTCCGCCACCCGCGCGTTCAAGGCAAAGGCAGCAATGGCGACCAGCGCCACGATCAGGAAGGCAGCGGCGAACTCGCTGGCCTTGCGCCAGCCGCCCCGGCGCGCGTCGCCGCGATAGGACGCGTTGATCGCCAGCACCAGCAGCACGCCCAGGCTCAGGGACAGCGCCAGCGACACCGGCTGGTGCAGCCGCTACAGCACGATCACCGCCGAAGCGATGACCAGCATCGGCAGCGCCACGGTGCAGCAGGCCAGCAGGGCGCGCTTGGCCAGCCGGCGGATGCGGCCCCCCGCAGGCGTTAGCGCGAAGGTGGCGGCGCTGACCAGCGCCACCAGCGGCATGGTGATCAGCGCCGGCTCGACGCTCAGGCGCAGCATGGGGAAATAGGCGCGCAGCCAGTTGAACAGGCTGTTGCCCGATCCCACCAGCGCCCAGGCCGTGCCCGCGACCAGACCCCACACCATCAGCCGCGCAATCAGGCTCCAGCTGACGTCAAAGCAGGTGCGATAGCTCGGGAAAAGCTTTGCGTCGCGCAGGCTGGCGCGCAGCAGGGCCTGCGCCGTCACCAGCATCAGCGCCGTCAGTACGGCCAGCCCCAACCCGGCATAGGCCTGCTCCGGTCCCTGGATGCGCCAGTGATGATAGAGGCCCAGACAAACAAGGGTGGCAGCAACGATACCGGTCCAGAGCGCCAGCAGCCGCGTCGGGATTTCGCCAAGCCCTTCCAGGAATACCAGCGGCACGAAGATTCCCGCCAGGGCGAGGGCGGCAAACAGGTAAGGATCGCTGCCCGGCCACACGCCCGCCGCGCGCAGTTGCAGCAGCAGGTACAGCCCCAACCCTTGCGCCAATCCGATCCCCAGGCGCGTCAGCAGCCTGCGGGGGGCGCGGTTGGTGTTGGCGGCTGGGGCGCGAAGCGGCGGCGCTTCCGGCTGCGGCGCCACCTCGCGCGGCTCGACAAAAGCGCGGAAGGCTTCATCGGACGAAAAGCCGCGCCCGAAGAATATCGGCTCTTCCGGCGCCTGTGGCGCAGGCTGCGGCTCAGGCGGCGCGGATGCGCGCTCCTGGGGCGAAACGCCGGACTCAAAAGCCAGCGGCTCTTCCGGCGTCCAGTTCAGATCGGCGGAATCGACCCAGCGCGGCGCAGGCTTTTTGCGAAAGGGAAAACGCATCGCATTTGGGTAGCGCGTCAGGTCGTACCGATCACGCGGCGTTAACGGGCGTGGTTAATGCGCGGCCGTCGGCTTGGGACAAGCCTTGGAAAAATCCGGACTGCCGCTGCCGGTCAGGGTCAGCCTCTGGCCGTCCACCACCACGTCATTCCATCGTGAGACCGGTGGCGTGACCGTGAATTTTTGCGACCGCAAGGCGTCCAGCATGCCGGGGCAGGGCGCCTGAAAGGTTGCGCCCAGACTCCAGCCTGCTTCATCGAAGTGAAAAACCGAAACCGTGCTGCTGCCGGCGGCGAACATCATGATTTCCTCTCTGCCGTCGCCGTCCAAGTCGAGCAGTATCGCGTCACATCGCCGGTTCATCGCCGCCATGCATTCGGAAGGCGCCCTGCGGGCCAGCTTCTTGTTCCAGTCCTGCTTCAGGAAACTTTCCGGCAGCCTGGCGCCGCGCGGATAGACGGTGATGCGCTGCGCCAGAAATTCAGGAGCGGGGGTGAGCGGCTGGCGACGGACTTTGCGGCGCAGCGCATCGCTTGCCGCCAGACGGGTATAGGAATGGCTGCTGCGCGAAAGCTCGGTCAAAGCGGCCAGCCCATAGCGCCCGCCTTCCCAGCGCAGATAGGCATAATCGAATTTCTCGGGCGTGACCTTGCCGCTTTGCAGCCGCGCCATCTGGTCCTCGACCGAGATGCGCTGGGGACTGGCCAGCGGGGTGAACATCACGATCATCAGCGCCAGCGCCAGCAGCGCAACCCGGAAATTCCAGTTCTCGATCCGCGCCAACCAGCGACCACGCACCAGGGCGGCGTGGGCATAGCCGCCGGCATAGGCCAGCGCCACGATGAGAATCGCGGCGACCGTGATGCGATCAACTGTCCAACCATACTGCTGCACGCGCAAGGCAAGCGCATAAGCCGCGATCACCGTCAGCGGCACCGTCAGCACCGCTGCGACGCTGCCGGCCAGGCGCAAGATCTTCGGCGGCATGCGTTCTTCCGCACCGTCCTGATGGGCGGCATTGATCAGCACGATCAGCGCCGCGCTGGCCGCCAGCAGCAGGGCGGTGGCGTGGCCGATGTTCCAAAGGGCGGAAAGCCCGGTGAAGGGCAGGCTGACGACAAAGCCGGCCACGATCAGGGTGATCAGCGGCAGCAGCCAGGACAGCAAGGTCAGCAGCAGGGTGCGCGCGCCCTGCACCAAGACGGGCCGTATGTCGGTCAGGTGCAGCGCGCCCGCCGCCGCCACCGAAAGCACGGGAATGGAAAACCATTCTTCCTGCAAAAGCCTTTCAAAGAAATCCAGCTTGATCAGGCCGAACAGGCCCGCGCCTAGCCACATCAAGAGCCAGAAGGCGCCGACAAAGAAAACAGACAGCGCCAGTTGCACCGCCAGTTTCCACGCCACCTCGAAATGCGTGGCATAGCGCGCCATGAAGCGGCCATCGGCGACCCCGCCGGTCACCAGCGCATGCGCAATGAATAGGCCGCCGGCGCCGAACAGCACCAGCTGCGCGGACGGGATCGCGACCTCCAGCAGCTGAGAAGCGCCCATCCAATGATCGAAAAATCCCAGCAGCGCGATCACGACGCTGGCGATGCCGACCCATAGCAGCGCCTTGCGCCAGGGCATCGTGCCCAGCGACAGGATCAGGCCGATGGGGGCGGCCAGGCTGACCAGCAAAAGCGGTATGAAAACAACGCCCTGGGTTGCCGGCCACACCTTGGCGTCGCCGGCACGATACAGCAGATAAAGCACCAATCCTTGCGTCAGGCCGATGGCCAGCCGGGTCAGGAAAAGCTTCTGGCTTTGGGATATCGCGTCCATCAACCGCCTCGCGCATCAGCCGGGCGGCAACATAACCACAGACCTAGTTATCGTCCATCTTGAGGGCGGCAATGAAGGCTTCCTGCGGAATTTCCACCTTGCCGAACTGGCGCATCTTCTTCTTGCCCTCTTTCTGCTTGTCGAGGAGCTTGCGCTTGCGGCTGATATCGCCGCCATAACATTTCGCCGTCACGTCCTTGCGCAGCGCGCTAAGCGTCTCGCGCGCGATCACCTTGCCGCCGATCGCGGCCTGGATCGGAATCTTGAACATGTGGCGCGGGATCAGGTCTTTCAGTTTTTCGCACATGGCGCGGCCACGCCCTTCGGCGCGCTGGCGGTTGACGATCATGGAGAGCGCGTCAACCGGATCGTCATTGACCAGGATAGACATTTTGACCAGATCACCTTCTTCGTACTTTTCGATGTGATAGTCGAAGCTGGCATAGCCGCGGCTGACGCTTTTCAGTCGGTCATAGAAATCGAACACCACTTCGTTCAGCGGCAGCATATAGATCACCATGGCGCGATTGCCCGCATAGGTGAGCTCGACCTGGCGCCCGCGCCGGTCTTCGCAAAGCTTCAGCACGCTGCCCAGATACTCGTCGGGCACCAGCACGGTGGCCTTGATCCAGGGCTCTTCGATACGGTCGATATAGGTGACATCGGGCATGTCGGCCGGATTGTGCAGCTCCTTCATCGAGCCGTCATTCATGTAGATGTGATAGATCACGCTGGGGGCGGTGGTGATCAGATCGAGATTGAATTCGCGCTCCAGCCGTTCGCGCACGATTTCCAGATGCAGCAGGCCCAGAAAGCCGCAGCGGAAACCGAAGCCCAGCGCCGCGCTGCTTTCGGTTTCATAGGTGAAGCTGGCATCGTTGAGATGCAGCTTGCCCAGCGCCTCGCGCAGGTCTTCGAACAAAGCCGCGTCCACCGGGAACAGGCCGCAGAACACCACCTGCTGCGCCGACTTGAAGCCGGGCAGGGCGGTGGCCGTGCCCTTGCGTTCGTCGGTGATGGTGTCGCCCACCTTGGTGTCGGCGACTTGCTTGATCTGGGCGGTGATGTAACCGACTTCGCCCGGGCCCAACCGTTCGACGCCGACCTTCTTGGGCTTGAAGACGCCGATCTGTTCGACCTGATAGACCGCGTCGGCGGCCATCATGCGGATCTTCTGGCCCTTCTTGAGTTCGCCATCGATGATGCGCACCAGAACCACCACGCCAAGGTAAGCGTCGTAATAGGAATCGATCAGCAGCGCCTTCAAGGGCGCGTTGAGTTCGCCCTTGGGCGGCGGCAGCCGCTTGACCACCGCTTCCAGCACCAGATCGATGCCGATGCCGGTCTTGGCGGAAATCGCAATCGCCTCGGAGGCGTCAATGCCGATCACATCCTCGATCTGCGCCTTGACGCGCTCGGGCTCGGCGGCGGGCAGGTCGATCTTGTTGAGGACCGGCACGATGTCGAGGCCCGCATCAATCGCCTGATAGACATTGGCCAGGGTCTGGGCTTCGACGCCCTGGCTGGCGTCCACCACCAGCAGCGCGCCTTCGCAGGCCGCCAGGCACCGGCTGACCTCATAGCCGAAATCGACATGGCCGGGCGTGTCCATCAGGTTCAGGACATACATCTCGCCATCGGCCGCCTTGTAGTCCAGCCGCACGGTCTGGGCCTTGATGGTGATGCCGCGCTCCCGCTCGATATCCATCGAATCCAGGATCTGGTTGGTCATCTCGCGGCTGGAGACGGTGCCGGTGAACTGGATCAGCCGGTCGGCCAGGGTGGATTTGCCATGGTCGATATGGGCGACGATGGAAAAGTTGCGGATTTTGGACAGATCGGGCATTTGCGCTGGCGTTTAGCAGACTGCGGCCCCCCATCCAACGTCTTTTCCGGCGCTTTTCCGGCTATAAGCGGGCCATGCTGCATTACCTTTATCTCGATTACGGGGGACTGGCGAAATACCGCCGGGAGCTGCGTTACAGCCTGATTTCCCTGAAAGCGGAACTGGGCGAGGCCGAGGACGCCCGGATCGTGATCTATACCGACGCCCCCACCGTCTATGCCCGCTGGCCGGTCGAGGTCGTCGATATTTCAGCCCATATCCAGGCCTGGTCGGGCGACGGGCTGTACCATCATCGCATCAAGCCGGCGGTGGTGCTGGACGCGCTGAAGCGCTTTGACGCCCCGGTCTGTTTCGTGGATTCCGATTCCATCATTCGCCCCGGTTTCCATGCCGAGGTGAGCGCCAAGATGGCGCCGCAGGATGTCTGGTCGGTGACCAAATGCGCGGTGGTGATGAACAGCTTCGAGCTGATGAACCCGTTTCCGCCGCTGAAGGGCTTTCGCACCACCCTGCCGCATCTGGGGCGCTATCATTACGACGTCACCCAAAGCTGGATGTTCAATTCCGGCCTGATCGGGGTGTCGCCGGTGCATATCCCGATCATGGAAGACACGCTGGCCTATATCGACGCGCTGATCGGCCGGGCGAAGAAATTCCCCACCCTGGAACAGCTGGCCTTGTCGGAAGTGTTGCGCCTCAGTCAGACGGCGGTGGCGGAGGTCAAGGATACCTTTCTGCATTACTGGCAGGGACGGCGGCGCATCTACATGGACAATGAGATCGAAAAAAGCCTGTCATCGGACTGGAACGACCTGACGCCGCCCAAGCAGTGGGCCGAGATGAACTACTGGAAAATCCGCGCTTACAACTATTATCACTGCGTCTCCTATTTTCTGAACGGGTTCCACAGATGAAGAGCGCCGCCGCCGACCTCTGGCCGGGACAATCGCAGCCGCTTTTGAAAGCGCTGCACATCCTCACTCACAATGGCGGGCTGAATGCGGATACACGCCGCAAGCTCAAGCAGGTCCAGCATCTGGCGCAACTGATCAAGCCGGCGATTGATGCCGCGCTCGCGGAAAAAGACCAGCCGGTGCTGGCCGATCTGGGCGCGGGCAAGTCCTATCTGGGTTTCATTCTCTACGATCTGTATTTCGCGCCCGCCGGGCGCGGCAAGGTGATCGCGGTGGAAGCGCGCCCCGAACTGGTGGAGACGGCGAAAAAGATCGCCAGCGAAAGCGGCTTCAACCGCATGGATTTTGTCGAAGGCAAGATCGCGGAAGCTGCGCTGGGCGCGGTGGACATTGTCACAGCGCTGCATACCTGTGACACCGCCACCGACGAGGCGATCCTGTTCGCGCTGAAGCATGAAGCAAAATTCGTGGCGCTGGTGCCCTGCTGCCAGGCGGAAGTGGCGCGGCAGCTGGATGACGTCAAAGGCCCGCTGGACCAGATCTGGCGGCACGGCGTCCATCGGCGGGAATTCGGCTCGCACCTGACCAATGTGCTGCGCGGGCTGTATCTGGAAGCCCATGGCTACAAGGTGCGAGTGACCGAATTCACCGGCTTTGAGCACACCCAGAAAAACGAGATGATCTTCGCCGAGCGCCACCAGCGCAGCAATCCGCGCGCCAGGGCGGAGTTTGAAAAACTGGCCAAGGAAATGGGCGCGAGTCCAAAGCTGCTGACTTTCCCATAAGTGTCATTCCCGGCGAGCGCTGCGAAGCAGCGCGAGGGAAGGGAATCCATGGTGAGAGCGCCGCGATGTCGAAGATGGATTCCCTGCCCCTCACATCCGCTCGCGCGGATGTTCGGCCGGGAATGACAGATACGGCTAAGCTCTCAGCGTCGCGCCGATCTTGAGCGTGGCAGCGACGATCTTCTGCGCCAGCGCTTCGATCTCGGCCTCGGTCAGGGTCGCGTCCTTGGGCTGGATGCGCACCGCCACCGCGACAGACTTCTTGCCATCCGGCACGCCCTTGCCTTCATAGACGTCGAACACGTTGACGCTGTCGATCAGGGCGCGGTCGGCCAGCTTGACCGCCTTGACGATTTCGCCAGCGGCCAGCTTGGCATCCACCACGAAAGCAAAGTCGCGCTCGATCGCCTGGAAGGGCGAGGGCGCGAACAGCGGCTTGGCCTTGCTACCCTTGGATTTGGCGTCGGGAATGGCGTCGAGGAAGATTTCAAATCCGGCGGCTGGGCCTTTGAGGTCGAATGCCGCCAGCACCTTGGGATGAATCTCGCCGAACTGGGCGATAACTTTCGGGCCCATGGCAATCGTGCCGCTGCGGCCGGGATGATACCAGCCGGGCGCGCCTTGCGTGACCGGCGCCGACATGGGCGCGCCGGTGATGGCTTCGAGGCTAGCCAGCAAATCGGCTTTCACCGCGAACAGGCCGGAAGCCTCGCCGCCCTTCTGCCAGTGGCGCTCAGACGCGCCGGTGCGGATGGCAGCGGCAACAGTCTTCTGCTGCCCCGGCACGCCGCTATCGAAGGCCGCGCCGATCTCGAACAATTGCAGGCTGGAAAATCCGCGTGCCGCATTGCGTGCCGCCGCCGCCAGCAGCGACGGCAGCACCGAGGGGCGCAGGGCGTCGAGGTCCGACGCGATGGGATTGGAAAGCTGACGCGTATCATCGCCGCCGCCGAACAATCTGGCCTGGTCGCGGGCGATGAAAGAGAAGGACACGGTTTCATTGAAGTCGCGCGCCGCCAGCGCCCGGCGGGCGGTGCGGGTGCGGCGCTGCGCCTTGGACAGGACGGGGGCGGCGACGCCGCTGGTGCGCGTGAGCGGCACCGAGGCAACGCCGTCCAGGCCGTGGATGCGCACCACTTCTTCCACCAGATCGGCGGGGCCATCGACGTCATGGCGCCAGCTCGGCGGCACCACCAGCCAGTTCGAGTCCACCACAAAGCCCAGGGCTTCCAGAATGCGCTTGATCTCAGCCTGCGGCACATCGATGCCGCCCAGCTTTTTGACAAAGGCGGGATCGAAGGCAATCGGCTTGTGGGGCGGCGGCAGTTCGCCGGCAATCACCACATCGGATGCCTCGCCGCCGCACCATTCCAATATGTACTGGGTGCAAAGCTCCAGACCCGGCAGCACGAATTGGGGATCGACGCCGCGCTCGAAACGATAGCGCGCGTCGGAAATGATGCCCTGCTTGCGGCCCGCCCGCGCGATACGCGCCGGATCGAACCAGGCGGATTCGATGAACACATTGACGGTATCGTCAAAGCTGCCGGTATCCATGCCGCCCATCACGCCGGCAATGCCGCGCGCGAAACTGTCATCGGCGATCACGATGGTGTCCTTGTCGAGAACGTACGTCTTTTCGTCCAGCGCCAGCACCTGTTCATGGTCATTGGCCATGCGGGCATGGAGATTGCCGCTCAGCTTGTCGGCGTCGAACACATGCAGCGGACGGCCACGATCCTGGGAAATCAGGTTGGTGGCATCCACCAGCGCCGAGATCGACTTCATGCCGACGCTCTTGAGCTTGTCTTGCACCCATTTGGGGGCAGGGCCGTTCTTGACGCCGCGGATCAGCCGCCCGGCAAAGATGGGGCAGGCATTCCTGTTCTCGGGCGTGAAATTGAGGGTTACTGTCTTGGGGCTGGGGAATTTCCCTGCCACCGGCTGCACCTTCTCGGTCTTGAGCGTGCCGAGACCAGCGGCGGCCAGGTCGCGGGCGATGCCGAACACCGATACCGCGTCGCCGCGATTGGGCGTGATCGAGACATCAAACAAGGGATCGTTGGCCAGCAGCCCGGCGCTTTCCAATGCGCCCGCCACCGGCTGACCCGCTTTGGCATCGGCCTTCAGCTCGATAATGCCGTCATGGTCCTCGCCCAGCAGCAGCTCGCGGGCGCTACACATCATGCCGCGCGAATCCACATCGCGGATCTTGCCAACCTTCAGCGCTTCGCCGGTCGCCGGAATGACCGTGCCGGGGCGGGCCAGCACCACCTTGATGCCGGCACGGGCATTGGGGGCGCCGCAGACGATCTGCAAGGTTTCCTTGCCGTCGCTGACGCTGCACAGCCGCAGCTTGTCGGCATTGGGATGCTTGTCGGCAGTGATGACCTCGCCGACCACGAAATCCTTCAAGGCGGCGCTCGCGTCGGTGATGCTTTCGACTTCCAGGCCAATCGACGTCAGCTTTTCGCCGATGGCGGCGGCGTCGGCGTCCGTATCCAGATGCTCTTTCAGCCAGGAGAGGGTGAACTTCACTTCGAGAGCCCCCCGTCCAGCGTGGGAATATCCAGCGGCTGAAAGCCGTAATGCTTGAGCCAGCGCAGGTCCGATTCAAAGAAGCTGCGGATATCGGGCATGCCGTATTTCAGCATCGCCATGCGGTCCAGGCCGAAGCCGAAGGCAAAGCCCTGATACTTCACCGGATCGATGCCGCAATTCTCCAGCACCTTGCGATGGACCATGCCCGAACCACCAAGCTCCAGCCAGTCATTGCCGGTGCCGAAAGTGATCTTGCCCGGCACACTGCGGTCGCAGCGCATGTCCCATTCCAGCGAAGGTTCGGTGAAGGGAAAGAAAGACGGGCGCGCGCGTAGTTCGATCTGGTCGATTTCGAAGAAGGCCTTGCAGAACTGCTCCACCGTCCATTTCAGATGGCCCAGGTGAATGCCTTCATCCACCACCAGCGCCTCGACCTGGTGGAACATGGGCGAATGGGTGGCGTCCGAATCGACGCGATAGGTGCGGCCCGGCGAGATCATCCGGATCGGCGGCTTGGCATTCAGCATGGTGCGCACCTGCACCGGCGAGGTGTGGGTGCGCAGCACATGGCTCATGCCGTCCGCCTGCGGCGACACATAGAACGTGTCCTGCATCTGGCGCGCCGGATGGTCGGGCGGAATGTTCAGCTTGGTGAAATTGTAATCGTCGAATTCCACGTCCGGGCCTTCGGCGACGCCGAAACCAAGATCGGCGAAGATCGCGACCACTTCTTCCAGAACCTGGGAAATCGGATGCACCGTTCCGCCGTTCTCGGCGCGGGCGGGCAGGGTGACGTCCAGCGCCTCGGACACCAGGCGCGCATCCAGTGCCGCATCAGCAAGCTGGCTTTTGCGCGCCGCGATGGCCTCGGCCACCGCGTCTTTCAAACCGTTGAGCTTGGGCCCCTGAACCTTGCGCTCTTCGGGGTCCAGCTTGCCCATGGTGGCAAGCAACGCGCTGACCGAACCCTTTTTGCCAAGGGCGCCCACGCGCACGGCTTCCAGCGCTGCTTCATCGGAAGCAGCGGCAATAGCGGCAAGAATCTCGGACTGAAGGGATACGATGTCGGCCATGCAAACTCCGAAGGAAAGGTATCAGGGGCATTGCGCCCCTGATTCGCTCGGATGGAGTTTGATTAAGCCTTGGACGCCTGATCCACCAGAGCCTTGAACGCGGTGGGCTCGTGGATGGCCAGATCGGACAGGACCTTGCGGTCGATCTCGATGCCAGCACCGGCGAGCCCGGCGATAAATCGGCTGTAGGTGATGCCATGCTCGCGCACGGCGGCGTTGATGCGCTGGATCCACAAAGCGCGGAAGTTACGCTTGCGCTCCTTGCGGCCGATATAGTTGTGCTGCAGCGACTTATCGACCGCGGCATTGGCCGTGGTGATGTTGTTCTTGCGGCGGCCACGCATGCCCTTGGCTTGCTTCAGGACCTTGTTGCGGCGGGCGCGGGACGGTACGGCGCGGGGTGAACGGCTCATGGTTAGATTCCTCCGCCATAGGGCATCCAGCGCTTGACGCGCTGGGTTTCAGACTTGGACAGGAGGTCCATGCCGCGCAGATCGCGGGTGCGGGCGGGCGAGTTGTTGATCAGGCGATGGCGCTTGCCGACTTGATGGGTCTTGATCTTGCCCTTGGCAGTGATCTTGAAGCGCTTTTTGGCGCCCGACTTGGTCTTCATCTTGGACATTTTGCTATCCTTCACGGCACCCGGACGAACCGGTTCCCCCTGGTTGGTGTGCGCAGGACGCACGGGGGTCGCATTTGGGGCTGCCACGGCATGTCCGGCCGGGCCGCCCAAGAGGGCCGCGTTTAAGAGGAAACCGGGCGCAAAATCAAGCTGGGTGCGGCTCTTTAGGTCCGCTCCAAGGTCCAGAAGCAGGAAATCCGGCGCTAGTCAGGGGTTTATTCGCTCCGGCCGCTCCGGGGGGCGGAGGCGGCCCTGTCGGTCACACCAAAATCCTCGGATTTGGCGGCCCCGTCTGCGACATTGAAGCCTTCGGCGTTCAGGCCGCGCTTCAGAAGTTCGCGAATGGCGGCGGCGCGGCTGGGCATGCGCTTGGCAAAACGCCAATTGTCCAGCGCCTCCAGCTCTTCCTTGGTCAGCATGATCTGAAGGCGCTCACCGCGCGTCAAATCATTCATGGTTGGGTCCGCCTTAGATTCTTCTTTTATAACAGTGGTTTAAGAACGCTCAGAATGAGTGGGTTACTCATTTCCCCACCCATCCAGTAATTACGCGATTTTGGGCAGATTAGGTCCTGTACTTATAAAGGGATTCCGTTGACGGGCGAACAGTGATTCATTCTCTCAGTTCTGGGAGGATAAGATGGCACGGTTCGATCTGAGCGATGTGGAATGGTCCCTGATCAAGCCCCTGCTGCCGAACAAGCCGCGCGGCGTGGCCCGGGTGAACGACCGGCAGGTACTCAACGGTATCTTTTATGTGCTGCGTACAGGCTCGCCCTGGCGCGATCTGCCTGAGCGCTATGGGCCCTATACGACGGTCTATAACCGCTTCAACCGCTGGGCCAAGGCAGGAGTTTGGGTGCAGGTCTTCGAGGCTTTGGCGGCCAAATCGCCCCATTCTATGGCGTTTATCGACAGTTCAATCATCCGCGCCCACCAGCACGCCGCCGGCGGAAAAAAGGGGGCCAAGATCACGCCATCGGCCGTTCTCGTGGAGGACTAAGCACCAAGATCAACGCCCTAGTCGATGAGAATGGCCTGCCGGTACGGCTCGTGCTGACCGCCGGCCAAGACCACGATCTGCGTGCAGCACCGCTCCTGCTGAGCGGCCTCAAATGCCGTCATGTGGTCGCCGACCGAGGCTATGACGCCAACGCATTGCTCGATTTGATCAGAGCCAGCGGCGCCAAAGCCCATATCCCTTCGACCAGCCAGCGCCTGGTACACCGTTCGGTAGACCGGCGCATCTATCGCCAACGCAATCTCGTCGAGCGCTTCTTCTGCAAGCTCAAGCACTTCAGGCGCATCGCAACACGCTTCGACAAGCTCGCTAGAAACTTCATGGCCGCTGTAGCCCTTGCTTCAGCCCGCCTCTGGACCAGAACTTATGAGTCCACTACCTAACGCACAAGTGGGGCTTTAGCCCGAACTACCAGTGAAGTGTTGGGCGGCCGCCCTCGCCCGCTGCGCGGGCTCCCGCCCTCGCGGCTTCGCCGCTCGAAGCGGCGCAAGGTTTTCTAGCCTCGCTTCGCTCGTCAAGAAAACCCAAGCGGAAGCGGCACGCAATCTTTGCAAATGGGGATCTCTCCTGCCGCGCCCGCCTCAAGGCGCTGTCGCGCGGCGGGCTTGGCATTTCTTTCGTGCGATGCGCACGAAAGAAATTGGTGCCCCCAAGGGGAATCGAACCCCTGTTTCAGCCTTGAGAGGGCCGCGTCCTGACCGCTAGACGATGGGGGCCAGCGGGAGGGCGCTTATAGCGGGGCCGGCGCGGAACCTGCAAGTTCCGCTGATCGGGCTTTTTTTCGGACCGGAACATCCCGCTGATCCAGGAATTAGCGAGTGGAAGTGTCAGGTTACAGGCCATGCCCCATTATTATTTCTATGTCCGCGAAGGCGCCGATCTCAGCCGGGACGAGGAAGGCCAGGACCTGCCGAACGTCGAGGCGGCGCGGCGCGAGGCGATCAGCACCAGCCGGGAGATGTTGGGCGAAAAGCTGTTGCATGGCGGCTCGCTTAACCATCGCACCATCGAGATCGCCGACGAGACCGGCCGTGTCGTGGATGTGGTGGGCGCCAATGATGTTCTGTTCCAGGCCGGCAAGCTGCGCAGCTATTCCGACGACGTCACCCAGTCGGCGCCGGTGACGCAGCCGCGAAAGCCCCCATCGAAATAGACGAAGGCGTTCAGGGCGCCCCCGCCCGCAATCAACCAAAGAAAATCATTCTGCGCCGCACCCGCCAGATCCGTCGCGGAGGGCTGCGCCGCGCCCTGCGGATGGGAATGATAGCAGCCGATGATGCGCCGCCCGTTGGCGCGCGCTGCCTTCTGCGCCTTGAAGTGATCGGCGGGATCGATCTGGAAGCGGTCGGGATGGTCCGAAAGATTGCGCGCGGGGTGCAGTGCCGCAATGCGGAACACCGCGCCATCCCGCGTGCCTTCGAGGAGACCGCAACATTCACCCGGGAAAGCAGCGTCCGCAGCGCTGCGGATCGCGGCGGCGAGCGCCGGCGCCAATTCAACGCGCCGGGTCAAATGTCGTCTTGACCTGGCTCACCAGCCGGCCATTCTGGGTATCGATGATGCGGATTTCCTCGGCCTCGCCATCGCGCAGGCGCAGGATCAGCCTTCCCGGCTGGGTCTGCATTTCCACGATCTCAGCCCCCGGCGGCAGGTGGATGGTCGAAGCGGCGCCAGCGCTTGGCGCCGGCTTGGCGCGCATGGTGCGAATGCCGCCCACCACCAGCGCAATCAAGGCTAGGATAATCAGGGTGGACAGAATAATAACGGCCAGCTTCGCGGCCTTGTAGGCGGGCGTTTGGTTTTCCGGAATGGGCGGCATGTCTGACAATGACATCTCCTTGAGCGATCGGCGCGAAGCGGTGGCCGATGAAAGCCATGCCGGCTGGCGACTGGACCGTTTCCTGGCCGCGACCCTTCCCGATTTCAGCCGCTCGCGCCTCCAGCAATTGCTGGAAGGGGGCGCGGTTTCGCTGGGTGAACGCACGATAAAAGACGCCAACCACCGGGTCAAACCGGGCGATGCCTTCGCGCTGATCGTGCCGCCCACCGCGCCCGCCATTCCGCAGGGCCAGGACATCCCCCTGACGGTGATCTACGAAGACAAGGACCTGATCGTGATCGACAAGCCGGCGGGGCTGGTGGTACATCCGGCGGCGGGCAATCCCGATGGCACGCTGGTCAATGCGCTGATCGCCCATTGCGGCATCGATATGCTGTCCATCGGCGGCGAGGCGCGCCCCGGCATCGTGCACCGGCTGGACAAGGACACATCGGGCCTGCTGGTGGCGGCCAAGAGTGAGCGCGCCATGGCGAGCCTGGCCAAACAGTTCGCCAATCACACCATCGAGCGCGCCTATAACGCGGTGGTGTGGGGCGCGCCGCGCGATGCAACCGGCCTGATCGAAAGCCAGATCGGCCGCAGCCCGCTCGACCGCAAGCGCATGACGGTGCTGCGCACCGGCGGCAAGCGTGCCGCGACGCGTTACAAGGTGCTGGAGAAATTCGGTCCCGCGGAAAGACCTTTCGCATCTTTAATCGAATGCCGGCTGGAAACCGGGCGCACCCACCAGATCCGGGTGCATCTGACCCATCTGGGCCACCCGCTGATCGGCGATCCGCAATATGGCCGCGCCCGCGCCGCCCCGCGCGGCAAGAGCGAAAGCGAAACCGCCGCGTTTACAGTGCCCACCCAATTCCCGCGCCAGGCGCTGCACGCTTTTGTCTTGGGATTTCAGCACCCTAGCCTGCACAAAACCATGCGTTTTGAGACGCCCTGGCCCGCGGATTTTACCGCCCTTGTCGCAGCCCTGCGGAACTTGAATTCGCCCTGAGCAGACATATCTTTTCTGAACGGCCCATGGATAACCAGACGGGCCGTCGGGCGTTATCTTATTTCACGCCCGAGAAGGGGGACTTATGAGCAGTCGTGGACTTCCTGTCATGTCGGGCGAAGCTGGCCTGTCGCGGTATCTCACCGAGATCCGCAAGTTCCCGCTTTTGTCGGCGGAAGACGAATACATGTTCGCCAAGCGCTGGAAGGAGCATGAAGACCCCGAGGCCGCGCGCCGCCTGGTCACCAGCCATCTGCGCCTGGTTGCCAAGATCGCCATGGGCTATCGCGGCTATGGCCTGCCGGTGTCCGAGATCGTGTCCGAAGGCAATGTCGGCCTGATGCAGGCGGTAAAGCGCTTCGAGCCCGACAAGGGCTTTAGGCTGGCGACCTATGCGATGTGGTGGATTCGCGCCTCGATCCAGGAATATGTCCTGCGGTCGTGGAGCATGGTGAAGCTGGGCACCACCGCCGCCCAGAAAAAGCTGTTCTTCAACCTGCGCAAGGCCAAGTCGAATATCGGCGCCATCGAGGAAGGCGATCTGACGCCCGAGCATGTCGCGACGCTTTCGGACCGGCTGGGCGTCACCGAAACCGAGGTGACGGAGATGAACCGTCGCCTGTCGGGGCCGGACGCATCGCTGAACGCCCCGCTGCGCTCGGAATCGGAAAGCGAATGGCAGGACTGGCTGGCCGACGACACCGCCGACCAGGAAACCCGCCTGGCCGAGCGCGAGGAGATGGGCAACCGCCACGCCTTGCTGGTGGATGCGATGAAGGAGCTGACCGAGCGCGAGCGCGACATTATCCAGGCGCGCCGCCTGCAGGACGAACCCGTCACGCTGGAAGAGCTGTCGCAGAAATACGGCGTCAGCCGCGAGCGCGTGCGCCAGATCGAGGTGCGGGCCTTTGAGAAGATCCAGCGCGGCATGAAAGCGGCGACCAATCCCGGCGCCCTGCCCGCGCCGGCCTGACTGTTCTTGTCATTCCCGCCCCCCGGCCCGCGCGCAGTGCGGCCGGGGTATAAACTCCAGCGCGGATCCATCTTCCAGGCGGATGAAAAGTTGGATTCCGGTTCTGCGGCGCACCGTTGCACGCTGCGCCGCGCCCGGAATGACAAAAGGTATTACTGCCGCTGCGGCTTGTCGGGCATATTGCCGAGCGGTTCGTTCTGGCTGTTGAGGCCTTCGCGCGTGTCGGCGTCGTCGACAATGCCTTCGTCGAACATCGCCAGCCCGTCTTCCAGATAGTCGCCCAGCAGCGGCAGACCGATCAGATACTCTGCCGTGCGGCGGGAATGTTCGGACTTGGCGGTGGCGATCGCCTCTTTCCATTCGTCCAGGGCGAAGGTCCCGCGTCCCAGCCAGGCCAGCGCCACCAGCCGGACACGTTCATCGTCATTCAATCCGCGAATCGCGCCCAGCAATTCCTCGCGCACCGGGTCGTCCGCCTTGTCGAGCAACACATCGGTCTGGCCATCATCAATCGCGTTGGAACCGGTGTCGGGATCGACATCGCTTTCCTTCACGTCATATTCGCGCGCTTTCAGGATGATGTAACTCACCTTGTCCAGCGGCAGGTTGAGCGCGGGCTCCTGAACCGATTTGCGCGGTGCCCCAAAAGTGGATGTGAGCGAAACCATGGAATTCCCTGTGTTTTTTCTCATCTGGTGAAACGCGCAAACCGGGTGCGTCGTTCCCGCATGGATTGGGCGTTGACGCGGGCCATCGCACCCCCCTATATCGGCGGCGGGCCACACCTCCCCAACGAGGTGCTATCATTCTGGAAGGAATGAACCGCGATGACTGAAGTTGCCAACAAAGGCAAACATCCGGCTGTGCGTCCCGCGCGGCCTTTTTTTTCGTCCGGACCCTGCGCCAAGCGGCCGGGATGGACGGCTGAAGCGCTCAAGGGCGCGCTGGTGGGACGCTCCCACCGCTCCAAACCCGGCAAGGCCAAGCTCGCGGACGCGATCAACCGCACCAAAAAGCTGCTGAAACTTCCCGAAGGCTATCGCTGCGGCATCGTCCCGGCCTCGGACACCGGCGCGGTGGAAATGGCGCTGTGGTCGATGCTGGGCGCGCGGCCCGTGGACCTGTTCGCCTGGGAAAGCTTTTCCGAGGACTGGGTCACCGACACGATCAAGCAGCTCAAGATTGCGGATGCGCGCGTTTTCAAGGCGCCCTATGGCCAGCTGCCGGACATGGCACAGTACAGTCCGGCCCATGACGCGGTATTTGTGTGGAACGGCACCACCAGCGGCGTGAAGCTGCCGGGTGGCGACTGGATTGCGGACAACCGCGAAGGCCTGACCATCTGCGATGCGACTTCGGCCGCCTTCGCGATGGAGCTGCCCTGGGACAAGCTCGATGTCGTCACCTTCTCCTGGCAGAAGGTGCTGGGCGGCGAAGCGGCGCATGGCATGCTGATCCTCAGCCCCCGCGCCGTGGCAAGGCTGGAATCCTATACGCCGCCCTGGCCCATGCCGAAAATCTTCCGCATGACCAAGGGCGGCAAGCTGGTCGAAGGCATCTTCGAAGGCGAAACCATCAACACCCCGTCGATGGTGGCGGTGGAAGATTATCTCGACGCCCTGACCTGGGCTGAGAATGTGGGCGGGCTCAAAGGCCTGATCCAG
>JBEGVG010000033.1:0-17003 GCA_041178445.1 Pseudomonadota bacterium | reverse complement strand
AAGCTCAAGCACTTCAGGCGCATCGCAACACGCTTCGACAAGCTCGCTAGAAACTTCATGGCCGCTGTAGCCCTTGCTTCAGCCCGCCTCTGGACCAGAACTTATGAGTCCACTACCTAGTCGAGTTTCTGCCCGAGTTCGCCCGCCAAATCCTGAATGAACTGCCAGGCGACGCGGCCCGAACGCCCGCCGCGGCCCATCGCCCATGTCAGCGCGCGCTTGCGCAACTCTTCCGGTGCGATCTTGAGCTGGTGGAACGCGGCATAACCTTCGATCATCGCCAGATATTCGTCCTGGCCGCAGTGATGAAAGCCCAGCCAAAGGCCGAAGCGGTCTGACAGCGACACTTTTTCTTCCACCGCTTCGCCCGGATTTATGGCGGTGCCACGCTCATTGTCCACCAGATCGCGCGGCATCAGGTGCCGCCGGTTGGAGGTGGCATAGAAGATCGTGTTGGTGGGACGCCCTTCGATGCCGCCTTCCAGCGCCGCCTTCAGCGATTTGTAGCTGGTATCGTCCTTGTCGAAGGACAGGTCGTCACAAAACATCACCACGCGGCGCCTGGAGACCCGCAGGGTCCGCAGCAGCAAGGGCAGGGTGTCGATATCCTCACGGTGAATTTCGATCAGTACCAGCCGATCGGCAGCCTTGCGGCCCTGGTTGATCTCTTCATGCACCGCCTTGACCAGCGAGCTCTTGCCCATGCCACGCGCGCCCCACAGCAGCGCATTGTTGGCCGGGAGGCCTTCGGCAAAACGCCGGGTGTTGGCCAGCAGGGTTTCGCGCTGGGATTCGATGGCCTTGAGCAGCGAAAGGTCGACATGGGCGACATGGGGCACGGCCACCAGCCCGCCTTGCGCCGGTTCCCAGACAAAGGCGTCGCCATCGGGCAGGGTGCTGCCAAGGGGGGCGGGCGCCAGCCGCTCCAGCGCATCCGCAATCCGCGCCAGCAGGGCGGTATCGCCCAGGGCGGCGTTTTTGTCGCTGTTTGCCATGCTAACCCCTTGATTTCCCGTAGTTGCAAAGGAAGACCGCGCCGCTATAGTCCGGCCGCATCCCAAGCAAAAGACCCGCAATATGAATCCAAATGATCCGATGTTCCAGACGCTGACTCTCGCGCTGCCGATGATCGCGATCTTCTACTTTCTTCTCTGGCGTCCGCAAAGCCAGCGCGCCAAGCAGCTGCGTGCCATGGTCGAGGGCCTGCGCCGCGGCGATACGGTTGTGACCTCGGGCGGCATCCTGGGCAAGGTGGTCAAGGCCTCCAATGCAGACGATCCGGAAATCATGATCGAGATCGCCGACAATGTGCAGGTGCGGGTTCTGAAGGCGACGCTGTCCGAAGTCCGCTCCAAGAGCCAGCCCGCCGACAAGGACTAAGCTCGCCCCGCCGCCATCTTTGATGGAGCGCGCAAGCTGGCGATCCGGGGGGGCTTGGGCTAATGTTCCCGCCTGAGAATCTGAGGGAGGGGACCCAATGGCCGCGTTTTTCGGAAATCTTCGCAATGTGGTGATTGCGAGCTTTGCGCTCGCCGCCGTCATGGTCGTCATCTATGCCTTTACGCAAGGCTTTGACGGGATGCTGTTCGAACTGTTCCTGCTGCGCTGGCTGCATGTGGCGGCAGGCGTGATGTGGATCGGCCTGCTGTGGTATTTCAATTTCGTCCAGATCCCCACCATGCCCAAGGTGCCCGACGAGCTGAAGAAGGGCGTCACCGGCTTCATCGCGCCGGCGGCGCTGTTCTGGTTTCGCTGGGCCGCGATGGTCACTATGGTGCTGGGTGTGATCCTAGCGCTGCGCAACGGCTATCTGCTGGAAGCCTATACGCTCGATCTCAGCGATGGTCTGGAAGGCTGGCCGGTGGTGCCGAAATATCTCGCCATCGGCATCGGCATGTGGCTGGGCACCATCATGTGGTTCAACGTCTGGTTTGTGGTCTGGCCCAACCAGCAAAAGGCGCTGAATATCGGGGGCAAGTATCCCGATCTGGCCCCGGCCGACAAAGCCGCGGCGGGCAAGACCGCGATGATCTTCAGCCGCGTCAACACGCTTTTGTCGGTGCCGATGCTGTTCGGCATGGTCGCGGCCGGGCATCTCTACTGAGGCTGGGTTTTCGAGCAATGCGGAACCGCCCGCGCAAGCGGGCGGTTTCATTTTAGATGGATGCCGTTCCTCCCATAGATGCCGCCCTGGCCAACCGTCTGGCCGTTTCGGTGCGCGCCGCCGATCCCGACCGCTATTTCTCGGCCCTGTTTGCGCCGGCGGCGCTGCGCCCATTCCTGTTTGCGCTCTATGCCTTCAATGCCGAGCTGGCGCGGGTGGCCCAGACGGTGCGCGAGCCGATGCTGGGTGCGATCCGGCTGGAATGGTGGCGCGAAACGGCTGAGGGCGCGGCCAAGGGAAAGCCGCGCAACCATGACGTGGCCAAGGGCCTGGCCGCCCTGTTTGCGCAAAGGCCCATCGCGCTGGCCGATCTGGAAGCCCTGATCGCCGCCCGCGCCTTTGATTCCTCCGCCGATCGCTTTGCCGATTTTGCCGCGCTGGAGAATTATATCGATGCCACGGGCGGCGCGGTGATGCAGCTGGCGGCGCGCATACTGGGCGGCAATCCGGCGCTGACGATCGAGGCGGCCCGCGCGTATGGCCTGACAGGTCTGCTGCGCTCCCTGCCGTTCCATAACAGCCGGCACAAACTCTATCTGCCGCTCGATCTGCTATCGGCGCTTCATGTCAGCACAGAAGAATTCTTCCATCTCGAAAAGGACGATCCGCGTCTGGCCGCCGCCGTGCGTCAGGTGAGCCTGAAGGCGCGCGATCATTTTTTGGCGGCACGCGCCGCGCCAAAACCCGGCCCGGCGCTGGCCGCGATACTGCCCGCCGCGCTGGTGCCGGTTTATCTCAGGAAGCTGCCGACCGGCCGTGATGTACCGATCCATCGGCGGCAAATGGCATTGTTGAGTGCAGCAATGAAACGGCGGCTCTAGCTAAACGTCCAGAATGGTGGGGCCGCCGGCGCCGCGCGGCTCGCCGCTCTTGCGCTTCACATCGCCATGGCTGATGCGGCGATGGTCCTTGAGCTGCTTCTGGGCGACCAGGAAGGCGCGATCGAGCACGGCATAGGCGTCGGTGGCCGCCTTCTTGTGTCCGTTATGCGCCAGCTCGCGGCTGATCACGATTTCCTTGCCCGGCACGCGGATCACGATATGGACATCCGGCGGATTGCCGCTGGCCTTCTGGCTGCGATGCGGCAACTCAATGACCACCCGGCAACCGATGATGTGATCGTGAAACTGTTCCAGCTTGTTGACATGCTCTCGAACCGCCGCTTTGAGCGCGTCGGACGATTCAATGTTGTGGAAGGAAAGTTCGAGAGGGATATCCATGATCTGATCCGCTTTGCTGCTTTTTGACAACGTGCGGAACTGTACCCGGTTTCGCAGAACTATTCAGCCGCCTGTTTGCCGCCCAGCCAGCCGGACAAATCCTCTAGCGCGCGGGCACTCATCGCCTGTTTGCGGTCTTTCCCCCGGATTTTCGCGCTTTTGGGAAAAGGCGGAAACAGGCCGAAATTCACATTCATCGGCTGGAAGGTGCGTTCATCGGCCCCGCCGGTGATATGAGCCAGCAAAGCGCCGAAGGCGGTGGTGTGCGGGGGCGGGATGGCGGGCCCCCCCAGCACTTCCGCGGCCGCGAAGCGTCCCGCCAAAAGACCGATGGCGGCGCTTTCGACATAGCCTTCCACGCCGGTGATCTGGCCGGCAAAGCGCAGATGAGGCCGGGCCTTCAGGCGCAGCTGCCCGTCCAGCAGGCGCGGCGAATTGATGAAAGTGTTGCGGTGCAGACCGCCCAGCCGGGCGAACTGCGCATTCGCCAGCCCCGGAATGGTGCGGAAGATGCGCACCTGCTCGGCATGCTTCAACTTGGTCTGAAAGCCGACCATGTTCCACAGTGTGCCAAGCTTGTTGTCTTGGCGCAGCTGCACCACGGCATGGGGCCGCTGGCTGGTGCGCGGATCCTGCAGGCCTACCGGCTTCATCGGGCCGAATGCCAGGGTCTGTTCGCCGCGCGCCGCCATCACTTCGATGGGCAGGCAGGCTTCGAAATAGGGCGTGGATTTTTCCCATTCCTTGAAATCGGTCTTCTCGCCCGCGATCAGCGCGGCCACAAAGGCTTTGTACTGGGCTTCATCCAGCGGCAGGTTGATATAGTCGGCGATCCCCCCGCCCGGACCTTCCTTGTCATAGCGCGACTGAAACCAGGCGATGTCGAAATCGATCGATTCGCGGTGAATGATGGGGGCGATGGCGTCGAAGAAAGCGAGTTGATCCTGACCCGTCGCCTCGCCGATCGCTGCGCCCAAGCTGGCAGAGGTCAGCGGCCCGGTGGCGATGATGGTGCTGCCCCACTCGGCCGGGGGCAGGGTGGTGATTTCGGCGCGCGAGATTTTCACCCGGGGATGGTTTTCGAGCGCTTGGGTCACGGCGGCGGAAAAGCCGTGCCGGTCTACCGCCAATGCCCCGCCCGCGGGCAGCTTGTGCGAATCGGCGGCCCGCATGATCAGCGAACCGGCCTGGCGCATCTCTTCATGCAGCAGGCCCACGGCGTTGTTCTGGGCGTCGTCGGAGCGAAAGGAGTTGGAGCAGACCAGCTCGGCCAGAGAATCGGTCTGGTGTGCGTCGGTGGCGCGCAGCGGCCGCATTTCATGGAGAACCACCTCCACGCCGGCTTCCGCGGCCTGCCAGGCAGCCTCCGACCCCGCCAACCCGCCTCCGACGATTTGCAGTTTTGTGCTCATGTGAGGAGGCCTTAGCAGGTCCCGAAAGCGCGGGGCAAAGGACTATTGTCCTAAAAGCAGGTCTTGCGGTGATTTTTGACCGTCTTAAGCCCCCAGAATGTTCCAAAACAGCTCCGGCTTTTGCCCCCGGCAATGCGGTAAAGCCTTTTGGCAACAGTCAAAAAGGAATTATGAAAGTCTGGTTGACTTGCGGCGGACCTTCGAGGAAGTATGCCCCAACATAAAGGGGAAAAGCCTATGTTTTCTTATAAGAGTGTTGTTGGTGCGTTTACGGCGGCTGTGCTTGTTGGTTCTTCGGCTTTCGCCGCGACGACCACCGGTGCTCTCGCCCCCGGCAAGCCGGCTGGCGTGAATAAGGCCCAGACGGAAACCGGCGCGATTATCCTTGGCGCGGCTGGTCTCGGCATCTTGGCCGGCGTCGCCTTCATCGTTGCGGATCAGAGCGGCGAGCGGTCTGAAGGAAAGGGCACCTTCCAGTCTGCCACGACCACTGGCGCCGGCGGTGGCAATACCGCCCCGTAACAGGGAAATCGCCTAGCGTTTCAGTACATCGGAATAGACAAAGGCCTGCTGTCGAGAAGACAGCAGGGCTTTTGCTATGTCCGGCTGGCCGGCCGAAGCCCAAGACCCGGGCCATAGGCGCCTTAATTTGGCGCAACTTTTAACGATTTTTTGTCAACTGGAATGCCATGCTGCGCCGTTCTGCGTGTTTTGTGACGCGGCGGTGATTAAGCGGGCGCGCAGGCTTGATGACGGCAGCCTCGCTGCCCCATATACAGTTCTGGACAGAACAGGCGGTATGACAATGGCCGAAGGCAAAGGGACCAATTACGCAAAGCTGGCGCTGGGCGCTGGCCTGCTGGCAGCTGCCGCCATCGGCGTCGCCGCCTTTGTGCCGCGCCGCAAGCTGGCCCTTGTGGTCGAACCGCTAGTGGGCCTGGCCAAGCTGCCGGTTGCCGCCGCGTTGACGGCCTGGGCCATGGGCCTGTGGCACGACGCGACCGCGCCCCAGGCGCCGGTATTCGACGACCTGCGCCCATTTGATGAATTTTAAGGCCAAGTGATGGCGCGGGTTCCGGTCGTCGCGACAATTCGCGATGCCTATTTTTTTACAGCCGCGAATCTCGGCGGGATCATCGGCTTGATCTGGATTCCCATGGTGCTGGTCACCATTCTGGGGTTCTTCTCCTTCCAGCGCTATTACAACGCGGTCATCGAAGCGATGGCGAGCGGCGCCACCGCCACGCTGGGCCCGACCATGTTGATGATGCTGGGCTATATCATCGCGGCGCTGCTGCTCCACGGGATGATGTATGTCGCGGTGGTGCAGCTGGCGCTGGGAAAGCGCAGCGCGCAGACATGGGCGCATTTTGCCTTTGGCGCCGAGGAATGGCGGATGTTCCGGGCATTTCTGGCCTTTGTGGGCCTGCTTCTGGCGTTCGTGATTCCCATCCTGGTGATTGGCACCGCGGCCACGGGCACAGGGGGTACGCCGGGGCCGGCCATGGCTGGGCTGGTGCTCCTGGTTTATGGAGTCCTGATTCTCGCCGTGCCGCGCTTCCTGGCTTTGTTGCCCGCCATCGCGGTGGCGGAAAACTTACCGGTGCTGCGCCGCGCCTGGCAGCTTTCGACCGGTAATTTCTGGCGGCTGCTCGCCATTCTCGCGGGCATTTTCATCCCTATTTTGATCCTGATGGGCCTGATGCAGGTTATGCTGGCCGGTCGCCCGCCCGCCTCGTCCAGCACGGACCAGATGCGGCTGATGGCCGGACTGCTCAGGGCGCGCGAGACCCTGCCAATTGTCAGCGGGCTGGGCTTCTTGATTTCGCCGCTGCTGATCGGGCTGTTTTCCAGCGCCAGCGTTTCGGCCTGGCGGGCACTGAAAAGCGAACCTTCGGTCGATATCGAAGCCTGAGGATTACTCGGCGGCGCGCAGCTTCTTCGCCGCGTTCTTCAACAGCGGCTTGAGATACTGTCCGGTATAGGAGCGCGGATTTTTCGCCACATCTTCCGGCGTGCCGCTGGCCACGATCTCGCCGCCGCCATCGCCGCCTTCCGGCCCCAGATCCACAATCCAGTCGGCGGTCTTGATGACCTCCAGATTGTGCTCGATCACCACCACGGTATTGCCTTGCTCCACCAGCTCCTGCAGCACGTCCAGCAGCTTCTTGACGTCATGGAAGTGCAGGCCGGTGGTCGGCTCGTCCAGAATGTAGAGGGTACGCCCGGTGGCGCGGCGCGATAATTCCTTGCTCAGTTTCACGCGCTGGGCTTCGCCGCCCGACAGCGTGGTGGCCTGCTGGCCGATGGCGATATAGCCCAGGCCGACGCGCTTGAGGGTTTCCAGCTTTTCGGCGATGGACGGCACCGCCCGGAACAGCTCGGCGCCGGCTTCGATGGTCATGTCCAGTACATCGCTGATCGAACGGTCGCGGAATTTCACTTCCAGGGTTTCGCGATTGTAGCGCTTGCCCTGGCAGACATCGCACTGGACATAAACGTCCGGCAGGAAGTGCATTTCGATCTGGATCACGCCATCGCCCTGGCAGGCTTCGCAGCGCCCCCCCTTGACGTTGAAGCTGAAACGGCCCGGGGCATAGCCGCGTGCCTTGGCTTCGGGCAGTTCGGTGAACCAGTCGCGGATGGGGGTGAATGCGCCGGTATAAGTGGCCGGATTGGAACGCGGGGTGCGTCCGATCGGGCTCTGGTCGATGTCGATCACCTTGTCGAGATATTCCAGCCCCTCGATCCGGTCATGTGGCGCGGGATGTTCGCGCGACTGGGACAGCTTGCGCGAGGCGGCCTTGAACAGGGTCTCGATGGTGAGGGTGGATTTGCCGCCGCCCGACACGCCGGTGATGCAAGTCAGGGTCCCCAGCGGGATCTCGGCGGTGACGTTCTTCAGATTGTTGCCGCGCGCGCCCACCACCTTCAGCCAGCGGTTGTTGGCCGCTTTGCGCCGCTTGGCCGGAATAGCGATGTTTTCCAGGCCGCTGAGATATTTTCCGGTCAGGCTTTTCTTGCTGGCGATGATATCGGCCGGGGTGCCCTGGGCTATGATATGGCCGCCATGAACGCCGGCCCCCGGCCCCATGTCGATCACATGGTCGGCGGTGCGGATGGCGTCCTCATCATGCTCGACCACCAGCACGGTGTTGCCCATGTCGCGTAGGCCCTTGAGGGATTCCAGCAGCTTGCCATTGTCGCGCTGGTGCAGGCCGATGCTGGGCTCGTCCAGCACATAGAGCACGCCGGTCAGGCCGGAGCCGATCTGGGAGGCGAGGCGGATGCGCTGGCTTTCGCCGCCCGACAGGGTGCCGGAGTTGCGCGCCATGGTGAGGTAATCCAGGCCGACATTGTTGAGGAATTTCAGCCGGGCGCGAATCTCTTTCAGGATGCGCATCGCGATTTCCCGCTGCTGCGCAGTCAGCTTCTTGTCGATGTCGCGGAACCAGGCGTCGGAATCGCGGATGGATTTTTCGCAGACCTGGCCGATATGCAAGCCTCCGATCTTCACCGACAGGGCCTCGGGCTTCAGGCGATAGCCGCTGCACACCTCGCAGGGCGCTTCGGCCTGGAAACGCTCCAGGTCTTCCTGCACCCAGGCGCTGTCGGTTTCGCCATAGCGCCGGTCCATGTTGGGGATGACGCCTTCGAACTCCTTCTTGGTGTCGTAACGGCGCATGCCGTCGTCATAGGTGAATTTGATCACCTCTTCGCCCGAGCCATGCAGGATGACGGCTTGCGCCTTTTTGGGCAGGTCTTCCCAGGCCTCGTTCATGGAGAATTTGTAGTGCCGCGCCAGGGCTTCCAGAGTCTGCAGGTAATAGGGCGAGGAGGACTTGGCCCAGGGGGCGATGGCGCCCTTTTTCAGGCTCAGCGTCGCATCGGGCACCACCAGCGCTTCGTCGAAATAATTCTGCACCCCCAGCCCGTCGCATTCCGGGCAGGCGCCATGGGGATTGTTGAAGGAAAAAAGCCGGGGCTCGATTTCCGAAATGGTGAAGCCGGACACCGGACAGGCAAATTTTGAAGACAGCAGCATCTGGCGCGGCTTGCCGTCTTTCTCCTTTTCGTCGGCGAACTCCACCACCAGCAGGCCGTCGGCCAGCTTTAGCGCGATCTCGATGGAATCGGGCAGGCGGTTGCCGATATCAGGTTTGACCACGATACGGTCCACCACGATTTCAATATCGTGCTTGAGCTTCTTGTCCAGCGCCGGGGTAGCGCCGATGTCATAAAATTTCCCGTCCACCTTGGCGCGCAGGAAACCCTTCTTCTGCAGCTCCATCAGTTCCTTGCGGTACTCGCCCTTGCGGCCGCGCACGATCGGTGCCAGCAGGAAAAGCCGCGTACCTTCGGGCAAGGCAAGAATCCGGTCGGCCATCTGGCTGACGGTCTGGCTTTCAATCGGAAGGCCGGTGGCGGGCGAATAGGGCACGCCGACGCGCGCAAACAAAAGGCGCAGATAGTCGTAAATCTCGGTGACGGTGCCGACCGTGGAGCGCGGATTCTTGGATGTGGTCTTTTGTTCGATGGCAATGGCCGGCGACAGGCCCTCGATATGGTCCACATCGGGCTTTTGCATCAGTTCCAGGAACTGGCGGGCATAGGCCGACAGGCTCTCGACATAGCGGCGCTGGCCTTCGGCATAGATGGTGTCGAAGGCCAGGCTGGATTTTCCCGAGCCCGACAGGCCGGTCAGGACGGTGAGGGTGTCGCGCGGAATCTCGACATCGATATTCTTGAGATTATGTTCGCGGGCGCCGCGGATAGAGATATTTTTCAGCATCAGTTCGGTTTTCTGCCAAGGCTGGAGAGATAACGTTCAGAAGCATCCGCCGGCACCGCGCCCAGTTCGGCCAGCATGTTCAGGGCGCGCGCCGCCAGGTCCGCCGAGCGGTAGCAATGATGGGCGATCAAAGCGAGATGCTTCCACTGTTCGGCGCTCATGTTTCCCGCACGTGTGAAATCGCGCACATAGACCATGTCGGCTTCCAGCAATTGCCTGAGGCCCCGGTTGGGCTGGCCGCCCACCACGGTGGGCGCCAGCGGCCAGACTTTGACCTCCGCGAAACAATGGGGCAGGAAACCGAGTTCCCGCAGTGTCATGTCCATCTGGCCCAAAGTGGGCTGGTCTTTGTAGAGCGGCAAGAAGGAAACCTCGGTCTGGATCGCCACCGTATCGGCGAGCTTGCGCTTGCCATGGGTCAAAACCTCGCGCTCGCAGCCCTGGATATCCATTTTGAGGAAATCCATGTTTGCGATCTCGGCAATGTCATCAAGACGGCGGGTGGAAACCGGGATGGTGCTTTTCACTTCACCCCATATAGGAAACAGATTGAAAAGCGCCAGTTGCGCGGGATCGGGAACCAGCAGGCTGGTCATGCCCTCGATACCGCAGATATTCAGCGTGCGGGAAGTTCCATCGCCCAGCGCATAGGGCAGGTAGCGTTCGCGTGGGCCGGCCATGGCCTTCAGCCGTGCCAGGGCATCGGGCTGAGGCTCGAATCCCACCACGTCACACAGGCCTGCTTCCAGCATCGCTTTGTACGGCGGGGCGCCGTCGATGGGGTTGGCACCCACATCCACGATTGCCGTGGGCCGGCTGGGGGCCAGAATCTGTGTCAGGAAATCCATGGGCTAGTCATAACCGTTTCCGCTGCCGAAAACAAAAAGAGAACAACTGCCGGAAAATCATCATTGTTCATTTGCAAAAGACCCGCAAAGCGTCCTAATAACTACAAGTGGTTGAGATCACGGATCGACCAGTCAACCGACCTTTCATTCACGCGAAAAGCGAATTGTTCCAGAGGGATGCCATGACGAATTTCCGCAAAATGATGATCGCAGCAGCCGCCATGACCATGCTGGGTTCGCAAATCCATGCCGCCGAGGTCGCCCCGCTGCCCACCGGCAAGCCTGCTGGCGTCAAGGAAGCTCAGGGCAGCCCCAACCCGCTGATCGCCTTGGGCGTCGCTGCCGTCGTCGCTGGTGGCCTGGCCATCGCTCTGACAGCCGACAACGGCAATGGCGGCTGCGGTGCGGCCTGCAATCCACCGACCAGCACCACGACCGGTACCACACCCTAATTCGAAGGTTCCAGACGCATTTGCTCCAGCAGCCACAGGCCGGCTGGCGGGCGGAAGTGGACCAGATCGACATAGCTGGCGCTGCGGCCATCCCGCAGCGCCTCTGTCGTCAAATCATTCGCATCCAGAAAATCGAACAGCGCGGCCTTGGAAGGGCAGCGGGCATTGTGGCGCGTCACCGCGTCTCGCACCCTCTGCTTGAAGGCCTCCAGTCCCTTCGTGTCGCCTTCGCGGTACCTGGCCTGGATGGCGGTATGGTCGGGCGGGAAGAATAGAATCAGGCGCGCTTGGGCGTTGCAGGCACTGGCCAGCAGGGTGGCAAACTCCCGCGCCGGCCCGGGCCCCATCGTCAGGGTGCGCGCCCGCCGATAAGTCAGGTCGCGCTGCATCACCGCTTCGCTCATATGGCTATAGGCGTTGAAGATGTCCGGACGGTCGGCGGCGCTCTCGCCATCCTTCAGGCGCGCCAGGGCATAGGTGCTGAGCGCGTTCATGCCCAGCGCGCCGCCGCTCAGAAAGCGGGTGGTGAAAAGCCATAACCCGCGGCGCGGTGTGGGCATCCCTTCCGGCGTCACCGCCAGCCGCGTCTCGTCGAAACTGGGCAAGGCTTCCCCGGGACCGCCGCTGCCGGTGAAGGCATCCAGCGACACCACAACCTGTTTGACCGAAGGCTGGGCCAGCGCGTCCTGCGCAAAACGCCGCGCTTCATAGGGCGTCATGCTGGAGGCGCCATAGTTGAAGCTTTTTACGCCCAGCGCCGGATCGATCAGCACCGGATCAAAACCGTCGCGCACCCGACTGGAGCCGACGAACACCAGTTCGGGCCTGATCTGCGTCAGCCAGACAGGTTTGAGCGCGCGCTCGAAGCCGGACAGGGTCTGGACACTGGCGCCCGCCGGTTGATGCAGAATATAGGCGCCCGCCGTCCAGTTGAATCCCATCAGCGCGGCGATGCCCAGCGCCACCGTGCCCAGAAACCAGAAAGCGTAGCGGGTCTGTTTCATCAGAACTGGAAATAGATGAAGGGTTTGAGATTGGACAGGGCCAGCACCGCGATGATGCAGAGCAGGCCATAGGCGAATGCCTGAAGCCGTGTTGGCTGCCAGGCGAAACGCTGCGCCGGTTTGACCGGCTCATTTTCATAGGGCGATGGCAAGGCCGGATTGTGCCGCCACATGATCTCCATGCTGTTGGGCATGAACCAGACGATGATGAAAAGCAGCGCCAGCGCGACCGCCGCCAGCGGCGAGAAGCTGACAACGGCGCTATTGCCGAGGCCGATCAGCCCGCCTGCCACATTGCCGGCGCTGGCGAGGGTCTCGGCGCGGAATACGATCCAGGCGAGGCTCGTGGCCGAAAAGGTCAGCAGCACCGACAGGGCATGCAGCGGCATGCGCAAAACCGGCGGCGGCGTCATGTCCCGGGTGAGGAGGCGGAAGGCGTGGTTGATGGTGAGATACAGGCCATGCAGCCCGCCCCACAGCATGAAGGTCCAGTTGGCGCCGTGCCAAAGTCCCCCGAGCAGCATCGTGATCAGGATGTTGAGATAGCGCCGCGCCCGGCTGCCGCGATTTCCGCCCAGCGGGATGTAGAGATAGTCGCGCAAAAAGGCCGAGAGCGAGATGTGCCAGCGCCGCCAGAATTCGATGATGCTGGCTGCCTTGTAGGGGGAGAGGAAATTGACCGGTAACCGGATACCCAGAATCACCGCCGAACCCAGCGCCATGTCGGAATAGGCCGAGAAGTCGAAATAGATCTGGAACGAAAAGAACAGCGTCCCCAGCCAGCTGTCGGTCAGGCCCAATGGGGTGCCGCGCCCCGCGGCATTGAAGATGGCATCCGCAAAGGGCGCCAGATTGTCGGCGACCAGGGTTTTCTTGGCCAGGCCGATGGTGAAGAGGGTGATGCCGGCGGCCAGGTCGATGGCGCGCGATGAACGCAGGGCGTGAAATTGCGGAATCAGGTCATTGTGGCGCACGATCGGCCCGGCGATCAGGTGCGGGAAATAGGCGACGAACAGCGCATAATCCAGCAGCGAATAGCTGCGCGCCTTGCCGCTGTCGGCATCGACCAAATAGCTGATCTGCTCGAAGGTGAAGAAGGAAATCGCCAGCGGCAGGAAGAATTCGGACACCGGCAGGCCGATGTTCAACAGATCGTTGGCAGTCGTGACGAACAGGGTCTGATATTTGAAGACGGCGATCAGGCCCAGATTGAAAATCAGCCCGCCGATCAGGAACAGCCGGCGGTCGGCACGGCGCGCGCGCCGAAGCTCGATCTCGCGCCCCAGCATGTAATTGATCAGGGTCGAGCCCATCAGCAGCAGCAGGAAATCCGCCCGCCACCATGCATAGAAGGCGTAGGAGGCCAACAGCAAGAAAACCCGGCGCCCCGTGAGGCTGCGGTTTTCCAGCAGCCAGTACCCCAGCACGGCCGCGGCCAGGAAGATGAAATAAGGATAGGAATTAAAGGGCATGAACCCGCTCGCCAGCGCCGGACGCTTTATCGCCGGAATGGCGGCCAAAGCGCTATTGGAACAAAAAAGGAACAGTGTTATTGATGGGCTGTCCACAGGCGGCAGCCGCCGTTTGATGGCGCGGGCAGCCGCGCTTGTCTAACGTCGCGGCAAAGTAACGGAGACGATCATGGCGGGTAGTGTCAACAAGGTGATTTTGGTCGGCAATCTGGGCAAGGACCCGGAAGTGCGCCGCATGACGTCGGGCGAGCCGGTGGTCAATCTGTCGGTCGCCACGTCCGAGACCTGGAAAGACAAGAGCAGCGGCGAGCGCAAGGAAAAGACCGAGTGGCACCGCGTGGTGATCTTCAACGAGAATCTGGCCAAGGTCGCCGAGCAGTATCTGAAGAAGGGCGCCAAGGTTTATCTGGAGGGTTCATTGCAGACCCGCAAATGGACCGACAAGGATGGCGCCGACAAATACTCCACCGAGATCGTGCTCAACCGTTTCAACGGCACGATGGTGATGCTGGACGGCCGCAGCGGCGGCGGTGGTGGTGACGGTGGGCGCGGCACCAATGAGACGCCGGCCAACTTCCAGCGCGACGAGATGGATGACGAGATTCCCTTCTAGGATCGCGTTTCTTTCGTTTCTTGTGATGCTTGCAGGCTGCGCCTCTTCGGGCGCGCCGGTCGCGCGCATCGCGGAGCCGCGCATCGCCCAGGCCTATCTGCCGCTGCAAAAACGCATCCATTTGGGTATTGATACTGCCGATGGCGCGGCGGTAGTGATCGCGCCCGGCATTGCAGTCACCAACGCGCACAATGCCAATCTGGTGGACCCCAAAAGCATTATCGGCCGGCGGCGCGATTACGACCTGATGTTCTTTCGCACCATGCGCGGTGCGCCGCCTGACACCGCGCCGGTAGCGGTCGGCGGCGCCGTGATCGCCTATGGCCAGAGCGGCGGCGGGGGATTGCGTATCGCCCGCGGGGTGGTGCAGCAGATCGTGCGCTGCCAGGCCTGCACGGCGGCCAACTATTTCATCTTTTCCAACGACCGGCGACGCGACGACAATGCCGGGCCCGGTTTTTCCGGCGGACCCGTGCTGGATACGTCAGGACGGCTGGTCGGCATCACCTTCGGCTACAAGGATTCGGGCCGGCAGAGGCTGATTTACGCCTATGACATGGAGCGGGTCCGGGCCGAGCTTTCCGCCCTGCAAAAACCGGCAAATTAGCTATTAAAATCAGCAAGTTATTTGGGGTTAATTTGCTGGTTTCACGCATCCCGAAATGCTAGGAATCACCCCTGTTTTTCGCGCGGCTTTCGTCCGCGCCTGAGGGCGCATTTTGAGCGACAATTCCGAAACCAAGTTGCCTCCTGACAGCGGCAATCCCATCGCCACCATCACCGTCGAAGACGAGCTGAAGCGCTCCTATCTCGATTATGCGATGAGTGTCATCGTCCAGCGCGCGCTGCCGGATGCGCGCGACGGCCTCAAGCCCGTGCATCGCCGCATTCTCTTTTCGATGCACGAAAATGGCTATGACTGGAACAAGGCCTATCGCAAATCCGCCCGCGTGGTCGGCGATGTCATCGGCAAATACCATCCCCATGGCGACCAGTCGATTTACGATGCGCTGGTGCGCATGGCGCAGGACTTCTCCATGCGCGCCCCGCTCATTGACGGGCAGGGCAATTTCGGTTCGGTGGACGGCGATCCGCCGGCCGCCATGCGTTACACCGAAGTACGCCGGGCCAAGATTGCCCATGCCCTGACCGAGGATATCGACAAGGAAACGGTCGAATTCCGTGACAATTATGACGGCACCGAGCGCGAGCCGGCGGTGCTGCCGTCGCGCTTCCCCAATCTGCTGGTCAATGGTTCCGCCGGAATCGCGGTCGGCATGGCGACCAATATCCCGCCCCACAATCTGGGCGAGGTGATCGACGCGTGCCTCGCCTATATCAACGATCCTTCGATCAATCTGGAAGCTCTGACCGAAATCGTGCCGGGCCCCGATTTTCCCACCGGTGCGCTCTTGATCGGCAAGCAGAATGCCCGCGCCGCGCTGGCGCGGGGTCGCGGTTCGATATTGATGCGGGCGCGCTGCGCCATCGAGGAAATCCGCAAGGACCGCGAAGCCATCATCGTCACCGAGCTGCCCTATCAGGTGAACAAGGCGGTGTTGACCGAGCGCATTGCCGAACTGGTGCGCGACAAGCGTGTCGAGGGCATTTCTGACATTCGCGACGAAAGCGACCGCTCCGGCATGCGGCTGGTGATCGAGCTCAAGCGCGATGCCTCCAGCGAAGTGGTGTTGAACCAGCTTTATCGCTTCTCCAACCTGCAGCAGAGCTTCGGCGTCAACATGCTGGCGCTCAATGACGGCCGCCCGGTTCAGATGAACCTGAAGGAATTGCTGGTTGCCTTTGTCGCGTTCCGTGAGGAAGTCGTCACCCGCCGCACCAAGTTCGATCTGTCCAAGGCGCGCGACCGCGGCCATATCTTGGTCGGCCTGGCCGTCGCCGTCGCCAATATCGACGACGTCATCAAGCTGATCCGGGGCGCGGCCGATGCATCCGCCGCGCGCGTCCAGTTGATGGCCCGCGCATGGCCCGCCAAGGATGTCGGCCCGCTTGTGGCGCTGATCGCCGATCCCCGCCACAAGGTGGAAGAGGGCAACACCATCCGCCTGTCGGAAGAACAGGCCAAGGCGATCCTGGATCTGCGCCTGCAACGCCTGACCGCGCTGGGCCGCGACGAAATCAACGACGAGGCCCAGAAGCTGGGCCTGGCGATTGCCGACTATCTCGACATCCTGTCCTCGCGCGAGCGGGTGCTGACCATCATTCGCGACGAACTGTCCGCCATCCGCGACGAGTTCGCCACCCCGCGCAAGACCGAACTGATCGACGCCGAAATCGAGATGGAAGACGAGGCGCTGATCGAGTGCGAGGACGTCGCCGTCACCGTCACCCATGCCGGTTACATCAAGCGCACGCCGCTGGCCGAGTACCGGGTGCAGGGCCGCGGCGGCAAAGGCCGCTCCGGCATGGCGACGCGCGACGAAGATTTCGTCACCAGCCTGTTTGTTGCTTCCACTCATGCATGGCTGCTGTTCTTCTCCTCCACCGGCATGGCCTACAAGCTCAAGGTCTGGCGGCTTCCCGAAGCGCGTATCGCCGGCAAGGGCAAGGCGATGGTCAACTTGCTGCCGCTGGCGCAAGGCGAGCGCATCACCACGATCCTGCCGCTGCCCGAAAATGAAGCGGAATGGGAAAAGCTCAATGTCGTTTTCGCCACCAAGTCGGGCGATGTGCGGCGCAACCAGCTGTCCAATTTCGCGCAGGTGAACAAGAACGGCAAGATTGCCATGAAGCTGGAGCCGGGCGACGGCATTATCGGCGTGGACACCTGTACCGATGCCGACGACTTCCTGCTCACCACCCGCGGCGGCAAGGCCATCCGCTTCCCGGTCTGCGATGTGCGCGTCTTCAAGGGCCGCGACTCCACCGGCGTGCGCGGCATCAAGCTGGCACCCGGCGATGAGGTTGTCAGCCTGTCGCTGCTCTATCATTCCGACGCCACCAGCCCGGAGGCCCGCGCCTATCTGAAGCAGGCCAGTGCCGCCCGCCGCGCCGAAAGCGGCGAG
>JBEGVG010000032.1:0-2688 GCA_041178445.1 Pseudomonadota bacterium | reverse complement strand
CGCATCTGGGTGCCGTCTTCGACACCCGCCGGCAGCTTGAGGTCGATCGTCTTGCCATCGGCGAGGGTGATCCGCTGGGTTGCCCGGGCCGCGGCATCGGGCAAGGAAACGCCCAGTTGGTAAGCTACGTTCGCGCCCTTCGGGGCAGGGCGCGCTCGGCCGCCACCCGCACCGCCGAATCCGCCACGCCCGCCAAATAGGCCCTCGAAGATGTCGCCAATGTCGACGCCGGCATCCTGACCGCCCCCTCCAAAGCCTTCGAAACCGTCGGCGCGAAACCCGCGCTGGCCGCCAGCGCCGCCAAAGCCTGCGCCCGGACCGCCGAACCCATATCCAGTCGGATTGCCGTCGATGTCGATCTCGCCCCGGTCAAACCGGGCGCGCTTGTCCTTGTCCGACAGCAGATCATAGGCGCGAGTTATTTCGGAAAAGCGCTCCGCCGCCTTGGGATTGTCTTGATTGCGGTCGGGGTGAAGCTCCTTGGCCAGCTTGCGATAGGCGGACTTGATGTCCTTCTCGCCCGCGCCGCGCGCTACCCCCAAGATCAAATACGGATCGGCCATGGTCCTTAGCTAGGTGCGACAAGGCCATACGGCAAGGCGTTCCCGCACGGATTGCTTTCGTGACGCGGCGCTTGAGGCTATGCCGGATGGCATGAACGAACAGCAAATGGACGAACAACAATCCGCCGATGCGATCCCGGTCGCTCCGCCGCTCAAGCTTTTTGCGGACTGGTTCGCCTTGGCCAAGGACCGCGAGCTGAATGATCCGGACGCCGTGGCGCTGGCCACTGCGACGCCGGACGCCGCGCCATCGCTGCGCATGGTGTTGCTGAAGGATTATGGGCCGGATGGCTTTGTCTTTTACACCAATGCGCAAAGCCGCAAGGGCGGCGAACTGCTTGCCAATCCGCAGGCGGCTATGCTGTTCCATTGGAAGAGCCTGCGCCGCCAAATCCGCATTGAGGGCCGAATCGAGGAAGTCGATCCAGCCACGGCGGACGCCTATTTCGCCAGCCGCAGCCGCGATTCGCAGCTGGGTGCCATCGCCTCGGACCAGTCGCGTCCGCTGGGGTCGCGCGCGGAATTTCTCGGCCGGATCGCCAATGTCACCGCACGGCACCTAGTTGGCAAAGTGCCGCGCCCGCCGCACTGGACTGGTTTTCGGCTGATACCTGACGCCTTCGAATTCTGGATGGACCGGCCGTTCCGCCTCCACGAACGCCGCAGGTGGAAAGTGGATGCGGCCGGCAACTGGAGCTCGGGACTACTGTACCCATAAAGTCAATTAAAGTCAGTTTTCTCCGGAATAGAGCTTAACTATCTGGCCCATTCCACTTCTGACCGGCCCATGGTTTCCATCAAGGGTCCGCCCCAACCTAACAACCGTCAAATTTTGCGCAGGCGATACCAGCACGAACTGCCCGAGGTGGCCGTTCATCGAGAACGCGGTGGGTGGCGCACCGGGAAAGGGCGGCTTGCTCTCTTCCGGTTGCGGGCGGTTGAGCCAGATCTGGGCGCCGTACCCCCGGTTGGCGGGATTGGCAGAGGTCATAAACTCAATCCAACCGGCGGGTACGAGTTGGGCGCTGTTGATGCTGCCCTGATTGCGCAGAAATTCTCCGAAGCGGGCCCAGTCGCGCGCGGTGGCGTGCATCAGGCTGCCGCCCACCAAGGTGCCGGCCGCGTCATATTCGGGAACGATGCTTTTCATGCCCAGTGGGTCGAATAGCCGGCTGCGCAGGTAATCGGTCATGGCTTGGCGGCGCTGGGTGGGATCGGTGCTGCTAGTGAGGGCGCGGGCGGCGATGTCGGCGAGGATCACCGTGGTGGAACTGGAATATTCCCATTTCGTGCCGGGCTCCGCCTCTAACGGTTGGGCCTCGGCATGGGCGGCCATGGCGTCACGCCCATCAAGGAACAGCATCCGAACTTCGTCCGATTCGTAGACCGGATCGCCCGCTTCGGTATGGCGCAGACCAGACCGCATTTGCAGCAGATGGCGCAGGGTTATTTCTCCGCGCGGATCGCCCGAGCGCTGCCAGGCCGGGACCGGCGCGCCTTCATCCAACTGCAACCGGCCGTCACTGACGAGCAGGCCGATGAGGACACCGGTAACGGTCTTGGCCATCGACCAGCTGATGAAGCGGGTGTTTGCGTCATAGCCGGGGGCATAGCGCTCTGCGACGATCCGGCCCTTATGCAGCACTACGACTGCCCGGGTTTCCTCGGTCGCGGGCTGGGTGAACAGTCGGTCTACCGCGCGGGCCAGCGAAACCTGGCGCACGCCGGGGTTTTTGACCACCGCGGCCAAGGCTTTGGCGCTGAGCGGCTCTGGCGGATTCTGAACGTCTTGCGATGGTCTGCACGCGATGAGGCTTGGCAGGGCCAGTAGGGGCAGGATAAAGGGCAATCGGCGCGTCAGCATGGCGCGCATCCCTTGCGCAAAGGCTCGCCAATGGCAACCGCTAACCCTGGTTCATCAATGCACTCGTCGCGCCGCCGTTGGCCGTGGCTGGTGCTGGCCGGGCTGGTACTCGTCCTGGCCTGGTTCTGGCAGCCGCTCAACAGCTTCGGCCTGACTGGTGCAGCTTACGGTGCCAGGGTCGCCTGTTCCTGCCACTATCTTGGCGGGCGCGGTCTCGATGATTGCCGCAAGGATTTCGAGCCGGGAATGGAACTGGTAGTA
>JBEGVG010000031.1:0-9698 GCA_041178445.1 Pseudomonadota bacterium | reverse complement strand
CGTCTTCCTGCCCCATGTCATCCGCCCGTCGGGCGGCGCCACCTTGATGGTGCTGTCCGGCGTCACCGTCGCTCTGGTGATGGCGCTGACCGCCGCGCCCTTGAAGCGGCAAAATGGAAATCAGGGCGGCAAGGTGCTGATCGGCGAACGAATCCGTCGCACCATGCTGGGGACCGCTTTTGTTTATTTCTGGTCCTGCTATTCGCTGATGGCGCTGGCGCGCATTTCCGGCCCGCACCGCCCCGATGCCTTCTACGATATCAGCCTGTCGCTGATGATGATCGCCTTGCTGGTTCGTTATGCTGACCACTGGTTTTGCCTGCATGGGCCTGCGGGCAAAGCGGACGCAGCCTCCGTTTGACATTTTCAAACGTGACGCTTGTCTGACGATTTTGCGGCATTTTTCGGCACACTTCTGTACCAAACCGGTCCGAGTATGCGGCTGGTTCCGTCCTGCCCGATGTGAGATAATCGCGCATTCAACGAGGATCTCCTGTGCGCAGTGCCATCGCCTTTGCGATATTGATCGGCAGCGCTTCGGCGGGCGTCGCGCAGGAGGTGTGCGTCGAGCCGCCCGTGCTGGCAAAGCTGGACGGCGCGCCGAGCGCCGATCGGATGCGCGCCGCATTGGCCGATGCGCGTCACTTCATCGCCCAGTCGAGCCTCTATCAGGACTGCCTGCTCAAGGAGGTGGAGGCCGCCAAGCTTCAGGCCGCCTCCAGCGGCCAGCCCTTCGAGCCGATGATCGAGACCAGCGCCCGGCTGAAGATCGCGGGTAGCCGCAAGGCGCAAGAACGGGTCGGGGATGCGGTGAACGGCGCCATCACCGCCGCAAGGTCGCCGCCCAACTAGGGGCTGCTGATTCCTTTTGCCGCGCCGCACCCGGATTATTTGCCGGTGGGGCGGTGCGGGGTTTCGCACGAATCACCTATGATTCCGCCATGGCTGAGACGACGGTTCGCATTCCCACGCAGCGGCGTCAGGCGTCCAAGGCGGCGTCGCGCGCCGCAATCCTGGAAGCGGCTCGCCGCGTCGCCACCCGCGATGGTGCCCGCGATCTTTCCTTGCGCGGCGTCGCGGCGGAAGCCGGTTTCGCACCCGCCGCGCTCTACGGCTATTTCCGCAACAAGGACGAATTGCTTTTGGCCCTGGCGGCGGATGATCTCACCGCGCTGGCGCGGGCCATGCGCGATGCGCCCGCATCCGGCGGTCTTGCCGGCGCCGGCACGGTGGCGCTGGATCTTCTGCGCAGTGCCGAAACCATGGCGGCGGCGTCCGCAGCTCTTCCTGGCGCGCAGGGCGGCGACGCCGAACGTCTTTTCAACGGCCGGCTGATCGCGGCGCTGAAGGCGCTGTCCGATGCCAGCGGTCTGTCCACCAAGGGCCGCGAAGGGCAGCGCGATGTGCTGCTCTTGGCCGCCGCGCTGTCGGGACTGGCGCTGTTTTCGCGTTCCGGGCGTCTCGATGCGCTGGGTTTTAGCCCTGAGGAAATGATCACCCGTCTCGACGATCGCTTCCGCGCCTAAGCACCCCTGTAATACTGCATCACCGTCCAGGCTCCGATCGTGATGAAGCCAATTCCGGCGATCAGCTTGAACGGCACCGCGGTCAGGTAACGGCTGGCCATGGTGCCGAAGAAGGTGGCGATGGCGGCGCTGAGCAAAAGCGCCCCGCCGCAGGCCGCGAATACCGCCCATGCCGACATTTTGCGCTCCGAGGCGAACAGCATGGTGGCCAGCTGCGTCTTGTCCCCGAACTCGGCCAGGAACACCGTCAGGAACATCGCCAGTAGTTCGCGCATCTAGATCGTTATTCCGCCATCGACGATGAAGTTCTGACCCGTGGCGAACACCGAATCGTCGCTGGCCAGCCACAGCACAATGCTGGCGATTTCTTCGGCGGTGCCCAGCCGGCCCATCGGTTGGCGGGCGGTGAAGGCCTTGCGCGCGGCGTCATAATCGCCGGTGTCCTTCAACCGCTGCTGCAGCGAGGGCGAATCCACCGTGCCGGGGCAGACCGTATTGCAGCGGATGCCCTTGGTGACGAAATCGATCGCCACCGATTTGGTCAGGCCGATCACCGCGGCCTTGCTGGCGCCGTAGATGCAGCGGTTGGGCACACCCTTGATCGAACCAGCCACCGAGGCGACGTTGATGATCGAGCCGCCGCCGCCTTCGATCATGGCGGGTAGGAAGGCCCGGATCATCCGCGCCATGGCATAGACATTGATGTCGAACGACTTCTCCCACTGGGCGTCGTCATTATCCAGGATGGTGCCGTTCTCGACGAAACCGGCGCAGTTGAACAGGATGTCGAGGCGGCCGACATCCGCCGCCAGCGCCTTGATGGCGGCGGCGTCGGTGACGTCGAGCGGACGCTTGTCGCCCTGGAGCCCATCAAGCCCTTTGACGTCCCGGTCGGTCACGATCAGCCTGGCGCCTTGCGCGGCGAACAATTCCGCCGTGGCGCGGCCAATGCCCGCAGCGGCGCCGGTGATCAGCGCGATTTTCCCCTCGAGTTTTCCTGACATTTTCTTCCTGACAAATTTTCAAGGCGGCAATCATCATGGGGGATCGGCGGGGCGGTTTCCAGTATGGCGCCATCGCCGCAGGCCGTTTTGCGGCGCACACCGAGCCGCCTTGCCCCTCTTTGACGAAAGCTGCGAACTAGGCTTTGCTCCCTGAAGGGGCTGAACAGGTCCAGCGGGCCTTTCCGCAAACGTTGCAAGCACCAAGAGATGCCGCAGGCAGTGAACATTTGGGGGGGTTTGGGAAATGATGACGCATAGGGTCCGTTACCTGCTGATCATGCTGATTTTCCTGGTCAGCGCCGTGGTCTATATTGACCGCAGCAACATCTCCATCGCCGGCCCCTACCTGGCCCAGGACTACGGCATCGACAAGATCCAGCTGGGCTGGGTCTTTTCCGCCTTCCTTTTGGGCTATGCCGCCTTCCAGATTCCCGCCGGATGGCTGGTGGGCAAGCTGGGTCCCCGCAAGGTCCTGACCTATGGCCTGATCTGGTGGAGCGTGCTCTCCGTCATCACGGCGCTGGTGCCGCCGACCATGGGCGGGGCGCTGTGGGTGCTGATCGCCGTGCGGTTCATTCTGGGCCTGGGCGAGGCGGTGGCATACCCCTCGACCAACCAGTTCATTGCCGCCTGGTTTCCCAGCACGGAACGTGGCAAGGCCAATGGCTGGGTGTTCGGCGGCGTCGGCTTCGGCTCGGGCACCGCGCCGCCGCTGGTCGCGGCGATCATCGCCTTTTCCGGCTGGCGCGAAGTCTTCTATGTCTCCGCCGTCATCGGCCTGGTCGTGGCTGCGATCTGGTGGTACGTGGCCCGCGACACGCCGGCCGAGCATCCCAGCGTCACGCAAGAGGAAAAGGCGCATATTGCCGCCGGCCAGCCGGTCAAGATCGAAGGCCCGATCGGCAAAGTGCCGTGGCTGCGCATTTTCACCAGCATCGACGTGATGGGAACCGCGATCGCCTATATCGCCTTCTGCTATGTCGCCTTCATTTTCCACACCTGGTTCTTCATCTATCTGCGCGACGGGCGCGGTCTCGATCTCAAGAGCAGCGCGCTGCTGGGTACGCTGCCCTTTATCGCCATGACGGCCTGTTGCCTGCTGGGCGGCGTGATCAGCGACTGGCTGGTCAAGCATAAGGGCCAGTATGTGGGGCGCAGCCTGTTCGGCGCCTTCACGCTGTTTCTGGCCGGCATTTTCCTGGTCGTGGGCAGCCAGGCACAGGACACCACCGTGGCGGTGCTGGTGCTGGCGGGCGGCGCCGGCGTGCTCTATCTGGGCCAGGCGACCTATTGGGCGGTGGCGGCGGACTATGGCGGGCCATACACCGGTGTTGTGTCGGGGCTGATCAATATGGGCGGGCAGATCGCGGGCGCCACGACGGCTTCGCTGACGCCGTGGCTTGCCACATATTATGGCTGGGAAACCGCATTTTATGTCGCGGCGGGGCTGTGCTTTGTCTGCATGTTCGCCTGGTTCTTTGTGAATCCCAATCGCCGTTTGCAGGTCCCCGAACAGGTTACGGCGTGAAACCAGCTGCCTTCTGCTGCGGGCTGCTGCTGCTGCTGGTAAGCGGTGGCGCCCGCGCGCAGGAGGCCGCGCCTGGTCCAACGCCGTCCGACGAGTTCATCCGCCTGTTCTCGTCCTATTGTCTGGACAAGTTTCCCGATGATGCGGCGGTGGTATCTGCGACAACCGACAACAAGCTGACCAAGCTTTCGTCCGAGGAAGTCCGCCTGTTCGTGCGCAGCAAGGCGGGCGGCGAGGGCTGGCTGATCCAGGGCGCGGGTGGCCGCTATGTGCTGACGGCCGAGCGCCCGCCTTACCACGCCTGCACCATACGCCATGCGGTGCTGACGCCCTTCTCGACCGAGGCCCTCAATGCCATGGCGGACAAGTTTGTTGCCGCCAAGGGCAACAGGCTGGTGGACGGCGCATCGACCGAGCGGCCGATGGGCGATGGCATCGCCAGCGCCATGTCCTATCGCAATGAGGTGAACGCCCAGGATGTGCCCACCGGCGAAATCTTCATGTTCGCGGTGGTTGGCTATCCCGGCACCGCCGGCGAAGGCCAGCCCAAGCAGTTCTGGGAAGTGCGCTTCTCGCGCGTGATCCTGCGCAACGCTGCCTGAATTATTGCGGCCCGCTATTGCGGCACAAGCCCAGCCGCCGAAATGCCGGCCAGAGCAGCGATCTCGTCATTGTCGGACGTGTCGCCGGTCACGCCCACCGCGCCGATCGGATAGCCGTCGGTACCCTTGACAATCACCCCGCCCGCCACCGGCAGCAAGCCGCCCGGCGCCAGATGCGCCAGCGCGCCGACAAAATTCGGGCGCTCCGCCGCCATCTCGCCCAGCTTGCGCGACGACACACCGATGGACAGCGCGCCGGCCGCCTTGGCGCGGGCGATATCCAGCCGCAGGGAGCTGGTGCCGTCCTGGCGCTGGAAGGCGATGACATGGCCGCCCGCATCGGTCACCACGCAGGACAGGGGCTTCATGCCCGCTTCCTTGCCCTTGGCAAAGGCCGCCGTGATGATGGTATTGGCCTTTTCCAGGCTGATGCGCGTGTCGGACATGGCGGATAGCTCGCTTGTGAGTTTCGTGCCGGACAAACTGGCCCAAAAACCGCTGTCTGGAAAGCCATACTGGTGCAGTGCGCTGCGATAATATGCTATTTGTGAATCGATGAGCGAAGCGACGTCCAAGCCGCGTAAAACGCAGATAGTGGTCGTGGGCGGCGGGGCCGGCGGGCTGGAGCTTGCGACAAAGCTGGGCGGCCGGCTGGGGCGCGAGAAGTTCGACATCATCCTGGTCGAAAAGAACCGCACCCATATCTGGAAGCCGTTGCTGCACGAAGTGGCAGCCGGTTCGCTGGACGCCAATCTCGACGAGGTTGGTTATCGCAGCCATGGCCATGCCTGGGGTTATCGCTTTTTCTATGGCGCGATGGAGGGCATTGATCGCGACACGCGTCATCTGCTGATCGCGCCGATCAAGGGCGAGGATGGCCGCGAGATCATGGGCAGCCACCGCATCCGCTACGACTATCTGGTGCTGGCGGTGGGATCGGTCAGCAACGACTTCGGCACCAGGGGCGTGGCCGAGCATTGCATCTTCCTGGACAGCCGGCTGCAGGCCGACCGCTTCCGCTCCAAGCTGCTGGATCATTGCCTCAGGGTGTCGCGCACCCTGCAAGCCGATCCTTCCGCCGATGTCCATGTGCGGGTGGATATTGTCGGCGGCGGCGCCACCGGCGTGGAGCTGGCGGCGGAGTTGTACAATTCGGCCTCCGAGCTGCGCCATTACGGGCTGGAAGTGTTCGATGAGAGCCGGCTCAAGGTCACCTTGATCGAGGCGGGGCCGCGCATCCTGCCGGCGCTGCCCGAAACATTGGCCGCGGCGGCGCACAAGGAGCTCGAAGCGCTGGGTGTGCGGGTGCTGACCAATACGGCGGTGGTGGAAGCCACCGGCGAAGGCATGCTCACCAAGGGCGTCGAGTTCATCGCCGCCGACCTGCGGGTGTGGGCGGCTGGCGTCAAAGGGCCCGACATTCTGAAGGAGGTTGCCGGGCTGGAAACCACCCGCGCCAACCAGCTGGTGGTTAGGCCGACGCTGCAGACCACGCGGGATGAGCGCATCTTCGCCATCGGCGACTGCGCCTATTTCGTGCCCGAAGGTGCCACCCGCCCGGTGCCGCCGCGCGCCCAGTCGGCGCACCAGATGGCCTCAACCGCCTTCCACAATATCCGCGCGCTTATAAAGGGCAGGCCCCTGAAGAGCTTCGTCTACAAGGATCATGGCTCGCTAGTGTCGCTGAGCCATTTTTCCACCGTCGGTTCGCTGATGGGCAATCTGATTGGTGGCCGCATGGCGATCGAGGGACGGCTGGCGCGCTTTGTTTATGTCTCGCTCTACCGCATGCATCTCATCGCCATTCATGGCTGGCTGAAGGGCCTGGCGCTGATTGCGGTCGGTCATGTCAACCACATCATCCGGCCGCGCCTGAAGCTGCACTGACTAATTGACGTAATCGCGCACCACCTCGGTGATCAGGTCTCGCCCTTCATAGACCGCGTCGATAACCATGCGCATGAGAACCATCATTTCTGGTTGGCGTAAGCCCGGACCACTTCGGTGAGGAAATCGCGGCCTTCATAGAGCGAGCGCACCCGGATGCGCTCGTTCAGCCCGTGCGCGCCATTGCCATCATGTTCGCCGAATATGCCGGTGATGCCATAGGTGGGAATTCCGACCGGATTGAGAAAGGTCGCATCGGTGGCGCCCGCCAGCATCACGGGGGCGACCGGTACGCCCGGCCAGATTTTCGCGGCGGCGGCCTTGACCGGCCCCATCACCTCCGGCGTCAAAGGCGGCGGCTTGGCCACTTCATTGCGCTTTTCCAGGATCGTCACCTTGACCTGCGGGTCGGCGACCAGCTGGGCCAGCTTCAACCGCACCTGCTCCACGCTGGTGCCGGGGAAGATGCGGCAATTGATATTGGCGCGCGCCCGCTGCGGCAGGGCGTTGTTGGCATGACCGGCCTCCAGCAGGGTGGCGACACAGGTGGTGTGCAGGATCGCGTTATGGCTGGGATCGGCTGCCAGGGTCGCGGCGGCCTTCGCATCGGTCGGATTTTTCGCGAAGGCGGTCATGGCCGCGCCCATCCTGCCGCCCACTTGCGGTCCCATGGCGGCGAAGAAGGCGCGTGTCGCCTCGTTGGTCTTCACCGGAAACTGATAGGCGCTGATCCTGGTCAGTGCGGCAGCCAGGTGGTAGATCGCATTGTCGGGCGTGGGCCGTGAGGAGTGGCCGCCGATATTGGTCGCTTCCAGCCGGTAATTCTGGAAGTGCTTTTCGCCGGCCTGGATGGTGAGCAGCAGCCGCTTGCCCGACGCATCCAGCCGCCCGCCGCCGCCCTCGTTCAGGGCGATGCCGGCATCGATCAGTTGGCGGCGGTTTTGGGCCAGCCATTTCGCGCCATTGAAGGCATCGGAGGTTTCTTCGCCGCAGGTCAGTGCGAGTTTGAGCGTGCGGCGGGGCACGAATTTTTCCTGCTTGAAGCGAATCAGCATGTCCACCCAGATGGCAGCCTGGCCCTTCATGTCGGCGGTGCCGCGGCCATAGAAAAAGCCGCCTTGCTCAATCAGCGTGAAGGGATCGCGGGTCCAGTCCTCGCGCCGGGCTTCGACCACATCGATATGGGCCAGCAGCAGCACCGCTTTGGCCTGGGGATCGTTGCCGGGCAGGATGGCGACCAGCCCGCCTTCCTTGGGATTTTCCGGTACGGCGAAGTAGTGCAGGTCACTGGCCGCAAAGCCCGCCGCCCTCAGCCGCGCCCCCATCCTTTGCGCCGCCAGGGTGCAGCTTCCCGAAGACAAAGTGGTGTTGGTCTCGACCAGCTCTTTGTAGATCTCGCGGAATTTCACCTGGTCCGGACGGGTCTGCGCCACCGCCGGCAGGATCAGGATCGCGCCCAATGCTGCGCTAAGTGCCACGCCAAGAAATGTTCGCATTGCCAATCCCCGTATTGCCCGTGGCAGCGTAACCCTCATGTCCATTTATGAAAGGAGAAAAAGGCCGCGCCGCACAGGAAAAGGAATGCCACCATGTGGTTCCAGCGCAGCGCTTCGCCCAGATAGAGAACGGAAAAGACCCCGAACCCCAGCAGGGTGATGATCTCCTGCATGGTTTTGAGCTGGGCCGCGGAATAGACCTGATGGCCGATGCGGTTGGCCGGCACCGCCAGGCAATATTCGAAAAAGGCGATGCCCCAGCTGATCAGCACCACCTGCCACAGAATGGCATTGGGAAATCGCATATGCCCGTACCAGGCGAAGGTCATGAAGATGTTGGAGACGAAGAGAAGCGCAATCGGGGCGACGAACGCGGTCATGGGTGGTTCCTGGCGAGTGGCGTACAGCCAAGAATAGGAGCCTTGCTGAATGTCGTCCCGCCACCTCGTTCACTAAACCGCTGATTTCCAGGGATATCTTCCTCCTTGAAATAACTGACTGGTTAGTCATTAATGTCGCCGTGAAAACCCAACGTTGGAATCGCCGCAAGGACGAACGCGCTCCCGAAATATTGGAAGCGGCGCTGGCCTGTTTTGCGCAGAAGGGTTTTGCCGCCACCCGCATGGACGATATCGCGGCGCGCGCCGGCATCACCAAGGGCACCATCTATCTCTATTTCGACAGCAAGGAAGCGGTGTTCAAGGCGCTGGCCCGCCAGTCCATCGGCGCGCGGATCGACGCGCTTGTCGAGCAGGTCAAGGCGTCCGAGGCGCCGTCCGCCGAGCTGCTGCGTCTTATCCTGAGCACGATGGGGCAGTTCGCCTCCACCAGCGATCGTGTCGTGCTGCCGCGTGTGCTTCTGTCGGAGGCCGGCAATTTTCCCGAACTGGCGGAATTCTGGCGGCGTGAGATCATCGATCGGGGCCTCGGCCTTTTTGAAACCGTGATCGCGCGCGGCGTGGCGCGCGGCGAATTGCGCGATGTGCCGCCGCACCATGTGGCGCGCCTGTGCGTGGCGCCGATCCTGATCATGATTTTCTGGCGCACCATTTTCGGCAAGTTCGACGCCGTCCCCTACGACTATGACGGTTTGGTCCAGACCCATGTCGATACCCTGTTGCGGGGCCTGGCCGTGGATGGAGCAAAACCGTGACCCTGCGCATCGGACTCTGTTTTCTGTTGCTGTTGGGCGCTTGCGGCGATCCGCCGGACGAAGGCTGGCTGGGATATGGCGAAGGCGACAGCGCCATGATCTCCGCGCCGCAGCCAGGCTGGGTGACGGAGCTGAAAGTGGAGCGCGGCCAAGTGGTGCGCCCCGGCGATCTTTTGTTCGTGCTCGACAGCACCCAGCAGCAAGCCAGCCGCGATCAGGCGCAGGCGACGCTGGCGCAGGCACGTGTGACCTGCCTGGCTCTTTTTGTACCAAGCGAACTGATAGAAACTGGCTTGGATAAGGAGCGTGGACATGGCGAAGAAGAGACCGACGCCGGAGCAGATAGTGACGCTGCTGCGGCAGATAGAGGTTGCGACGTCTCAGGGTAAATCGATAGCGATTGCGTGCCGGGAGGCCGGGATATCGGACCAGAGCTACTATCGCTGGCGCAAGGAGTACGGGGGTCTTGATCTGGACCAGGCCCGGCGGATGAAGGACCTTG
>JBEGVG010000030.1:0-37368 GCA_041178445.1 Pseudomonadota bacterium | reverse complement strand
AACGCATTGGAATAGGCACTTAACCCGGCTTTTCAAGGCCTTGGAAGCCAAATTTTTGCTCCCAAATCTGGGGTGCTGGGTGCCGCCATGGGCCTGGTCCCGCCCGCCGGGGCGGGTCAATCGCAACGCTTTTTGGAGGTTGTTTCATGCGTATCGACTATTCCCCATTCTACCGTTCCACCGTCGGCTTCGACCAGCTTCTCAACCTGCTCGATACCAGCGCAGACCAGGGCTATCCGCCCTACAATATCGAGCGCAGTGACGAGAATAATTACCGCGTCAGCGTGGCGGTCGCCGGCTTTGCCGAAAAGGACCTGTCGGTCGATGTGAAGGATCGCGTCCTGACCATCACCGGCAAGCGCGACGACGCGCCCAAGGCGACCGTGCTGCACCAGGGCATCGCGGGCCGGGCCTTTGAGCGCAATTTCCAGCTGGCCGAGCATGTCGAAGTAAAGGCCGCGCGCCTGGAAAACGGCCTGCTCCATGTCGATCTGGAGCGCATCGTGCCCGAAGAGAAGAAGCCGCGCCGCATTACCATCAATGCGCCGGATCTCAAGACGATTGAGGGCAGCAAAGCTGCCTAACCCCCTCCGGTTTCAGCTTTCGCTCGCGGCTTTGCCGCTCGCACGCTGAAACCACCTCCCCCTTGCCGCGGCTATCGCCGCGAAGGGGGAGGAGGGTCTGTAATCGCTGAGAGTAAGCAAGTTCGGGGGCGTCCATTTGGATGCCCCCGATTTTTTGTTAGGTTCTGACGGCAGAAGCTGCTTCGGTCCTTCATGGCGATCTGGCCGCAATTCCTGACGACGCCCAAGGCCCCGACCAGCATCGAGGATGTGCGGGCGCGCTATGACGCCCAGTTCGCCCGGTTCGGCGCCGCCCCGGCATCGGTGGAGGTCACGCCCGGCCAGCTGGGCCCCATTGGCGGGGAATGGCTGCGCGGCGCGGGCAGCGATCCGGGCCGCGCCATGCTCTATTTCCATGGCGGCGGCTTTATCGCCGGCAGCCCCCAGACCCATCGCCCGCTGATCGCAAAGCTGGTGGAAGCCAGCGGCGTTGCCGCCTTCAGCGTCGCCTATCGCCTGGCCCCGGCCAGCTTCTTTCCCGCACCCGTGCGCGACGGCATCGATGCCTATCGCGCCCTGATCGCAAAAGTGCCGGCCTCCTCCATCATTCTGGCGGGTGACGAGGCGGGCGGTGGATTGGCTTTCGCGGTGGCGCTGGCGATCCGCAATGCGGGCCTCGAAATGCCCGGCGGTGTCGTGGCGCTGTCGCCCTGGGCCGACCTGTCGCTGTCGGGGTTTTCGATGCTGGGCAATCGGGGCAGCGATACGGTGCTGGAATGGAAAAGCCTGTTCCTGTGCGCCCGCAGCTATTTGCGCAAATCCAATCCCGGCGACGCCTATGCCTCGCCGGCCTGGGCGGCGCTGAGCGGCTTTCCCCCGGTGATGGTGCATGCGGGGGCGACGGAGATTTTGCGCGACGATGCTTCCAAGCTGGGCGACCGCACCGCCGATGCCAATGTCGCGGTCAGTGTCGAAATCTATGACGGCATGGGCCATCTGTTTCAGATGGAGGGGGGGCGCAACGAGGCCAAGGTCTCGCTGTCACGCCTGGCCCAGTTCATTCGGGCCAAGAGCGCGGCGCTGGCGGCGTAAAACGGCGCGCAGTTGGAAAGAGAATCCGTTGAGCGCGTTGCCAGATCATGGCCAGGACAAAGCTGACAAAGACCGGCAGCGGCACCATCCAGAAGCTATCCGCCCCCCAGGCGCAGACCCGTGAATATCATGTCATCCCCGATGACGATGGCTGGCTGGTGAAGCGCGATGAGGCGCTGACCGGGCTGTTCGCGCATGATCTCGACGCCGCCATCGCCCAGGCGGTCAGGGCGGCCGAGCGCGATTCCCACAATGGGCTGGAGGTGATGGTGTGCGTGCAGGAAGCCGACGGGCATTGCCGCAAGGTCTGGCCGTAACGGTTTTGGAACTGTTGCCATCCTGATGAGTTCCCCAACCAGCCAACCGCCGCAAGGAGATTCATCATGGCCAAGTCCAGCACTTTTGAAAAACGTCTTTCCGCCCTTGAAAAGACCATCACCGACTTCTTCACCGGCAAGCCGAAGAAGAAGACGGCCAGGCGCAAATCCGCGAAAAAGACCGCCAGGAAGAAGACTGCGAAGCGCAAGCGCGCCTGATATCCAGCGAACAGGCCGCAAAAATAAAGAAGCCCGGCGTCCTGAGGGGGAGCCGGGCTTCACCGTTGTTAGGGGGCATTGGTCAGACCCCCACAAACACAGATTGCCATAAATCGTACAAATCTTCCAAGAGGGGATTTTTCCGCCTCAAGGGCGGCTTTTTTGCACCGCAGCGGCCTTGTTTAAGGCAATTCCAGCCGGGCGCTGAGATAGACGCTGCGGGGAATGGCCAGCGCCGGCAGGGAGCCGTTGATGAACTCCACATGGCGCTCGTGCAGCAGGTTCATGCCGGCCAGGGACAGCTGCAGATTGTCCACCACCCGCCAAGTGATCTTGGCGTCGGCCTCGGTATAGGCACCCACGCGCGGGCTCGCCAGCGCGTCGATGCTGCGCAGGCTGACATTGAAGTTCATATCCTGCCCCAGATCCATGTCGGACTGCGCCTGGAACTGGAAGGAGGGATCGTTGCCCGCGAAGCGCACGCCGAAAAAGTCGCGGCTGCCGGGTTTGAGATGCAGCTCCTTGCGGATGGCGTTGGCGCCGGCCTTCCGCCGCCACCAGTCTGTCGCCGCATAGGTGCCCCAGGCCTCGATGCCATAGGTGTTGCCTTCCATGCCGTTCTTCACTATCAGCGGGAAGACCATGGGCGTGGTGGCTTCCACCGTGCGCAGGTCTTCATAGATGTTGAAGTAGGCCGAGATCGAAAAAGAAACGTCGGTCAGCGGCTGGCCGCGATAGCCCAGTTCGAAGGCCAGGAGGTCTTCGGAAACAAATCCCGCACCGCCCGCAAAGGTGTTGGTGGCGAAAAGCTCGGTGTCGAAGCGCGACGGGGTACGCACGGCGCGGGCCGCCGACAGCCACACCACGGATGTGTCCGACGCCTGCCAGGCCAACCGCGCGTCGGGCATGAATTCGGCGCCGGTATAGTCATTATGTTCCAGCTTCACGCCCAGCGTCAGCGAAAGGGCCGGGTTCAGCGTGATGGTATCCTGGACGAAGACATTGGCCAGGCTCAGCGACTTGCGCGCGGGCGTGAGGAACGAGGTGGCCGGGCCGCCGGTGAAGACATCCTCGGTGCGGCGGTAACCGCCGCCCACCACGATGGCCTGGGACTCGCCCAGCGCGAAATCATACTGGGCGTCGATGTCGTAGGTATCGACGCTGGCGCGGATGCCGCTGGTCAGGGAGCGGCGGGTATGGTCGTAATAGGCCTGCAGCCTGAAGATGGAACGGTCTTCCATCTGGCGCGACCAGCTGGCCATCAGATTCTGTCCGGCGATCATATTGTTGGCGATCTGGCCGGGCACAATCTCGCCCTTGCCGCGATACAGGTCGCCTTGCAGGGTGGCGGTGTCGGTGGCGTCGGTCCAGTCGACGCGGAAGCCGCCCTGAAGATTGCTCCAGCCATCGTGGCTGGCCAGGCGGTCGACGCGCGACAGCGCGCGGTTGTGAAGGCCGGTGGCATAGACGCGGTAGCTGGTGTTGGTGTCCAGCATGCCGCCATGGCGGGCGCTGAGATTGTCTTGGAGGCTGCCGGCGCGCGCATCGATCAGCGTGCCCTGAGTTTCGCGGCTGTTCTTGCTGGTGATGTTGATCACGCCATTGACCGCATTCGATCCCCACAGCGTGCCGGCGGGGCCGCTGATCACCTCGACGCGGTCGATATCGGCCAGCATGGTGTGCTGGGAATCCTAGAACACGCCCGAGAAGAGCGGCGAATAGACGGTGCGTCCGTCCATCAGCACCAGGAGCTTGTTGGAGGTGGCGGTGGAATGGTTGAAGCCGCGCGCGCTGATGCCGTAGCCGGCGGAATTCACCCGCGCCACCTGCAGGTTGGGCGCCAGGCGCAGGATTTCGGGGATCGAGGTGCCGGCGGTGCGGCGGATATCGTCCTGGTTGATGACATAGATCGAGGCCGGAGCCTGGCTGAGCGGCTGGGGACGGCGCGAGACCGAGGTGACCGGCACATTGGCCAGCTCCTCGATCGATAAAGCGGAAAGATCGCTCAGGGTGGCGTCGGCCCGGGCGACGCCGGGGACCGCGGCCAGCGCCATCAGCGCGGCTGGCGCCCCACACTTATATAGGCGTCGCAAGCCGCACAGCATGTTGCCCCCCCGCGCGCAAATCGCGTCAAGGGGCAACAACGCCAAACCCCTGACCGGGTTCCACAAAATTATGGCCCGGGTCCCGCAAAGGCCGATAAGAACGCGTCAGGCGGATGTCTTGGCTGCTGCGGCCTTGGCGATCAGCTGCTTGCGGATGGTGGGGCTGCTCAGATGGCCCTGGTCATAGCCTTCACGCTTCAGAATTTCGCGGATCGTCGCCAACGGCTTTCCATCTTCCGCCAGGGCGAACGCGCGTTCCAGTGCGGTGGGTCTGACGTCCATCAACTCTTATACACACAAAGCGGGCGGGTGGATCACGCAAAAGCCGCTCTTGCCTTTGGGAAAGAGCGGCTCCTGCTGAGGGACAAACGTCAATCGTAGTAACGCCGCTCTTCATAGGGCCCATAGCCGCGATCGTTCAGGCGATACCCGTCGCGGTCATAATAGCCACGCGGCGGACCCAGCCGGGTCGGGGCGCGGACCGCCTGGAATTTGGCCATGGAGGTGGAACCGTTCACCATGCCGTTGGGCGGCGCATAGCCGGTTGCGCCCGAACTGGTCTTGGTGCCGACCGCGGGCGTATCGGAAATGCGCTGCGCCGAAGCGGGCAGGGCAAGCGCCAGGCTGACGGCCGCCGCGCCGATAATGGCGAGTTTCATGAACCTCTCTCCTTTTCTCATTCGCCTTTAACAAACGCCGGAGAAGAAAGATGGAGCCGAAAGTTGCAGCAAGTTCCGCCTTGCCGACACCAGCGCGGGCCGTTCGCATGGCTTGGCCGCCATGCTCACCCCCATCGTGCGCGTAGCGCACAAGAGGGGGAGGTGGTTTCAGCGAGCGAAGCGACAGCTTCGCGCAAAGCTGAAACCGGAGGGGGTCAGAGTTAAGCAGATGCCGCCAGGGCTTCGGCGAACCGCGCCGAGAGCTTGGCGCCGGAAAAATCCGCGCCTTCGGTTTCGGTGTCGCGCATGTCGGCGTCCGACATGTTGGCATAGGACAGGTCGCAGCCTGACAGACGCGCCCGGCGCATGTCGGCGCCGCGCAGGTCGGCGTAGCGGGCCTGGGCATTGTCCAGCCGCGCCGGCAGCATGCGCCCGCCTGCGATCATCAAGGGGCCCAGCTTGGTGTCGCGCAGATCGGCATGGTTGAGCTGTGCGCCGGACAGATTGACGCCGCGCAGGTCCGCGCCGCCCATCTTGGAAGAGCGCAGGTCGCAATTGGCAAGGTTGGAGCCCTGCAGCGAGGCGCCTTCCAGATTGACGCCATACAGCAGCGCGTCGGGCGCGATCAGGGCGGTGAGCATGCGGTGGGACAGCGAGGTGACATGGCGCAGGTCCATGCCGGTGAGATCGGCGGGCCTGCCGTCGCGGCCATCGCTTTCGGCCCAGCGTGTATGGTCTTCCAGCAGCTTGTCGACGATCAGCACCTGGGCGATATCGGGCACCACCGCTTCGGTGAGAATCTTGCTCATGTCCGCGCCATGGGTGGTGGCGAAGTCCATGGTCGCGCCGATCAGGATGCAGCCCGCCATGTCGGCGCCGGTCAGGTTGCAGCCCGACAGGTCGGCATTCTCCAGATTGGCGCCGGTCAGGCGCGCCTGGCGCAGGTTGGCGCGGGTCAGGCGGCAGCCTTTCATGATGGCGTCGGTGAAGTCGGCCTGCACCGCCATGGCGCCGGTCATCTTGGCGCCGGACAGATTGGCGCTGTTCATCATCGCCGCCGGCATTTCGGAGGCGCCGATGTCATGCTGCAGCACGCGCAGGTTTCCGTATTTGTCCTTTTCGGCGATGGTGCCTTCGCGCAGGTCCGCTTCGTAGAGATCGGTGCCGATCAGGTTGGCGCCGCGCAGGGAGGCGCCGCGCATGTCGGCCCGGCGCATCGAGGCGCCTTCCAGGTTGCAGCGGCGCAGGTCGGCGCCAAAGAAGCTGGCGCTGTCCAGCTTGGCGCCGGCGAAATTGGTTTCTTCCATCACCGCGCCGGTGAAATCGGCATCGGCCAGGTTGCGGCCCGACAGGTCCAGGCCCGAAATATCGCAAAAGGCGAAGACGGCGCGCGCCCCGCCCATCCGCCCGGAATAGAGCATCTCGTGGCGGGCGATCGCCGCGCTCACGTCCTTCTGGGAGAGTTTGGCAAAGCCGGTGTGGCGGGCCTGGGTCATGAAAGAATCGCGGGTTAAGGCTTTTTCACGCGCGATTTTGCGCCCGCGGGCGCTAATGTCCCCTTAATAAGGCCGCCCGGGGCCGATTCAGGCCCTGGCGGCCTTTGCGGGTGGTGCCGCAAATGCGAAAATTGCTGTTGAACCGGGACCATAGCCGGGTACAAAGGCGCTCGCAGGACCCCCTTGGGGCCCCTTTGGGGGCGTTGGGGGTGGCCCGGCACAGGACATATGGGTGGGCTGCCGGCGAAATCGGCAAGCCAGGTTCAGGAGCGGACCGTCCCACAGGCAATGCTGCGGATCAGCGGACCGACCGTGATCCCAGCGCAAGATTTTAAAGAGGTTGTGTTGACCAAGCACCGTTTGATGCTTTCCGCCGCTGCGGCTGCCCTGCTGGCGGCTGTTGCCAGCGCGCAAGCCGACACCGAAATCTCCACCTCGACCAACACCGCCCTGACCACCGCCAGCGCGGGCAACATCATCATCAACGCCCCCAATGGCGGCATCGGCATCACCGCCGCCGGCGCGGCGGTGACGATCAACTCGAACAACTTCGTGAACAATGCCGGCTTCATCGCCAATACCGGCACCAGCGACGCCACCGGCATCCTGATCGACACCAGCGTCAATTCGGGCTTACTGTTTCCCCCTTCCAACGGTCTGGTCTCGACCGGCACCATCGATCTGGCGGGCGGCGGCACCGCCAAGCGCGGCATCTTCATCACCGGCGGCGGTACCTTTTATGGGCCCATCACGCTGACCGGCCTCAGCACCAGCGGCGTCACCACCCAAAGCTCTTCCATGCTGATCCAGGGCGACAGTTCGGTCGCCTTCTGGCTGCAGCAGAACACCAAGGTCACCAGCAACATCCTCCTGGGCGGCAGCGGCATCATCCAGAATGCCAGCACCAACTCGCAGCAGTCCAATTCGGTCGTGGCGCTGCTGGACGGCACCGTGAACGGCAATTTCGTCCATGGCGGTTCGATCTCGGCCGCCGGTCCCGGCATAATCGGCATCCAGGTCAATGGCGGCATCAACAGCTGCGCCAGCGATACCGCCGCGCCGTCCGGCTTCACCTGTCCCACCGCTTCGGGCGGCACTTTCGCCAATGCCGGCGTGATCTCGCTGACCGGCACCGGCAGACCCAATGCGCGCGGCAACAATCCGGAAAGCGGCTCGGCCGTTGTCATTGCCAGCTCTGTCGCCGGCGGCTTCGTCAATGCGGGCCCGGGCACCGGCAGCAATATTCCCGTCGCGCTGATCGCGGCCAGCGGCCTGGTCACAGCGGACGGCGTGGTGCAGCCCACCGTCCTCATCGATCCCAGCAAGTCGGTGACGGCGCTGACGCCCGCGCCGCGCGGTCCGGCCATCCTGGGTCCCGTCACCGCCGACATGGATCCGGTCAATCCCGGCTATTCCTTCATCAACCGCGGCGCCATCCAGGCCCAGCCGATGGATGCGCAGCGTTCGTCCGCGGCCCTGATCATCCAGGGCAGCTCCAGCACCTATTTCACCTGCCTCAGCGCCAGTGTCGGCGCCTGCACCGGCGTCAATGCCGGCGCGCCGCAGACCAACACCGGCGGCTTGCTGTCGACCGGCGACATCTCGGCCACGTCCTTTACCAACATCACCAGCCGCACCAGCGGCACCGTCTCGGCCGCCGCGATCTATATCGGCGCCTACTCGACCGTGCCGCGCCTGGATTTCCAGCAGCAGACCGTGGGCGGTACGACCCTGACCCAGGGCACCGTCAAGGCGCTGGTGTCGGGCGTGGGCCAGGGCACCGCCAACGCGATCACCATCGCCGAGAATGCCGTCGTGCCCTTCATCAATGTCGGCCGCGGCGCGTCCATCATCGCCCAGGTGGAAACCATCACCACCACGCCCAGCCGCGACGTGGCCAGCGCCACTTCGCCCTTTGCCCTGATTTCGCAGACCATCCTCGACCAGTCCGGCAGCGTGAAGCTGATCAACAATGCCGGCTCCATCACCGCCGTGAACACCGAGATGACGCCGTCGGCGGGCACCTCGGTAGTCTCCGTCCAGCGCGCCATCGACCTGACGGCGTCCACCTCGGGCGGCACCACCATCAATAATAGCGGCGTCATACTGGGCGACCTGCTGTTCAGTTCCGCCGGCAACAACAATGTGCTGAATGTCGGCAATACCGGCGCGGCGGCCACGGCCAACGCCACCACCGTGGTCAACACCCCCAGCAACTATGCGATCATCGGCCAGTCCCTGATCAGCCGACCGAACACGGGCGTGCCCACCGCGAGTGCGACGCTGCTGGACTTCGGTTCGGGCACCGGCCACCAGCTGAATGTCGGCGGGTTCGGCTATTTGAATGCCGACATCCGGTCGGGCGTCGGCGCGCTGGACGTGACGGTGCAGAACAACGGCCTGCTGTTCATCGCCAATACCACCACCTCGCTGCAGGCCAACAATTTCAACGTCGGCACCAATGGCGTGCTGGGCCTGTCCATCTCCCAGGCCAACCTCAACAGCCTGTCCCCGGTGGTGCAGGCCAACGCCGCCAACCTGACCGGCGCGAACCTGGCGCTGCAGTTCGGCACCTTCATTTCGTCGGGCTTCACGGCTGCCAGCGTCGCCAGTCCCACGGTACAGACCGTGACGCTGCTGCGTGCGCCCACCATCATCGACACGACCCTGGCCGACCAGAATGCCAGGCTGGGCCAGAATACGCCCTTCCTGTTCGTGTCTCCCGCTGGCGCTGGTATCGTGGCAGGCGACAATGGTCCGACGCCTTTGTCTCTCGGCACTTCGGGCGGCCAGGATACGCTGCTGCTGAACCTGCTGCCGCGCTCGGTCAGACAGTTCAATGCCGACGGCTCGCCGGGCCTGAACCTGTCGCCCGACACCCAAAACCAGTTCCCCTTCATCGCCGCGGCGCTGGCGACCGACAATGACCTGGGCGCGGCGGTCGCGACCTCGATGACGATCTATAATACGCCGGGCGTGGCTTCGAGCGGCATCAACGTCGCCGCCAGCCAGCAGCAGGCCCAGCAGGTCTTCGGACAATTCTCCCCCGACGTTTCGGGCGGCACGCGCGAAATCGCCATCCTGATCACCGACCAGGCGACGGGTCCGGTGGCGGCGCGCCAGCGCCTGTTGCGCCAGTACGGCAAGGTGCCGGGCGAAATGACCCTGTGGGGCGAGGAATTCACTGGCCAAATCCACAACAAGGGCCGGGCCAACAGCGCCGGTACCGTCTCGTCCTTCAAGGATCACGGCTTCGGCTTCGCGCTGGGCGTGGATGGCGGCGGCCCGCGCAATGGCTGGTATGGCGGCGCCTTCACTTTCTATACGGGCGATGTGCAGCAGCAGCTGCCGCGCACCAGCAAGACCAACACCCAGTGGTTCATGCTGACCGGCTATACCCACTGGCAGGGCCGCAAGGTGTTCTTCGACACCCAGCTCAGCGCCGGTTACGGCCAGTTCAATTCCGAGCGTCCGCTGACCTTCGGCGGCAACACACGCACCGCCACCAGCAAGCGCGCCGGCACGATGGGCGCCCTGGGCGCCAAGGGCGGTCTGATGCTGAAGTATTTCGGCATCGACATGGACCCCTATCTGGCGCTGGACGGCATGACCCTGCGCGAAGAGCGCTATACCGAATCCGGCGGCGGCGCCGGCATGAATCTTGAGGTCGACTCCTATTTCGCCAGCTCGCTGCGCAGCACGGTCGGCCTGGACATGAAGAAGGTCCTGCCGATCTGGGGCTTCGAGCTGACGCCGGGCGCGCGCGTCGGCTATCGCTACGAACTGCTGCAGCAGCCGGTGAAGGTGAAGGCCGGTTTTGAATCCACCGGCGGCCTGGCCACCGCGGGCAATGTGCTGACCTTTGTCGGCCCCGATCCGGACAAGGGCAACACGCTGCTCGGCCTCAGCCTGGGCGCGGGCACCGGCACCTGGCATGTCGGCGTCAATTACGACTGGCTGCGCGGCAGCAACGGCTCGACCACCCAGGTCGGCATCATCAGCGTACTGGGCCGGATTTAAAAACAGCTCCAATCAACGAGCAACCCCGCCAGCGATGGCGGGGTTTGTTTTGCTGGGCGCTGGTCTTGCTGCCCGTCACAAAACGGCCAAAGATGGGGTGCGAATATAAGGCTCAGCCATCGGGGGACCCCATGAAGAAAATCGCCGTCGCGATCGTCGCGTTGTTAGCCGCATCCACAGCCGCCCTTGCCCAGACATCGGTGTCGCCCAGCGAGCCGGAATCCCGGCCCGAGAACATGGCGGTCGGACCGGACGGCACGCTTTATATCGGCTCGCAGAAGGACGCGCGGATTTACCGGGCGCGTCCCGGCCAGGCGGTGGCGGATCAGTTCATCGACATGCGCCCCTCGGCCTTCGTGCTGGGCGTTCTGGCCGATGGGCCCAGCAACACCCTGTGGGCCTGCGAGATGGTCAACATGAACCGCGGCTCGCCGCTGCTCAAAGGCAAGGGCATCCTGCGCAGCTTCGACCTGGCGAGCGGCAAGCCCAAGCTGAGCCTTCCGCTGCCCGAGGAAACCAATATCTGCAACGATTTCGTCGTGGGCCCGGACAAGGCGCTGTATCTCGCCGATACCTCCAACGCCAAGATCCTGCGCCTGCGCCCCGGCGCCACCAGCTTTGAAATCGTGAGCCACAATTCGTCGCTGTACGGCGCCGACGGCATCACCTTTCTGAACGGCGAGCTGTATGTGAATACGGTCTGGGCCGGCGGCCTGTACCGGATTCCGGGTGCCACCTCCGCCAAGCCGGGCGCGCCGGTGCAGATTCACACCCCGCGCGTGCTCAAGTCGCCCGACGGGATGCGCGCGCATAACGGGGTGATGTATCTGGCCGAAGCCGGCAACGGCACCGTCAGCGCCATCACGGTGAAGAACGATATCGCCACCATGAAGACCATCAGGACCGGTCTTGATGGCCCCTGCGCCCTGGAGCCCCACGGCAAAACGCTTTGGGTCGTGGAACGTCCGGCGCACCGCGTCACCGCGGTTCCGATTCCTTAAGGGCGGAAGCTCTCCATGGCCGGGCTTGACCCGGCCATCCAGAGTCACACGCACCATCTTTGATCTTCGCGCTTGGCGCGATGCTGGATGGACGGCTCAGGGCCGCCCATGGTGAGACGTTGGGGTGCTGGGATTGCTTGCACCAATGTCATTCCCGGCGAGCCCCGTGCGAAGTATGGGGCGAGGGAAGGGTATCCATTTTCCTTTATTGCGCGAACCTCACGATGGATTTCCTTCCCTCGCATCGCTTTGCGATGCTCGCCGGGAATGACGATGGGTGCTACCAGCTCCCCGTATTGGGCATCGAGGCCCAAGGTTCCTTGGGGGGCAGTGTGCCTTCCTGCAGGAGCTCGATCGAGATGCCGTCGGGCGAGCGGATGAAGGCCATATGGCCGTCGCGCGGCGGGCGGTTGATGGTGACGCCGCCATCCATCAGCTTCTGGCAGGCCGCATAGATGTCCTTCACGCGATAGGCCAGATGGCCGAAATTGCGCCCGCCGGCATAGCCCTTCTCGTCCCAGTTATAGGTGAGTTCGATCACCGGGCTTTCGGCGGCCAGTTCGGTCTGGCCTTCCGCCTTGATGCGCGCGGCGTCATCGGGCGTGGCCAGGAAGACCAACGTAAATCGGCCCTTTTCGTTCTCCAGGCGGCGGACTTCCACCAGCCCCAGCTTGCCCAAATAGAAGTCCAGCGATGCGTCCAGATCGGAAACACGCACCATGGTGTGCAGATATCGCATTGAGCTTTGTTCCTCGTAATTGTCGCAAGAATCCTTATCGCGCATCGCGCGGCCGTCACACCATCGTCATGCCTGTTCCAAGGGCAAAGCAACAATGTCGCAAGGGAACCCGCCAGGACGCGCCAAAAACCTCCCGCGCTGCAACATGATCGCACTAAAATCCGGCGGCGGACGATCCGTGCGCGGCCTAAAAACAGGGATTCCCCATTGCTTCCAAAGGCTAAGGCATGAGGTCATTTATGTTGCTTCTGCGAAGTAAGCAGCTGCATCCAGCATCAACCATCCTGCGGAAAAGATTTGCCTCCCACAATGATAATGGGATGATGAGGGGCGCGCGGTTGAAGGAGCAGTTATGCCTCTTGCAAAGAGCATAACCGATTGCTTTAAAAGCCCCGGCAAGGCGTCAGCAAAAGACGTCAGGTTGGGTAAACTTCGGGCTTAGGATTAATTCGACCTCGAAGAAAATTTGTCGGACCCGGGGGCAGCCATCGCCGGGTCCTTGTCCTGTCTTGAGTGAGAGAGCATGGAACGTCCAAATCATTTAGAGCTTGGCAAGAAAACTGCCGCCAGCCGTGCCACCAGCCTGGCCATCGTGGCCGCCATTCACGTCATCGCCATCCTCGGTCTGGTCGCCGCCCTGAATCAGGGCGAGATCATCGAGGCGATGAAGGATATCCAGGCGACCGTCGAAGCGGAGAAGACACTGCCCAAGGCGCCGCCGCCGCCGCCGCCTGATCTGATCAAGCCGCCGCCGCCTGTCGCCATCGTGCCGGACTTCTCGGTTGCCACCGCGCCGCCGCCGGCCGCCACCGTTACCACCGCGCCCAAGCCGCCGCCGGCCCCGCCGCCGGCGCCCCGCGTGGCCGCCAGCGATCCGCTGCGCCCCATCGCGCGCACCCGGACCCTGCCGCCCTATCCGCCGATCTCGGTGCGCCTGAATGAATCGGGCACCACCCTGATGGAAGTGCAGATCACCACCGAAGGTAATGTGAGCGAGTGTGAAGTCGTGAAGTCTTCCAGCTCGGAACGCCTCGACACCGCCGCTTGCGATCACGTCAAGCGCGTGTGGCGCTGGCAGCCGCCGACCTTCGAAGGCAAGCCCATCGCAGTGAAGACTCGCGTCCAGGTCACCTGGGACCTTAAAGACGCCCGATAATCCCAAACCCACCTCAATTCTTTTGAATTTTCACGGAGTAAGGAAAATGAACTTCAAGAACCTGACGGTCGCTGTCGCCATCGTCGCCATGACCAGCCTGAGCGCCGTTGCTCCGGTTTACGCGCTGCAGGCCGCCCCGGCTGCCGAGCAGCCTGCCGCCGACGCCGCCGCCCCGGCCGCTGACGCTGCTGCCCCGGCCCCGGCCGCTGAAGCCCCGGCCGCTCCGGCCGCCGAAGCCCCCACCGACGGTCCGGTCCCCAACCAGTATTCGCTGGGCCATCTGTGGGAAGAAGGCGACTGGATCTCCAAGGCGATCCTGCTCTCGCTGGCCATCATGTCGGCCGGCACCTGGTACATCTTCTTCACCAAGTGGATCGACCAACAGCGCATCCTCTCCCAGGCCCAGGCCGTGGAGAAGAAGTTCTGGACCTCCGCCACGCTGAATGAAGGCGTCGACAAGCTGCCCAAGAACTCCGTGTTCCGCGGCATTGCCGAAGCCGGCCTGAAGGCCTCCACCGGCGGCACTACTTTGGTGGGCATGAGCGACTGGATCGGCATGACCCTGACCCGCCAGCTCGAAGACGCCAATGCGCGTCTGCAGGGCGGCATCGCGTTCCTGGGTTCGGTCGGTTCGGTTTCGCCGTTCGTCGGTCTGCTCGGAACCGTCATGGGCATCTTGAACGCCCTGATCGCCATCGGCGTGTCGGGTCAGGCCTCGATCGACCGCGTTGCCGGTCCGGTCGGTGAAGCGCTGATCATGACCGCCCTGGGTCTGGGCGTCGCGGTTCCGGCCGTGTTGCTCTACAACTACCTGATCCGCCGCAACAAGATGATCACCGAGAAGCTGCGCGCCTTTGCGGGCGACCTGCAGGCCTACCTGATCAGCAAGAGCAAGTAAGCGCACACACGCTGAATCGGAGTAACGCTTATGGCCGTTGACGTCCAACATGCCGTCGAAGACGACGAGGCAGAGTTGAACGTTACGATCAACACGACGCCCCTGGTGGACGTGATGCTCGTGATGCTCATCATCTTCCTTGTCACCATCCCGGTGATCAACAAGACCGTTGAGCTTGAGTTGCCGACCTATCGCAACATTGCGACGACCACGAAGCCGGAGAATATCGTGATCGCGGTGACGGAAGGCGAAGACGTGTTCTACAACAACGAGCCGATCGACCAGCAGACCATGCGCCGCAACTTTGTGGCGGCCCTGCAAAATGCCCAGGCAAAGGGCATGGACTTCCCCGAAGTGCATATTCGCGGTGACAAGAATGTGCGCTTCGAGGCGATCGGCCGCGTCATCCTGGCCTGTCAGCAGGCCGGCATCCAGAAAGTGGGGTTCATCACCGAACCCCGTGCTCTGGACGCAAGCAGCTATTGAGGTAATTCGCCATGGCAATGAGTTCAGGTACCGCTGAAGGCGAAGTAATGGTGGAAATGAACACCACGCCGTTGATCGACGTGATGCTCGTTCTTCTTACTCTCCTCATCATTACCCTGCCGATCCAGACTCACGCGGTGAAGCTGGACATGCCCGCCCCCAATCCCAACCCGCCGACGATCATTCCGGAGACGGTGGAACTGGTGGTGGACTTTGATGGAACCGTCTTGTGGAACGGCACCGCGGTTGATCGCGGTACCATGCAGGCCTATATGCGTGACGCCGCGCTGAAGACCCCGCAGCCGGAAATCCATGTCAGCCCCAATCGTTTGGCCAAATATGACGCGGTTGCCCGCGTTTTGGCGGACGCCCAGCGCCTGGGCGCCACCAGTATTGGCTTCACGGGGATTGATCAGTATAATTAGGCTGTGAGGGACATGGCCGTCGGTCAAAGCGTGCGGCGAACCCGCGCGCTTTTACCATCTTAGACGAATACGAAAGAGGTCGTGTAATGACTGCGAGTAACCTGCGTGCCGCCCTGACAGCAATCCTTCTGGGCTCTGCCACGATGACCCTTGCGGCGATGCCCGCGCATGCCCAGGCCACGGTCAGCGCCCGCGTCGGCGCCGCGCTGAAGGAAGCCCAGGCCCTGGCCGGTGCCGGCAACTATCGCGCCGCCATGGCCAAGATCAACGAGGCCGAGAACGCCCCCGGCAAGACCGCCGCCGACACCACGGTCATCAACCAGATGAAGCAGTATGTCGGCGTCAAGTCCGGCGATGCCTCGATCGGCGGGGCCGCCGGCGCCAAGGCCAAGTTCGCCAACGACTATAATGCCGGCAGGTGGCGCGACGTGATCAATGCCGCCGACACGCTGCGCAAGTACAATGCGCTCGACGCCCAGTCGCAGCTGATCATCGCCCAGGCTTACTATCGTGCGGGCGATTTCTCCGGCTGCGCGCGCTACGTCAAGAGCAATCTGGGCAATGGCGACGCGGCGCTGGAACTGCTGGCCCGCTGCGCCTATGAGAATGGCGATGAAGTCACCCAGCGCCAGTCGCTGGAGACCCTGGTCTCCCGCGGCGGCAAGCCCGAGCACTGGAGGAGCCTGCTGCGCCTGACCGAGCGCACGCGCGGCCTGTCGGACAACAACACGCTGGACATCAACCGCATCCGCCTGATGACCGGCAACATCTCCACCAAGGACGAGTATCTGCTGCTGGCGCAGCTTGCGCTGCAGCTGGGCAATGCCGCCGAGGCCCAGTCGGTGACCGAGAAGGGCATTGCCGCCAAGGTGCTGAACGACGAGCGCAGCACCCGCCTGCTCAACCTGGCCAAGACCCAGGCTGCCGCCAATGCCGCCAATCTGCAGAAGAACATCGCGGCCGGCCGTGCGCAGCCGACGGGTGAAGCCTTGCTGCGTGTCGGCGGGGACCTGGTCAGCCAGGGCAAGGGCAAGGAAGGCCTGGCGCTGGTCCAGGAAGCCGTGAAGAAGCCCCTGAAGGACGCGGCCAACGGCCAGATCCGCCTGGGTCACGCCTATCTGGCCGCCGGCCAGAAGGCCGAAGCCCAGAAGATCTTCAGCAGCGTCAAGACGCCGCCCAAGGATGCCATGGTCGCCCATCTGTGGTCGCTGGCCGCCCGCCGCTAGCAGGCCGCAAAAGCCAAACGAAAAAGGCGCCGGTCATCCGGCGCCTTTTTTGTTTTCCCGCCTTGGACATGCAGTAGGGAGGCGGGGACAGGCGCCGCCCTTCCTGGCGCCATCAAGCTGCCTGGACAGAATCGAAGATCGCGGAGCGTATGGGAAACGCCATGATGCGCCGCCCATCCTCGCAAACCACCTCCAGGACGGAATTTTGCCGGAAACGGTCCGGAAACTCCCGCGCAAGCTCGGCGGCAATGGCCAGGGCTTCGGCCTGTGCGGCGTCCTGGCCGGGAAGATCGGTGCCTTCCGGATCGGCGATTTCGCACGACCCTTCGATAATATGAAAATAGTAGCGCACTGGGCCCTCCCGGTTCTGGTCCGGGCAGAAAGCCAGAACCCGCGCCCGGGTGCCTTGCGCAAACGCAAACCCGGAGACTTGAACCCTTTGGAAAAAGGCTCACGGTTTACACTGGTCGCGCAAAAAGCCGTCATTTCCGCCAAAAAGCCTGCGTCATTCTGTCAACCGGTTGCGCTAGAAACTTATGCTGCAAGTGCTAAGTTCCCGCGCCTCAACGGAGCCGGACCCCCGGTAACACAAGAGACCTGACGGCGCCTTTTACCGCCCGGCCTGCTTTCAACAGCGAGGCACTCCCCCAAAATGACAACGCATAAACAGGCGCCGGGCTGGCGCACCCTTTCGCTCACGCTTGGTGCGCTCGGCGTGGTGTATGGCGATATCGGCACCAGCCCGCTTTACGCCATGCGCGCCTCGATCCAGGCGGCCGGCGGGCCCAGTACGGACGCGATCTATGGCTGCGTCTCGCTGATCTTCTGGGCGCTGATGGTGGTGGTGACGGTAAAATATGTTTTCCTCATCCTGCGCGCCGACAATAACGGTGAAGGCGGCGTGATGGCGCTGGCCGCGCTGGCGCACCGCGCCCCGGTCAGCCGACCGGCCAAGACGGCGATCGGCGTGGTGGCGCTCTTGGGGCTGGCGCTTTTCTATGGCGACGGCATGCTGACGCCTGCCATATCGGTGCTGTCGGCGGTGGAAGGCATTGCGGTCGATAATGCCGCGCTCCAGCATCTGGTGCTGCCGCTCACCCTGGCAATCCTGATCGGCCTGTTCGCGGTGCAGAATCGCGGCACCCACAGGATAGGCCGCATGTTCGGCCCCATCATCCTGATCTGGTTCGTCAGCCTGACCGTCATGGGGGTGATGGCGATCTTGAAGGCGCCGCAGATTCTCCATGCGGTCAATCCCATGTATGCGGTGCAGCTGTTCGTCAACGATTCCTGGGCGGCCTTTGTCGTATTGGGTTCGGTGGTGCTGGCGGTGACGGGCTGCGAGGCGCTGTATGCCGATATGGGCCATTTCGGTGCGCGGGCGATCCGCTGGGGCTGGCTGTTCGTCGCCTTTCCGGCCCTGATGCTGAACTATTTCGGCCAGGGCGCATTGCTGCTGACCAATCCGGGCACCGCGCCGATCCTGTTCTTCGCCATGGTGCCGGACTGGGCGCATTATCCGATGGTGGCGCTGGCGACCATGGCCACCATCATTGCCTCGCAGGCGGTAATCTCGGGCGTCTATTCCATCACCCGCCAGGCGGTGCAGCTGGGCCAGTTGCCGCGCATGGCGGTCCTGCACACCAATGCCAGCGAGGTGGGGCAGATCTACATGCCGCGCATCAATGCGATGCTGTGCGTGGGCGTGGTGCTGATCGTGCTGATCTTCAAAAGCTCCGAGGCGCTGGCCACCGCCTATGGCATCGCGGTGACCGGCGTGATGGTGATCTCGACCCTCTTAGTGGGCGTGGTGGCTGTGTATCGCTGGAAATGGCGTCCCTGGACCGCTTATGCGGTGTTCGGCGTGCTGGGGCTGATCGATGTCGCCTTCCTGGCCTCGAATGGGCTGAAGATCGCCGAAGGCGGCTGGCTGCCGCTGCTGGCGGCGGTCGGCGTGTTCATCGTGATGGACACCTGGCGCATCGGGCGGCGGGTGCATCTGGACAAGATGAGCGATGGCGCGCTGAGCATCGACAATTTCCTGGACCGGGCGGACAGGCTGAGCCAGCGCATTGCCGGAACAGCGGTGTTCCTCAGCCCGCGTCTGGATATCGTGCCCGGCGCGCTGCTGCACAGCCTGAAGCATTATCATGTGCTGCATGAACGCGTGGTGATCTGCGCCATCACGGTGGCCGATACGCCCCATGTGCCCGAGGCGCGGCGGGTTGCGGTGGAAAAGCTGGGCAAGGGATTCTTCGCCGTGCGCATCAGCTATGGCTTCATTGAAAGTCCCGATGTGCCTGCCGCGCTGGCGCTGGCGCGCAGCCATGGACTGGTGCTGTAGCCGGACACCAGCACCTATTTCCTGGGCCGGGAAACGCTGGTGCCCGGTCATGCGCCCAGCCTGAAAGGCTGGCGGGTCGGCCTTTACATGTGGTTGGCGTCCCATGCGCTGTCGCCGGCGCGCTTCTATCGCCTGCCGCCGGGGCGGGTAGTCGAACTGGGAACGCAGGTGGCGATTTAGCGGCGAAAGGCGAAGGCGAAGAAGACCATGGCGGCCAGGATGGAGATGGTGCCCAGCGCCCCCAGGCTCGCCAGCCGCAGCACGGGATCGACCTGGATGATATGGAACAGGGCGGTCACGCCCAAGGCCGCCAACACCATTGCCATCGCAAAGCTTTGCAGCTTGCTCACGCCCTGACCCTTTGTTGCCCACGTTACTGTAGCGGAACTTTGCACGCCGCGGCAGGGCGACAGGTCACTTAAGTGATTGAAAGTTTGCGACTTTCTCGCAAACCGCGTTTTTCCGAACTGCCCTTTGCGCTAGTAAGCTGTTTCTAATGAAAAAAAACCGCTGCGTACGGAACGGAACCGATGGGGAGCCGGTTATAAGGGGGCATAGGGGGCACGAGTGTCATGGCCGATATACTGCAGTTTCCGCAACCACCGCCGCACGATCCCACCGTGCTGCTGGTGGATGACGAGTATCTGGTGCGCGGCGTGCTCAGCGAAATCCTGAAAGAGTCGGGCTTTGCCGTGGTGTGCGCCGAGAGCGGCGCCGAGGCGATCCATATCCTTTCCGGCCAGCAGCATGTCGATCTGGTGTTTTCCGACATCAAGATGGCGCCGATGGACGGCTTCGAAGTCGCCAAATGGGTGCATGAACACAGGCCCGGCCTGCCGGTAATCCTGGCCAGCGGCTACACCGGCAAGACCAACATGGCCGCCGAACTGAACGGTGCGCAATTCTTCAAGAAGCCCTTCGATTTCGACGCGGTGGTGGAAAAAATCCGCGAAACGCTGGGCGAGCGCAAAAGCGGCTGAGGCCGTGTCGCGCGTCCTTGGATGGGAGTAGGCTGGGGCCAACCATCCGGGAGTGTCCCATGCGCCTGATGATCCTTGTCGCCGCAAGCTTGATCGCATCGCTTGGCGCCGCCAGCGCGCAATATTACGGCAATTACAGCGCCAATCCCTATCTGCCGCCGGCGCCAACCCAGCCGCGCGGCACCTTCACCAATCCCTTCGGCACCGACGCCACGAGTCCCAAGCTCTACGGCCAGGACGGCAGCTTTCGCGGCAATCTCAATGCCAACCGTTATGATCCAAACAGCATCGTCAATCCCTATGGCCAGTATGGCAGCCCCTATGCGCCGGGCAGCGTGACCAATCCCTATGGTGCGTATGGCAGCCCCTATGCGCCCGGCAGCGCGACCAATCCCTATGGCACGGGTCTGACGGTCTATGGACCCAATCGCTGAGCGCTAGCGGCCGCGCTCGCGCATCAGGAAGGCGCGGGCGTCGGTGTCGGGCGGCTGGGCCACGCCGCCGCGACCCTGTTCCAGTTCATTCAGGTTGAAATCCATCCGCGCTTCATAGGAGCGGTCGAGCTGGTTGCGCAGCCTTTGCTGGGCGTCATACCAGCGGCGCTTGAGCATATTGTCCCGGCAGGTCGCGGCTTTCCGCTTCATTCGCACCCCAGCGCCGCTCGACACAGTGATAGGGATCGAAGGACATGGCGAACAGCCGCTGGCGCGCTTCCTCGTAACCGAAACGGACCTCTGACCCATCGCTGCGGCGATAGCTGACGGTGCATTGGGCCGCGGCGCGGTCGTAGGTGTCGAGCATGTCGCTGGCCAGATCGAAGCCGTTGTAAACGATCTGCGGGTCCTTGGCCCGCCACAGGGTCAAAAAGCGTTCGGCATTGTCGCGCACTTCCTTGAAGGCGGTCTTCAACCGCGCATCGCGTGAGGGCGTGGAATAGGTCTCCCAGTCGCCCTCGGTGCCATAGATGTTGGGCGGCAGGCGCGGCGGCTGGGGGCGGTTCTGGATGCCGGCGGCCAGCGAAATGTCCACCGCCTCGGCGCGGTAGGAAAGATCGGCGCAGTTGGACAAAACAAGGTCGGCGATTTCGCGCACCGGATTGAAGCGCAGCCGCCCGCCGCTGAGGCTGGCGCGGACGAAGTCGTAATAATCCATCCGCGCGCCGTTCAGCATGAAGGCGCCGCTGCGCCACGCCGCATCGGCGGGGCGGGGGCCATTGCCGAAATACTGGGTCAGGGAGAAATCGCTGATCTGTGCATTGCTGGCCAGCACCACCCGGCCGCCGATCAGCGCGCCGTCGGGGGCGCGGGCCGCGCCGACCAGTCTTGCGGGGCGCCAGTTCTTGAAGCCCGAACCCATGCCGGGCGAGGAGCGCACGAACCGCAAATCATAGGCGCCGCGGGTCAGGGAATTGTCGGGATGGGAATCGATATAGCGGATGCGGCCGTCGCGCTCGACCTTGTAAATGACCGCCAGATGGCCGTTGGGGTCATAGATGGTGGTGCCGGGGCGGATCGAGCGGGCATCCAGCGCGGGGGAATAGAGATCATCGCCACCCAGCTCGGGATGGATGCGGTAGGTGGCCGAGGAAATCTGGTCGCGCAGATTGTTGATCACGCGCAGCGCATTGTCGCCGGTCAGCACGTCGCGGCGCGCCGCCACTTGGTTGCCGCGCGGGGAATAGCGGATGTCGCGGGTGCGCCCGCGCGGGGAGATGCGCTGGACATAGGAGAAAGGCAGGCCGCGCTTCCAGGCATAATAAAAGCGCAAAAAGTAAGGAAGGTCGGCGCAATCGGCGCGGAAGGCGAAGCCTTTGGGGTCGCTGGCGCGGAACGGGTTGGCGGGGCTGGCGATGCACTGGGCGACGGTGCGGCAGCCCGATTCCCCGATGGCGGTGATGAACTCGCCATAGCCGCGCTCGTCGGCGGCGCTCCAGCTTTCGCTCATGATGCGCATCACGGGGGTGGCGTGGGCGGGAAGGGTGCAGGTCAGCAGGAAGCCACACCCAATATTCTCCATGGGCGGCCTTGAGCCGCCCATACATGGTGACCGCGCTTTGAGGGCCGCCCTGACGCGCGGTGCTGGATGGCCGGGTCAAGCCCGGCCATGGAGAGTTCAGACATAAATCATCTTCACGCTCATGCCCCCGTCCAGGATGATGTTCTGGCCGGTCATGAAATCAGCGGATTCTGTCAAAAATTGGCAGGCCTTGGCGACATCGCCGGGAATTCCCACCCGGCCCACCGGCTGCTGCTCCTTGTCGGCCCGGGAATGTTTCGGGGGCCTGGCTTTCGAGGCCTTTTGCCAGTCATGGACTTCGATCCAGCCGGGACTGATGCAGTTCACCCGGATGCGATGTTCGGCCAGGCTGATCGCCATGGCATGGGTGAGGGCGACGATGCCGCCCTTGGAGGCGCTATAGCCCTCGGTCCCGCCTTCGGACATGAAGGCGCGGGTGGAGGCGATGTTGATGATCGCGCCGCCGCGCTTTCGAGCCGCCATCATTTTCGCCGCCGCCTGGGAGGCGATGAAGGTGCCGCGCAGATTGACCGCGATGACACGATCGAACTCCGCCACCGGCAGTTTCAGCACCTCCTTGCGGACCTCGATGCCGGCATTGTTGACCAGCACATCGGGAACGCCGAGTTTGCTTTTGGTGGCGTTCAGCCAGCGGGTGACGTCGGCGGGTTTGGAGACATCGCCGACGCTGAGAAGCGCCTTGGCGCCCGCCTCCAGCATCTCTTGCAGCGCTTCTTTCCCGGCCTGTCTGTCGGCGTCCAGGATGGAGACGCCATAACCAAGGCGGGCGAAGTGCCAGGCGATGCCGCGGCCAATGCCGGCGCCGCCGCCGGTGATGGCGATGATTTTCATAACGGCCCCTTGTAGGTGTCGATCGGCGCGTCGGGGCGGAAGACCATTTTCTTGGAAAGGAAGAAGTTGAACGCCAGGCCCAGCAGAATGCCCGAAACGAAGGCCAGGTTGATGTCGTTCAGGGGCGGCGGGGCGAAGCGCAGCATCACGCTGTAGAGCCCGACATTGACCAGCCCGCCCACCGCATTGGCGGCGAGGAAGCGGCCCCATTCGGCGATGGTGCCGGTGAAACTGTGCGAACGGCGGTCCGCAAAGGTGAAATAGCGGTTGCCCGCCCAGGTAAAGGTGGCGGCGCACAGCCAGGCCAGCACGCGGCCGAAATAGGGGCCGGTGCCCAGATGCACGAACAGCTGCAAGGCCAGCCAGTCCACCGGCATGCCCAGGATGCCGATCACGGCGAAGCGCAGAATGGAAACCTGCGACAGCCGGGCCAGCATGCCGGTCATTTGGGACGCTTGTCCAAATCTTGGGGGCCGGGGATGGCCAGATAGGCCATGCGCTTGGCCTCCCAGCGGCCGCGCGTCACCGTGTCCAGGATCAACCCGGCGGTGACGGCAAGGCTGGCGATCACCATCAATCCCATGGAGAGGACGGCGGTGGGCAGGCGCGGCACCGCGCCGGTTTTCAGAAACTCGCCCACCACCGGAATGCCGATCAGGAGCGAGACGGCGGCGAACAGCGCGGCGATGAGGGAGAAGAACATCAGCGGGCGTTCCTCGCGCGCCAGATAGACGATCATGCCCAGGATGCGGAAACCGTCTTTAAACGTGCTGAGCTTGGACAGCGAACCGACCGCGCGTTCTTTATAAGCGGTGTCCATTTCGGCCATCGGCATCATCAGCCGCACGGCATGGATGGTCAGCTCGGTCTCGATGGCAAAGCCTTCGGCGGTGAAGGGGAAGCTTTTGACGAAGCGGCGGGAAAAAACCCGATAGCCGCTCAGCATGTCGGGCATGTTGACGTTGAACAGGGTGGCGGTCAGGCCGGTCAGCATCTTGTTGCCGAAGATATGTCCGGGACGATAGGCGCTGGCTTGCGTGTGGACGCGCCGGGCGGTGAGCAGATCGACGCCGTCTGTCACCAGCCGGTCCACCATGTCGGCGGCAGCGGCGGCGTCATAGGTATCGTCGCCATCCACCAGCACATAGATGTCGGCATCAATGTCGGCGAACATGCGGCGCACCACATTGCCCTTGCCCTGGCGGCGCTCGCTCCGCACCACCGCGCCGGCCTGGGCGGCGCGCGCCATGGTCTGGTCGCGGCTGTTATTGTCATAGACATAGACGGTGGCATTGGGCAGGGCGGCGCGGAAATCCGTCACCACCTTGGCGATGGCGGCTTCCTCGTTATAGCAGGGCACCAGCACCGCGACCTTCATGGCATTCTCGCTATCGGGCACCACTGATACTGGCCCGTGATATTTGTATCGAACTGCTGGCAGAGGGGCCAGCGGATGGCGAGGCGGTAATCGCGCAGCGCCTCGCGGGCGCGGTTCATGTCATTGGCGTCGGCCAGAAGGTAAAGGTCGCCGCCGGATTTGAGGTGTGCCGCCACCCAGGCCTTCATCAGCTTCGTGAGGCCGCTGCCGTCGCGCGGCTGCAGGAACCAGCCGTCGATCCTGAGCACCGGAATCCGGGGCGGCAGGGTGGTGGCGATGAAGCCCAGCGGCGCGTCGCCGGTCATCACCACCATGGTCTTGTCGGGGTTGGGAATGGGCGGCAGCGCGGCCTCGATATAGGGGTCTTCCACGGGCGCGCGTTCCAGGAACTCGCTGCGGGTGGTGATCAGCACCAGGGCGGCCAAGCCCACCAGCACCAGCTGGCGCGTCTTGCGCGCGATGGGCAGGAGGCCGACCGCCGTGATCACCAGCAGCACGCTGAGCATTTCCAAGAGGATGGCATAGCGGTAGATGGCGAAGAATTTCAGCCAGGTGACGTAGCCGGCGGCGGCGAAGGCGAACAGGATGATGGCGGCGCGGCGCTCCACCAGCGCGTCGGCGGCGTCCTTCTTCAGGATCAGGACGATGATCGCCGGGATCACCAGAATATAGGTGAGCAGCAGCCGGATATCCTGCACCGCCAGATCGCCCGCGACATGCCAGTCCATGGTGAAGAGGACGGGGAAGAGAATCTGCCGCCAGAAAAGCGTGGGCACGAATCTGAGGTCGCGGTAATGCGCGTCGAGCGCCAGCGGCGATTGCCAGTAATCGTTGAAATAGGGAAATAGCGGGTTGCCGGTCAGCTCATAGACATGGAGCATCCAGGGCGCGGCGAAGATGGCAAAGCCGAATACGCCCGCAATGCCGCCCGCCAGCAGCCTGACGCCGATATGCCGCCAGCTTCCGCCCACCGCCAAAAGCGCAGCGGCGAAACCGATGCACCAGGGCATGGAGGGCAGTTTCAGGCCCATCGCCATGCCAGTGATCAGGCCGGCAAGGGCCGACAGGATCGTGGCGTTGCGCAAGGATCCGCTGCGCAAGGCATCGCGGTTGCAGACGATGATGGCCAGGCCCGTCAGGGCCAGGCAGGCCATGACATTGTCGTAATAGGTGGTGCCGAACTCGGTAATGGTCAGCGCGCCGAACTGGCCCAGCAAGGCGAGGGCGCCGGCCAGCAGCTGCGCGTCGCCGGGCTTGCTCACCACGCGCAAAATGCTGCGGCCCATCAGGTAGAGCGGGATGACGGTGGCGCCCTGCACCGCGCCCAGAACGCTCAGCGCGATCCAGGCGCTTGTGTGGGTGGCCAGAAGATAGAAGGGCAGGTCGAGATAGGGATTGTACCAGCTGCCCTGATGGGCGACGGCGATGTCGATCCCCATGCGGCCGTTGAGCAGCGCATAGGGGGCGTACCAGTGGTAATTGCGGAAGTCCCAGCTGGTGTCCTTGCCCAGCAGGATCACGAACCCCGCCCAGAACAGCAGGGTGATCCCCAGAAAGGTCCATTCGCGGGCGGTGAGGCGTCCGGTGGGCGGCATTGTTGTTGTAAGGACCCCTGTTAGGAGGCCTTTCTAGCGCGTCTCGTGGGCGGGGAGTAGATGGGTTTATGCCGGCTCTTTCCCCACTAAGTGAGTGATTTTCTTGTTTTTTCGAAAGGCAAACGGTTCATATCTGTTACAACATCAGAATTATCATTGACAGATAGGTAGCGTCGGAGTTACAAAGCATCAAGTTAAAAGTGACAACTTGTAAGATAAAAGTGACAATGCGCCGTAAAAGTAGACAGAACCCGGCAATTCGGGAGTTTATCCTGCGGAACGTCACCGCGCACCCAAACGATATCGCGGCGTTTGCCGCGAAGGAGTTTGCGCTCACTCGGCAATCAATAAATCGCTACCTGAACCGACTCGAAGAGGACGGCCTCATCGCCGGAATGGGGAAGACGACTGCGCGGCGCTATGACTTAAAGCCGATCAGTGAAACCAGCGAGAGAGTTGAGATTACTCCCGGCCTTCAGGAGAACGATGTTTGGACAAAGTACATCGAACCATTTGCCAAAAACGTCCCTCCGAACGTCAAAGACATCTGCTATTACGGGTTCAGCGAGATGTTCAATAACGTCATCGATCACTCTCAAAGTAAGCACGCAATAGTTTCATATGCGCAAAATTATATGAGCATTGAAATGATTGTGCTGGATCGGGGCGTCGGTATATTTGAAAAGATACAAAAAGATTTCAGTCTTTCGGACCAACGTACCGCGCTACTTGAGCTCGCTAAAGGCAAACTAACTTCAGACCCAAAGCGTCATTCCGGCGAGGGTATATTTTTTACATCAAGAATGTTTGATGAGTTTGCGATCCGGTCGGGCAACCTCTATTACTTAAAGCAACGTCAAGATGATTGGGGCTGGCTGATCGAAACCCAGGATTTTGTCGAGCATTTTCAGGGTACGGTCGTTACGATGAAAATCGCCACGGACGCGGATTGGAATATCCAGCAGGTTTTCGAGAAATTCACAGCGAAGGATGATGAGATATCTTTCATCAAAACCCATATTCCCATTTTTTTAGGAAAGTATGGGAGTGAACAACTAGTGTCACGCTCACAGGCCAAGAGAATACTGGCTAGATTCGACAGATTTCAGGAAGTGCTATTGGATTTCGCAGGGGTGCCAATTATTGGTCAGCCGTTCGCGGACGAAATTTTTCGCGTCTTTCAAAACCAGCACCCCGACATTCGCATTCTGGCGATTAACACCACACCTGAAGTGATGCGCATGATTGAACACGTGAAGGGGCAATCAGGCGGGCTTCTTCCGGAGGGGAGATAAATCTGCGGTCGCCGCAGGTTGCCTCGAATATATGGGTGACGGTAGTTCAGGTGGCTAGATGGATTATTCGTACGCTGCCGCTACGAACTCCTTCGCACCGCGCTATGCTCGCTGGAATGATAGGGAGGTTGCTACCCGATCTCCGGGCCGCCACATGGTGGATCGCGTATCAGCGCTTGCGCAGTTGCCGTTCCTGGGTGGCCGGATCGGCGGCGGGGCCGCTGGCATTGTCGCTCCAGGTGAAACGCGGCTCTGCTATCTCGGTTGGCCAGTTGATGGCGCAGCCGGGCAGCATCAGGGCGCAAAGGACGGCGGTAACGATCACGCGCATGGCAGATCTCCCGTTGGTGGGCAAAGCTAGCACCGATGGGGCGCAAGACCTATTTCGTGGTCACCTGGCAGATCTGGTAGAGTTCCGGGCCCTGATACTTGAGCAGTTCCGACACGCCCTGGGGCGATGGGGCCTTGAGATAGGTTTCGACCTGCTGGCGCATGAATGGGTCGTCCATCCAATATTGCACCGTCACGGCGCCGGCGCAGGGGCACAGCGCGGCCTTGGCCTTGTCGTCGCCCGCCTTGGTCACGCAGTCGGCCTTCACCGCGTCATCGACCGCCTGCAGACCGGCATGCTGTTTCAGGTTTTCGGCATGGCGCGACTGGAGGGTCTTGACCTGTTCGGCGGGGGTGGGCGGCGGCTGGGCGTTGGTGGCGGAAAGAAGGGTCAGGCACAGGGCGGCCACAACAAGCGGGGCTTTCATCAAGGCACCTCTTTTTTAAGCAGCATAATGGGATTTTTCCCTTGCCGCCAAGGGGGCCGGGCCGCGGTGTCGAGCTCAGATTTCGTCCGGCTCGACCGCCAGATTCCGCAGGAATTGCAGGGTGCAGGCGCGCCAGGAATGCCGTTCGGCAAAGGCGCGGGGGCTGAGGCTGCGCGGGTTTTGCCTGAGCGCCCAGGCGGCAAGGCAGGCGGTTTTGAGGTCGGTATCCAGGGCGGCGACATCGGCTGCGCCCGGCGCCTCCGGCCCCACCACATCGCGCGGGCCTTCCACCGGATAGGCCGCCACCGTCAGGCCGCAGGCCAGCGCCTCCAGCAGCACCAGGCCAAAGGTGTCGGTGCGGCTGGGAAAGACAAAGACGTCGGACGCCCCATAGGCGCGCACCAGCGCCTCGCCGGTCAGCGCGCCGAGGAATTTGGCGTGCGGGTATTTTTTCTCCAGCGCCGCTTTGGCGGGGCCGTCGCCGACAATGACCTTGGTGCCGGGAAGATCCAGCGCCAGGAAGGCTTCGATATTCTTTTCGACGGCGACGCGCCCGACATACAGCCACACCGGCGCGGGATAGGGGTGACGCGCATCTTCCATGGGGCGGAAGCGTTCGACATCGACGCCGCGCGACCAGAGGCGCAGATGCTTGAAACCATGCCCCTCCAGTTCGCGCTTGAGGCTTTGCGTCGCCACCATCACCGCCGTGGCGGGGGCGTGGAACCAGGCGAGCCAGCGCCACATGAGGCGTTCCGGCACGAAGGGGAACCGCGCATGGACATATTCGGCGAAACGGGTGTGGAAGGCGGTGGTGAAGGCTATGCCGTGGCGGATGCAGATCTTGCGCGCCGCCAGACCCAAGGAGCCTTCGGTGGCGATATGCACCGCATCGGGGGCGAAGGCTTTTATCTCCCGCGTCAGGGCGCGGCCGGGCAGCACCGCCAGGCGGATTTCCGGATAGGTCGGCATGGGAAAGGTCAGGCGCCCCTCGGGCGTGATCATCCGCACCTCATGGCCAAGGGTCTTGAGGTCGCCGGCGGTGATCTGCACCGTGCGCACCACGCCATTGACCTGGGGCGTCCAGGCGTCGGTGACGATCAGGATTTTCAATCGCGCCGCCACGCCGGGGATTGGCCCCGGCTGCAGCCGCTCAGACCTGCGCGGGTATAAGCGCGCCCTTGGGGGCTGCGGCGCGGCTGGTCGTGGTGTGAGGCGGGGTTGCCCAGCGCAGAATCTCCATATGGCCGCGGGCATCTTCGACAAGGGCGGTGCAGCTTTCAACCCAGTCTCCGTCATTCAGATAGAGGACATCGCCGATCCGGCGGATTTCGGCATGGTGGATATGGCCGCAGACCACGCCATCGACGCCGCGGCGGGCGGCTTCGGCGGCGACCGCTTCCTCGAAGCGGGAGATATATTCGACCGCATTCTTGACCTTGTGCTTCAGCCAGGCCGACAGCGACCAGTAAGGCAGGCCCATGCGCTTGCGCACGGCAAACAAAAGCGTGTTGGCGCGCAGCATCAGCCCATAGGCGCGGTCGCCCAGATGGGCCAGCCACTTTGCGCTTGTGATCACGCCGTCGAAGCGGTCGCCATGCAGCACCAGATAATGCTTGCCGTCGGCGCCTTGGTGGATGGTCTCATTGACGATCTCGATGCCGCCGAACAGGCGCCCGGCATAATCGCGGGCGAATTCGTCATGGTTGCCGGGCACGAAGATCACGCGCGTGCTGTGATCGACCTTGCGCAATATCTCGGTGACCACGCGGTCCTGCGCCGCGGTCCAGTACCAGCGGCGCTTCATCTGCCAGCCATCGACGATGTCGCCCACCAGAAACAGGGTCTCGCATTCGTTATGGGTGAGGAAGTCGGCGAGCGCCTCGGCCTTGCAGCCGCGCGTGCCCAGATGCGTGTCGGAGATGAAGATGGTGCGGTGGCGCGTGAAACGGGCGGCGCTGGTGCGGGGCGGCGCGGCAGTGTGTGGGCGCGGCAGGAAGGGGGCGAAGCTTCGGCTGGTATCCTCGAACCACAGACTGTCGCTCATGCCATGCCACCCAGCTTGTTCATGACGGGTCGTTTAGGTGCTTCGCACGACTCTTTTGTTGCCCGCGCGCGAAGATCGCGTGACGGAAAACTTAATTCGGAACTTGCACTTGGTTAAATACAATTCTGCACACGGATTATCGCTGTTCAGCCGCCAGGGATTTTGGGATCTGAGCAGGAGCGGCCGAGCGACGTGTACATGGATGTACACGAGCGAAGGCGCGACGCCCTCAGAGCCCAAAAGACCGGCGGATGAAAAAATGGCCGCTCCGAAGAGCGGCCAAGTTCAGGGAGGAAACGCCCAGGAAGGGCGGCGGCAACTGAATGCCGCGCTGCAACAATATGCTCCGGTGGGGGTCGGCCCGCAAGATAAAAGCTGAAACGATTCCAGACAAAAAGCCGCAGAATGGCTGGAATTTATAACATTTTTGACTGGAATTTGCGCAGCCTGCTGCCTTTGCGGGCATATATTGCGGCGCAGTATAACTAAGACGCTGGGCGTGCCCATGTCACAAAAGCGTTACCCACGTCGCGCATCACCTGTTCGCGTTCGCCCAGGCTGACGCGCGGCGCATCGTAATAGGCGGCGACCAGCAGCGGCCTGCGCCCCGGCGGGCGCACGATCGCCACGTCATTGGTATGGCGCGCGGTGCTGGTGCCGGTCTTGCTGCCGGCGGTCCAGCCGCGCGGCAGGGCGGCGCGCAGGCGCGCATCGCCGGTGGTGCTGGCAATCATCCACCCCTCCAACATGCGGCGGGAATTTTCGCTCAGCACCCGGCCCATCAGAATGCGGCGGGTGGTCAGGATCATGGCGCGCGGCGTGGTGGTGTCGAGCAGCGGATCATACAGATTGCAGTCGGGCTCATAACGGTCGGCGCGCGTGGCCTCATCATCCAGCGTGCGCACGAAACGGGTGAGGGACAGTGGCCCGCCCTGCGCGCGCAAGAGCAGGTTGGCGGCGGCATTGTCGCTGACCTCGACAATGGCGCGGGCCAGCACGGCGATGCCGACGCGCCTTCCTCGGCATGGCGCGTGGTCACCGGCGAGCCGGACATCAGATCGCCCGGGCCATAGAACAGCTTGCGCGACAGGCTTTCGCCGCCCGCATCCACCTTTGCCAGCAGCTGCGCCGCCAGCAGCAGCTTGAAGGTGCTGCACATGTTGAAGCGTTCGTCGGGGCGCCAGGCCATGGTCTTGTGCGTGGCGGTGTCCAGCGCAAAGACGCCCAGCCGCCCGCCATATTTGCGCTCGATGGCGGCGATGGCGGGATCGAAGGGCAAGGGTTGGCGGCCGCGCGGCTGGGCCCAGGCAGGCGTGAGCGCGGGCGATGCGGCCAGCGCGGCAAGCCCGGTCAGCATATGGCGGCGATGCAGCATCCACCGATTAAGCCAGCGGTGTGGGGCAAAGAAAAGGCTTACGGCGCGGTGGTGGTGGTGGGGACCACGGGGTTGTTGTCGTCGTTGTTGCCCGACGCGACCAGGGCGATGCCCGCCGCAACCGCGCCCACGCCCAGCAAAATGGGCAAGGTGTTGCTGGCGCGTTGCGCCTGTTGCAGCCCGGCGGGCTGGCCGGGGGCAAGCGGCGCGGGCTGGCTATGGCTCTGTGTCTGGCCCAGCGCCACGGTCGATCCGACCGCAAGCATCAAGGCGACGGTGACGACGATCGCGGCGCGCATCAGTTCACCGCCGTGCGCTGGGGCTGCGGGTTCAGGGCGGCGATCTGGGGCTGGCCGCTGTCGGCCACCAGCACATGGCCGTCAAAGCTGACGGCGGCGGCGCCCAATACGATGGTGGTTCCGTTCTGTGCGGTGAAGGCCAGCGCGGCGGGCTTGCCGTCATGGTCGGTCTGGATGCGCGCACGGGTGCCGATGACGCGGCCATGCTGGTCCATCACGGGCGCTGCCGAAACATTGGGCGGGATGGTCAGGCTGTTCAGCGCGGTGGGCGCTAGGGTTTCCGCCCCGGCGGGAACCGAGAGGGCCAGCAGGAGAAGCGCGCTTGCGGCGGCAATGCGGACAGGATGCAGCATGTGGAACCCCTTTTGGGATGCCTCATAAAAACGGTTTGGAAAGGCGAGGGTTGCGCGGGATGCACAATTTTATCCCGCCGCAATTGCCTTATTCGCCAGTGTCATTCCCTCGCCGGGAATGACAGTGGGGGTTACTCGGCTGCTAAGGGCATCTGGCCGCCGAGGTCGGACGCGTCGATGGCGGTGAGGTGTTGCATGGCGCGGCTCAGGCGGGCGCGCACCGCCTCGAACGACGGCTTCTTGGTGATCTTGTCTTCGTCCAGATAGAGCGCGCGGTTGATCTCGATCTGCAGTGCGTGGCAGCCCAATGCGGTCTTGCCATATTGCACCGTGGTATGGCCGCCGGCGTAAGGGGTGTTGCGGGCGATGGTGAAGCCTTCGCGCAGGAAGGCGGATTCGGCGCGCGCCGTCACCGCCGGCGCGGCGGATGCGCCGTAACGGTCGCCCAGCACGATATCGGGCACCGACAGGGCCGAGGGCATGGAATGGCAATCGATCAGCACGGCCACGCCGAAGCGGGCGCGGGTTTCTTCCATCAGCGCGGCGAGGGCGGCGTGATAGGGCTTGTAGAGCTGTTCCAGCCTTGTATGGGCTTCGCCGCTGTCCAGCTTTCGTGAATAGATCTCGGCCCCGTCGCGCACGATGCGCGGGATCACGCCAAGCCCGGCGGCGACGCGCGGGCTGGGGGCATCGACCTTTACCTCAAGCGCGCCGGCGAACATGGCGCGGTCGATCTCGGCCATGCCGCGGTTCACATCCAGGAGGGCGCGGGGAAACTGGGCGGCCAGCAGCGGCGCGCCCAGGGCGGGGGCGCCGGCGAACAGCTGATCGACATAGGCGTCTTCGGAGCGGCGCAGGGTCACGCTGTCCAGCCGGGTCCGGGCCAAAAGCGTGTCGGGATAGGCCCGGCCCGAATGGGGCGAGGCGAAGACGAACGGCACACTTTGGCGGTCCGGGGGGTCCAGGCGGAAGGGGGGCGCAGGTTCGGTCATGGTCGCGGGGTACAGGGAAACATCGCCCGGCGGGGCTGGCAAGCCACAGGCTGAACCGGGGGGCGGAACCGGGGCGTTAACCGCGGTTTACAGGTTCGCCCTGTATAGGCTTGTATAGGGACGGGCAGGGCGGAAACCATGGCACATATCCTTTTGGCGGAAGACGACGAATCCCTGCGCAAGTTCCTTGCGGCGGCGCTGGTCAAGGCCGGCCATGCCGTGACCGATTTCGGCGATGGCGGCGATGCCTGGGAGTGCGTCAAGGGCGAGACCTTCGACCTGCTTTTGACCGATATCGTGATGCCCGGCATGGACGGGATCGAGCTGGCCAAGCGGGCCGCCGAACTGAACGCCACCCTGAAGATCATGTTCATCACCGGCTTTGCCGCCGTGGCGCTGCACCCGGCCAGCGGGGCCCCCAAGCAGGCCAAGGTGCTGTCCAAGCCGTTCCACCTGCGCGAAATCGTGGCCGAAGTGGACCGCATGCTGGCGGCCGCCTAAGCGCGCCGCGCCAGCCTTTTCATCCTTGCCCTGCCACGCGCGTTGCCGGCGCGGGATAACCGTTCATATGCGGTTCATAGCAATGCGCCCACACCATGGGCACACCTGGATTGCCCGGGACAAGGAGACCGATATGAATCGTCTTACCAAGCTTGCACTGGGCGCCGTGATGATGGCTGGCGCCGCCACGACACTGGCCACGGCGCCCGCCGCCGCCCAGGTTTCGATCGGCATCGGCGTGGGCCCCGGCTATTATGGCGGTTCCTATGGCGGCTATTACGACGAGCCCTATTATGGCGGGGGTTATGCCGACCCCTATTATGGCGGCGGTTATTATCCCGATCCCTATTACGGCGCGGGCTATTACGGCGCCTACGGCCCCACGCTTTATCTGGGCGGCTTGGGCGGCGGCTATCGCAGCGGGTACAATTATCGCGGCAGCTACAATCGCGGCGGCAGCTATGGCTATCGCAGCAGCGGCCGCAGTTACGGCAGCGGCGGTTATCGCGGCAGCCGCAGCAGCTATGGCGGCAGCCGCCGTCACCGCTAGGCCCCCGGCCCTGACAAAGCCCTGCTGGCGGCAGCCGGCGGGGCTTTTTCATGCCGTTTTTGCCGGACCAGGGCCCCAAAAGCCGGGAAATACCGCTGCCCGGCGGCTTGCCCCGGGCTTGCCGATCCGGCTATACGGGCGCTCGTTTTCCGCCGGTGGGGCGCGTAGCTCAGCGGGAGAGCACTTCCTTGACATGGAAGGGGTCACAGGTTCGATCCCTGTCGCGCCCACCATTTAAATCAGGCCAAATCAGCTAGTTATCAGGAGCCTGACGCAGCGATAGTTTTGCAAATCGACGCTTGTATCCAAATCGGGGACACAGGCATCAGATGGCGACTATTTCTAAGCGCGGGGATCGCTGGCAAGCCAGAGTTCGTCGCAAGGGCGGGCCGCCCACTTCCCGCACCTTCAGGCTAAAGGCAGACGCCGAAAAGTGGGCTGCACAGGTTGAAGTCGATGGTGAACGCGGTGGGTTCTCGACTAACCGCAGCCTACTCGAAGCAACCACCCTTGCTGACCTTATAAGGCGGTACCGGGACACGGTGGTCCCAAGCCATAAAAGCAGCCTGAATGAAACGGCTATCCTTAATGCCTTCCTGAGGCACTCCACGGCTAGTCTGCGGTTGTCTGAGTTAGGACCGGCCCACTTTGCTGCCTACCGTGACGAGCGACTTAAAAGAGCAAAGCCCGGAACAATCATCCGCGAACTGGGGCTTATTCAACATGCGCTGGAAGTTGCCCGCAAAGAATGGGGCGTACCGATAGCAACCAACCCAGTTAAGGGCATAACCAAGCCTAAGGCAGACAGGCCGCGTGATAGACGGCTGCAAGAAGGCGAATGGGCATTAGTCCAGCAAAGCTTCGAGACCTGCCGCAATCCATATATCGAGGCAGTAGTTCGCTTTGCCATCGAAACTGGGATGCGCCGGGGCGAAATCCTCAGGGCCACGTGGGGCGACATAAAGCGGGCCGAAGGCACCCTTCACATCCCAATTACCAAGAACGGCCACCCCAGAACCATTCCGCTGACACCGGGCGCTCAGAAGATTCTGGAAGGCATATCGGGCGAGCATAAGGCCACCGACTTGGTCTTTCCGGTGTCCTGCGAGGCGATAAAGCTAGTCTGGCAGCGCCTCGTGCGGCGGGCGGGTATCGCAAACCTGCGCTTCCACGACTTGCGCCATGAGGCAGTTAGCCGGTTCTTTGAAATGGGGTTGTCCGTGCCGGAAGTTGCCCTGATTAGCGGCCACAAAGACCCCCGGATGCTGTTCCGGTATACTCACCTAAGGGCGGCTGATTTGGTCGCCAAGCTGGCTGCCATAAGCCTCAGCCGCGATCCTTCCAGCTAACTACAAGCTCCATAGGACCGTCCTCCACGCCGACTAGCTCGCGCCGGGCAAGCTTGGGGACGTGGAACTCAATCAGGTCGGCGACACACTGGAAGGCTGCTCTTGGGCCATCGCGCTCATAGATCTCGTCGAGCCAGGCTTGTAGGCGTTCGGTATTGCCATCAACGAAGCGGGCGATTGCCTCACGAGCCGCCAAGGATGCCTTGGGCGGGCCGTGCTTGCCTTGGTTTGGCTTTTTAACGCCTTTGCGAAAACTGCCTGAATTAGCCATGCGACGCTCCTTTGGTCAGATGCGGAGCATAGCACTATTAGTCTGTGTACGGACATATATATCCGCCGCGAATCGTGATCGATTCCCAGAAATGATCAAAAATAAAACGCATATAACCTAATGATATTGAGCTTAACTCATGATGTTCGGAATTCGCGCATTTAAGAGACTGAATTGGCTAGGTAAAATAATTCTGAAGTGTGTCGAACGAAAAACTTGCGAATCTTCTTTATGGAACCCATAATTCTGACTTAGTCAGCAGTGCATGACGTTGCTCACAGGCGACCCATGTAAGACTGACAGCGCACGTCGCGTGGCCCACCCATGGCCGAATGTGGCTTCGTCAAAAGCCATCGCCCACAGCGAACAAAGACAAAGTGCCGAGCCGCAAGGCTCATGTCGTTGGTCTTGTTCTGTGGGGTATTTTTATGACGAAATCTGAGCCAGCAATCCAAAAGAGTACAACGGCGTCTATAGCCGGACTTGCGCCCGAAGCGGAGCTACCACCACTTTGCCGGATCGAACATCTTTTAAAAGTCGTGCCGATAGGTCGAAGCACAGTATGGCTTTGGGCAAAACAAGGGCGCTTCCCCCAACCCCTTAAATTCGGGGCCATAACGGTCTGGCGGCGCTCAGATGTGATGGCTTGGCTTGAGCAGGTTGGGGGCCGGCTATGAGCGCCTCACAAAGAAAAGTAATGCTCTATTCAATGGCAGAATTGGAAGTACTTGCGAAGAATTCCAGTTGGCTAATCAAGAATTTAATTCCCGACGATGCCATCGGAATGTTTTTTGGCGCGTCAGGTACTTATAAATCATTCATTGCAATTGATGCTGCATTGCATGTTGCACACGGCCTGAATTGGTGGGTGCCAGGACGCAGCGTGGCTTGGTATTGTTCATCGCTGCCGAAGGCGGTGGCGGTATTTATCGTCGTATTGTTGCTTGGCATCGTGAATACGGACTTGATCTGACCGATAATATTTTGTTCTGCACAAAACCGTTAGTTCTTTCCGCCGAACATGATGCGAAGGAGCTGAAAGATGAGATTGATCAACTTTCACAAAAGCCCGCTCTAATCATAATTGATACGCTATCGCAGACATTTGAAGGTGAAGAAAACAGTTCGGCTGACACTTCTGCCTACATACGAAACATAAATTTATACCTTCGAGCGCCTTACAACTGCAGCGTAGTGATTATTCATCACACAGGCCATAACGCCACGGATAGGCCGCGCGGTTCGTCTGCTCTGACTGCAAATCTGGATTTCGTTTACGGCATTTATGCGCCTACTGAAGACGGACTAGTGGCCCGCTTTAGCAGCATCAAAATGAAAGACTCTGAACCGCAACCTGATCAACATTTCGCATTGAAGCGCATGGTGTTGTGGAAAGACGAGGATGGCGACGACGTAAGTACGTTAGTGGCTAATCGCTGTGATGCCCCTTCTATTGAAGCATACAAGGCGAGAAAGCCTGATGAATTAGTTATGGAGCAAATTCAATGCGCCATCTTTAAAACACAAGATGACAGCCGCTGGCGTGGCAGCGACCAGACGGGCGAAGCGTGGGTTGGCAATATCATCGCCAAAGAAGCGGGCCTAGATTTGGGCCGGGCTGGCGACAAGGGGCAGGTGAAGTCCATGCTTGCCTACATGCTGAAAGAAGGCTTTTTAAATATCGTTCAAAAGCCTTATGGCACTAAAGGTAAGACCGCCCCATTCGTTGAAATTGGTAGGTGGTTAGACACTGAAATAGACGATTGCTCCGATTTGTAAGTCTGTTCTGGCCCAACTCAATACCACCACCCCCACCACCCTTTGGGTGGGGGGAAGTGTGGTGGTGGGGGGATTTTAGGTCGGATAATTTTCTATCCAGCGTCTTCGCGGCATCTGACCCCGCCACAGCCATTCCCAGACTCGCCCAGCGCCATCCGCCCGCCCGGCTAGGCAGGACTCAGCCAGCGAAAACGCCCGCCAGCGGAGTTCTTAGAGTCTGGGCCGCCCCCCT
>JBEGVG010000029.1:0-4917 GCA_041178445.1 Pseudomonadota bacterium | reverse complement strand
CGCTTTGAGGAAAGGGCGCCCCATCCGGCGCCCTTTTCGTTTGGGCTGGACCGGCGCCTGAATCGGCGATTCACACTTTGTTAACCCCCGGATGTGACTCAGGAATTATCCACAGGACTCTAAATCTGGGCCTGTGAGGCGCATTTCGTTTTTAGGAATTTATTAACCACAAGTCCTAGTCGGACTCGGTTGTCGAAGCTATCTTTTTGATTCCAAAGTGATTCGCCGCTCTGGCGAAGGGTTAACGGGGGCTTACGGCATGCGTCCCAGAATGGGACAAGGCAGACGGCCGGGGGCAAGGCGGTGGGGTTTCCTGCTGGCTACCTCCTCCTGTGCCCTCATGTCTGCCCCTGCCCAGGCTGCCATCCCCGCCGCCCTCACCTTCCAGAACGGCAATCTCATCGTCCTGTCGGGCCTAGCCTGTGGCGGCGTGGCCCTGGCCATCGCAGCCGGCCTGTGGGCGCTGGCGGAACAGCGCACCACACGGCGCCTGCGCCGCTCGCTCAGGATGGTGGGCGCCAAGACCAAGGCCGCGGTCGGCGAACGCGACGCCCTCCTGGGCGCGGGCCGTGAGGCGCTGGTGGTGTGGGGCCGCGACGGGACGGGGCCATTCTCCTATGGCGGCGGCGACGACATGCTGCAGGCCTGCCTCAAGGGTCCCAACGCCCTGGCACTGTCCACCGCGCTGGACGGGCTGTCCGAGCGCGGCGCGGCTTTTCAGCTGGGCGTCGAAGACAATCACGGCCTGAAACTGACGGCACGTGGCCGCGCGGTGGGCGGCATGGCGGCGGTGTGGCTGGAAGAACCGTCGGTGGCGCAGGAAAGCGGCGAATACAAAGCCATTCTCGATGCCCTGCCGATTCCGGTCTGGCTGCGCGACAAGGGCTTGGCGCTGACCTGGGGCAATCACGCCTTCCTCAAAGGCGCGGGCGCCAAAGATCTGGAAACCGCGCGCCGAGAGCAGGTGGCGCTGGACAAGAGCGAGCGCGATCTGGCCGCCATCGCGCGTTCGGAAAATTCTTTGCAGGAAGCCAAGCGCTTTTCGGTGGTGAACGGCCAGCGCCGGGCGCTGTCCTTCACCGAAATTCCGCTGGGCGATGCCGGCATCATCGGCACCGCGGTGGACGTGACGGATATCACGGCGGCGGAAGCCCGGCTGCAGCAGCATGCCGACGCCCATGCTGCCACACTGGATACGTTGCAGACCGCGGTGGCGATCTTCGGCCCCGACCAGAAGCTGAGCTTCTACAACAAGGCCTTTGTGCGTCTGTGGGGCCTGCCGGAAACATTCCTCGACAAGCATCCTGGCGAGGGCGAAATCCTCGACCGGCTGCGCGATGCCCGCAAATTGCCGGAACAGCGCGACTATCAGGCCTGGAAGCGCGGCCGGCTGGCGCTGTATCAGGACGGCGCGCGCGAACGTGCCAGCGAAGAAGCCTGGCACATGCCGGGCGGCCAGACCATCCGCGTCGTCACCCAGCCCCACCCCTTTGGCGGCCTGACGTTCCTCTATGAAGACGTCACCGCGCGCCTGACGCTGGAAAGCGACTACAACACGCTGATGAAGGTGCAGTCGGCCACGCTCGACACGCTGAGCGAGGGCGTGGCGGTGTTCGGTCCCGACGGCAAGCTGAAGCTGCACAACGCTGCTTTTGCCCGCATCTGGGAATTCGAGGCCGGCGATCTGGCGGACGAGCCGCATGTGCGCACCATCGCGGCCCTGTCAAAAGACAAGTTCGGCGATACGGGCCTGTGGGAACAGCTGATCCAGGCGATCGTCGCCGGCGCGGCGGCGCGCGACCTGGGCGAGGTCGAACGCTCCGACCGTTCGATCCTGTCGCTGTCCACCTCACCGCTGCCCGATGGCGCGACCCTGGTCACCTTCAACGATGTCACCGACCGCTTCCGCATCGAAACCGCGCTGCGCGACCGCAATGAAGGTCTGGAAGCCGCCGACCGGCTCAAATCCGACTTCATCAAGCATGTCAGTTACGAACTGCGCACCCCGCTCAACACCATACTGGGTTTCTCCGAGCATCTGGCCAGCGGCGTGCCGGGCGCGCTCAACGCCCAGCAAAGCGAATATGTTCAGGCCATCGTGCAGGGCGGCAACAGCCTCAAGAGCCTGATCAACGACATTCTCGACCTGGCGCTGGTGGAATCCGGTGCCCTGCGGCTGGAACTGGAGCGCATCGATCTGCACGACGTCGTCACCGAGGTGGCGACCCATGCGCGCAAATGGGCCCACAAGGTCGGCCTGACGTTAAATGTCGATGTCGCGCCCGATGCCGGCAAGTTCCTCGCCGATGGCCGCCGGCTGCGCCAGATCATGTTCAATCTTCTCTCCAACGCCTTCAAATTCACCCCGCGCGGCGGCGAAATCCTGCTGTCGGCCAAGATCGTGGGCGAGGATGTGCAGATCGCGGTGGCTGACAATGGTCCCGGCATCTCCCCCGATGTGAAGGCCAATGTGTTCGAGCGTTTCTCGGCCAAGAGCCATTCAGGCCAGCGCGGCGGCGCAGGCCTGGGCCTGGCGCTGGTCAACCGCTTCCTGGAACTGCATGACGGCTGGGTGGAAATCGAAAGCAGCAACGGCACGCTGGTGCGCTGCCACCTGCCCCGCCGCATCCATGACGACGAGCCGCACCCGGAAGTCAGCCGCGACCGGAAGACGGCGTATCTTTAAGGACCGCCCCGGGGAACAGGGGCTTGGTCTTACCCAGCGAGGACACGCCGGAAGGTCCCCTTTACGTCATAAGCGGACCTTCTTGGTGCGCCGCTTTACGCAGGGCTTTTGCCTGTTGCATCTTGCGCTACCAGGTCCCGATAGGCGCGCCAACTGGCAAGGCCCAGCCACGGAAATATGACCGTCAGCAGCAGAAATCCCGATGCTGCCGCGATAAGCACGAAAATGCCAATTATGGCCGCCCAGAGCGTCATGGGAAGCGGATTATCGGTTACTGACTTGAAGCTGGCTGCTGTCGCAGCAAAGACATTCGCCTTCGGATCGAGAAGCATGGGAGCCGACACGACAACGAACGCGAAGGTGAAATAGGCCATCACGCCGCCGATCAGCGAGCCGGTGGCGAGCATGTAGAGGCCGTCCGGCGTACCGACTGCAAACGCAACGAAGTCCGGGACAGTCCTGTGAAGCGTGTAAGTCGAAGCGCCATAAACAATCTGCGCGAAGCTGGTCCAGATAAAATAGATCATCAGAAGGGCGAGACCGAGATAGGCGACGTCCTGCCTGAAAGCAGCGCGCACCCATGAAATTTGCGCAAGCGTCGGCTTCTTTCCGCATTCCAGGCTGCGCCCGCCTTCGTAGGGTCCCATGGCCAGTATCGGTGCGACAAAAACATATCCGACCGTGAGGACGAATACCCAGAAAGTGGCATTCGTTACATAGATGGCTCATGAAAGCAGAAAGCTGAAAATGGCGACGCCCAGGCCATAAGCCAGAAACGGCAGCGGTGCGCGCCAAAGACCGTTCCAGGCCCCGCCGAGCCATCTGAATGGTCTTCCATGCCGATACGGTTCGCTGATCTCACCCGGACTGCCTTATCCATGCTTCCCTCTCCGATCTTTCTGTTCAATTCTCCCGATGAACGCTGACCAAGTCGGACTTAGAGTCTCTTGTGAGGCTCCTTGAAGACGGCCGGAAGACGTGGCGGCGCTTTTCAGCCATCATCTAGCCCACTCCCAGAACTTGGGTACCGACGCCGCCCAGAAATTGGGCACACGCGACGGGGCGCAAATGCCCTCCCAAATCGACCCAGATCAATGGTCGCCGAAGGTCCAGATTATTGAATTGATTTGGGTCAAAGCGGTCACAAGCGGCCTCCGAGAATATCATTTTGGGCGCAGGCCGGAATGAATAAGCTTTTCAGAAGGTAGCAGCAGCCGGTGGATTATCTTCGGGGAATAGTTGCGCTTTGTGGCCGGGTGTTGCTCGGCTGATTTTTTGCTTCCCAGGCTCTCCAGCGCATTGATGAGTGGAGCGCAATGGTGATTTTGATCCAGATGAAGCGCGTCCCTTTTGGACAGGTATCGTTGGGGCTGTCACTGATCGCAATGTTCTTTGGCAGCGCGGGACTGGTGATGGGGTTTCAGACACGATTTAGCGCGTTTGTTCTGGCAATCTGCACGAGTGGCTGGGTCCTCGTCGCCCATGATTTCTGGACAATCCAAGACCCAGTGGCCCGGCAATCGGACTTTTTGATATTCTCCCTGGGCGTTGCTGTTATTGGGGGCTTGTTATGTCTTTTTGCTTCGGGTGGCGGCCGATTCTCGGTGGACAGGCTCAGCGAAAAGCCCCAGCCGAATTAATAGCCGGGCCCAATGGAGAATTTCGAATTCTCCCTAGCCCCCGCCGAGTGCCAGAATTCGACATATCCGCTTTGCGCCAAAACAGGCCTTCGTGTCATAATCTCTGAGAAGCTACACCGCTGTCGAATTATAAAAGAGGAAGGGGAGAGAAATGTTAAGCCGTAGAAACCTGATGGGCACCGGCTTGGCTGCCGCTGCTCTCGCCGCCTCCGCGCCGCATGCTTTTGCGCTGCCGGGCGACAAGATCAAATACGCGACCAGCGGCAATCAGTTCATTCCGATGGAGCCGCATCCCGAAGAGGGCATCAAGATGACGGCCTATTACGGCTATCACGGCATCGAACCCTTTGATAACCAGACGCGGAAATTCCGGGACAAGGGCCAGAGCTTCAAGGCGTTCAAGGACAAGCTGGACGAACTCGGCCTGGAGCTTTGCACCATCGGCAGCGGCGGCCAGTATCTGGACCCCACCAAGTTCCAGGACACGCTGAAGAACAACCTGGACAATGCCCGATATGTGAAGCAGTTCGGCTGCAATCACCTCAAGGTCAATCTCAACAGCCGTCCTAGCGATGAGCGCGACATGACAGT
>JBEGVG010000028.1:0-2646 GCA_041178445.1 Pseudomonadota bacterium | reverse complement strand
CGGCGGGATTGAACCGGTCCTGCCCCAGGTGCTGCACCCGCGCGATGATCAGTGCAGCCAGCGGGACGCCAAGGATGACGATAGGGACGCCATAGAGGCTCCATTCCGCAAAGCTGATGTGGACACCCAACGTCTCCTCGATCAGGCCGGCGGCAATCGCGTTTGTCGGCGATCCGACCATGGTCCCCAGCCCGCCGATCGAGGCGGCAAAGGCAATGCCCATCGGCAGCGCGCCCGCCATTCCCCTGGTCTCCTCAGGCTCGACCCCACCGGAAGCGAGCATGGCCAGCGCCATCGGCATCATGATGAGCGCGGTCGAAGTATTGGAGATGAACATCGAGAGCACCGCCGTTGCCGCCATGACCGACAGCAGCAATTGCCAGCTCTTCGCCCCTGCCAATGACAGGATCGCATGGGCCAGGCGGCGGTGCAGCCCGGTCCGTTCGATCGTCAGCGCCAGAAATGCGCCGCCGAGGAACAGGAACATGATCGGCGAATAATAGGCACCGGCGGTCTTGTTCGAATCGGCCACCCCCAGCAGCGGCAGGACGATGAAGGGCAGGATCGCCGTGGCATAGAGCGGCAAGGCCTCGGTCATCCACCAGGCCGCCATCCACCACACCAGCCCGGCGGTCGGCCAGGCCAGCGGGGGCATGCCGGCCGGCGCGGGCAGGACAAGCGTCAGCGCAAAGCCGGCCAGCCCTGCGTAGAATCCGATTTGTCTGGCATGCATGGTGAATGATCCCCCCGAGGCGCGTCTAGCACCCTTCGCCAGCGCCGTCAGGGGGATCGTTCGCGCCTTATTTCGGCGAAAGCACCATCAGCATCTGGCGGCCTTCCATGCGCGGATAGGCTTCGATCTTGGCGACTTCGGCGACGTCGTCCTGGACCTTCTTGAGCAGGTTCATGCCCAGTTCCTGGTGAGACAGTTCGCGGCCGCGGAAGCGCAGGGTGATCTTCACCTTGTCGCCTTCTTCGATGAAGCGGTTCACGCTGCGCATCTTGACATCGTAGTCATGGCTATCGATGTTGGGGCGCATCTTGATCTCTTTGATTTCCTGCGTCTTCTGCGTCTTGCGCGCGGCGTTGGCCTTTTTCTGCGCTTCGTAGCGGTATTTGCCGACGTCGAGGAATTTGCAGACTGGAGGATCGGCGTTGGGTGAAACCTCTACGAGGTTCAGGCCGATTTCGTTGGCCTGCTCGATCGCTTCGCGGGTGTACATGACACCGAGATTTTCGCCGTTCTCGTCAATGACGCGAACTTTGTCGACCGCAATCATCTGGTCAAATCGTGGCCCGCTCTTGACGGGGGGCGCGAGGACGCGCCGGGGTGGACGAGCTATTGTGCAGACTCCCTCATGGCTTCATTCAAGCTGCGCCTCTTAGTGGGAAACGCAGGGATGCGAAAGGGGGCATGCAAGCCTGTGTCTGCAATGCTTCGCTCATGCCGCCGCACGCCACAGCGCAAAACGCAGCAGCCGCCCCGCCGCAGGCAGCACGGCATCGATTCGTATCGCCGGTTGCAGTGCCGCCAGGATGGCCGGATCGCCCGCATCCATCCCGCCGGTGAGCGCGCCGAAAGCGGGCAGGATCATCCGCCCGCCGCCCGTGCCATCCTCGCTCTGAACCACGCAACGCCGGGTGATCCGTCGCCCCCGCGCGGTCACTTTCAGGCGGGGATGGAAATGGCCGGACAGTTCGGGCCTGCTCTCCCCCGCCAGCGCGCGATGACGCAGCACCATGCCGCCGACTTCGAGTTCTTCCATCTGTGTTCCGCCCGGCGCGGCCGGTTCCGCCCCGTCATGGTTGCCGCTGATCCACACCCAGTCGACCGCGCGGGTCAGCGCGTCGAGCATCCCGGCACCATGCGGTTCAAGCCGCGCGGGACCATCCGCATCGTGGAAATTGTCGCCCAGCGCAAACACCCGCCGCGCCCCTGTCTGGCGGATGGCGGCGGCCACCCGTTCCAGCGTTTCGCGGCTGTCATAGGGCGGCAGCATCTGCCCGGTCTGTGCAAAGAAGCTGGCCTTTTCGAGATGGAGATCGGCCACCAGCAGCGCCTGTTCGCGCGGCCAGAACAGCGCGCAGCCATCTGCCAGCAGGAATTCCTGATGGGCGAACGAAAGGGGAACCATCAGCCGTGCTTGCCCGTTTCGCATTCGGATGGCAAGGCCCGTTGCCATGACCGACTGGACCGAACAGACCGCCCGTGCCCGCCACTGGTTCGAAAGCCTGCGCGACAGGATTTGCAGCGAGTTCGAGGCGATCGAGCGCGAGGCCGGCAGCGATGCCGCCTTTGCCTATACCCCCTGGAATCGCGAGACCGACGATGGCTCTGACGGCGGCGGCGGCGTGCGCGGCGTGATGAAGGGCAAGGTGTTCGAGAAGGTCGGCGTCAATGTCTCCACCGTCGGCGGGGCCTTTTCGCCTGAATTTGCCCGCCAGATACATGGCGCCAGCGGTGACAACCCCGGCTTTACCGCCACCGGGATCAGCCTGGTGGCGCATATGGCCAATCCGCATGTGCCCGCCGTGCACATGAACACGCGCTATCTCGTGACCACGAAAAGCTGGTTTGGCGGCGGTGCGGATCTCAACCCGCCCATCCCGTATGAAGAAGATACGGCAGACTTCCACGCCCGCCTG
>JBEGVG010000027.1:0-9190 GCA_041178445.1 Pseudomonadota bacterium | reverse complement strand
TTTTGGTGGGCGAGGCAATCTTTGTTGGTCTCGAAGCCTCGATCCGCGAGATGCGCAGATTGATGGATGAGGCTCGCGCGTGATGCACCTCATGCTTCGACAGGCTCAGCATGAGATGTTTTGTGATGGCCTCACCCTGAGCTTGTCGAAGGGCGAGGCCGTCCCATGATCCTCGGCCTCGGCAACGACCTGATCGATATCCGCCGAATCGAAAAGGCCATCACACGGCATGGCGAACGGTTCCTCAGCCGAATCTACACCGATATCGAGCGTGCCAAATCCGACCGCCGTGCCCAGCGCGCCGCGTCCTATGCCAAGCGCTTCGCCGCCAAGGAGGCCTGCGCCAAGGCGCTGGGAACCGGGCTGAATCATGGGGTCTATTGGCGTGACATGGGGGTGGTGAACCTGCCGGGCGGCAAGCCGACCATGGCATTGACCGGCGGCGCCCTGAAAAGGCTGGAAAAGCTCACGCCGGCGGGACACCGGGCCCAGATAGACCTCACCATCACCGATGATTTTCCTCTGGCCCAGGCCATTGTCATCATCTCGGCGGTAAAGGATTAACCGCTTATTTCTTGACAGATAGGGCCGCGCGCCGTTTCTGTGCCCCGCGAACCGGAAAATAACAGCAGATGTCGGATTCAGATATGACGGCCAAGCAGCAGACGGGCGAATCCTGGGGGGAACTTGCCAAGACGGTGATCTATGCCGGCCTGATCGCCATCGTGATCCGTACGTTTCTGTTCCAGCCGTTCAACATTCCGTCAGCCTCGATGGAAGCCACCCTGCTGGTGGGTGATTACCTGTTCGTGCAGAAGTTCGCCTATGGCTATAGCCGCTACACCTTCCCCTTCGGCGCCTGGCCGGTGGGCGACAGGATGCAGGGCCGCTTCATGGGCCGCGAGCCCGACCGCGGCGACGTTATCGTCTTCAAATATCCGCAGGACAATTCCACCGACTTCATCAAGCGGCTGGTCGGCATGCCGGGCGAAACCATCCAGATGAAGGGCGGGCAGCTTTACATCAACGGCCAGGCCGTGATGCGCAAGCGTGTCGCCGACTATGTGGAGATGGTCGACGGCCAGCCCCATAGTGTGCCGCAGTACGAAGAGACTCTTCCCAATGGCAAAACCTATTTCACGCTCGATCGCGATCCCGATAGCCCCCTGGACAATACCGAACTGTACCGCGTGCCCGCCGGTCATTATTTCATGATGGGCGACAATCGCGACAATTCCGACGATTCCCGCCAGGCCGTGGGCTATGTCCCGGCGGACAATCTGGAAGGCAAGGCGATCATCCGCTTCTTCTCGACCGACGGATCGGCGCGTTTCTGGGAAGTGTGGAAGTGGCCATTCTCCATTCGCTATTCCCGCATCCTCTCGCTGGTGAACTGAGACCTTGCCGGACGCGCTGTCGCAAAAGCTCGGCCACACCTTCCAGGACCAGGCATTGCTGAAGCGTGCGCTGACCCATGCCAGCGCCGATGCGGTCACCTCCAATGAGCGGCTGGAATTTCTGGGTGACCGGGTGCTGGGACTGATCGTGGCCGAGAAGCTGCACGCGCTCTATCCCATGGACGCGGAAGGCGCGCTGGCGCTGAAATTCAACGCGCTGGCGCGGGGCGCGGCCTGTGCCCGGGCTGCCGTTGCGGCAGGGCTGGCCGAGCATGTGATCCTGGCCAATTCGGAAAAATCGGCCGGCGGCCGCGACAAGCCCGCCATTCTGTCGGGGGTTTGCGAAGCGGTGATCGCCGCGCTGTATCTGGATGGCGGCATGGACAAGGCGCGCGCTTTTGTCGAGCGTTATTGGGCCGACCAGCTCGACGAACTGGGTCATGACATGCGCGATGCCAAGACACGGCTCCAGGAATGGGCCCAGGCCCGCGGCAAGGATTCCTGCGCACCGGTATACAGCCAGAAGGAGCGTGCAGGCCCCGACCATGCGCCGCGTTTTGTGGTGGAGGCGCTGGTCCCGGGCTTCGATCCGGTGCGGGGTGAGGGCGGCTCCAAGCGACAGGCCGAACAGGATGCCGCCGCCAAGCTTCTCGCCATCGTTGCGCCACAGGAAAACCCATGACCACACGCTGCGGCTTTGCCGCCATCATCGGCGCGCCCAATGCGGGCAAGTCCACGCTGATCAACGCGCTGGTGGGTTCCAAGGTCGCCATCGTCAGTCCCAAGGTGCAGACAACCCGCATGCCGGTGCGCGGTATCGCCATGGCGGGTGAAACCCAGATCGTCTTTGTCGACACGCCCGGCATCTTCCGGCCGCGCCGCCGCCTCGACCGCGCCATGGTGACCAGTGCCTGGTCCGGGGCGGAAGACGCCGATGCCATATTGCTGATCGTGGATGCCGCCGATCTGACCGCGGACCCGGGCAGCCTGGGCGCGCGGGACACCATGTCGATCCTGGCGGGGCTCAAGGATGGCAAGCCCAAGAAGAAGGCGCTGGTGCTGAACAAGATCGACGGCATGAAGCGTACCGACCTGTTGCCGCTGGTCGAACGCTTCCATGCCGAGGGCATCTTCGAGGATGTTTTCCTGGTTTCCGCCCTGAAGGGCGAAGGCGTGGCGGATGTTGCCAGCTGGGTGGCGGCGCGGATGCCCGAGGGTCCCTGGCTCTATCCCGAGGACCAGGCCGCCGATATCCCGTCACGCCTGCTGGCCGCCGAAGTGACGCGCGAGAAAATCTATCTGCGCCTGCATGACGAGTTGCCCTATTCGAGCGCGGTGGAAACCGAGAAGTGGGAAGAGCGCAAGGACGGTTCGGTCAAGATCGACCAGATCATCTATGTTCAGCGCGACGGCCAGAAAGCGATCGTGCTGGGCAAAGGCGGGCAGACCATCAAGACCATCGGCGGTTTGGCGCGCGAGGAACTGGAAACCCTGTTCGGCCGCCGCGTCCACCTGTTCCTGTTTGTGAAGGTGCGCGAAGACTGGGCCGAGAACAGCAAGCACTACAAGGAAATTGGCCTCGATTTTCCTCATGAGTAGGAAGACACCGGCTTTCTCGCTCCGGCGCGCGTCAGCGCATGACGGGGGGAGATGTCGCAGTGAGGTGTCGGCGCAGCCGACCCGAGCTGTGACAGAGGGGGGCAGATAAATGGAATGGTCCGACGACGCCATTGTTCTGTCCTGCCGCGCCCATGGCGAAACCAGCACGGTGCTGGAATTGCTCACCCGCGACCATGGCCGCCATGCCGGACTGGTCCATGGCGGCGCCTCGCGCAAGGTCAAGCCGATGCTGCAACCAGGCAACAGCGTGCATGTGAAGTGGCGGGCCCGGCTGGAGGAACAGCTGGGCAGTTTCACCTGCGAGCTGGCGCGGGCGCGGGCGGGCGAGTTGATGGACGGACGTGAAGCGCTGGCCGGCCTCAATGCCTTTACCGCGGTCGCCAGTGCCGCAATTCCCGAGCGCCAGGCATACGCACCCGTGTTCTTCAGTGGTGAGATCCTGCTGGAAGCGATGATGGCTCATGACGCCGCCTATTGGCTGCCGCTCTATGTGCGATGGGAAGCGGGCCTGCTGGAGGCGCTGGGCTTCGGCCTCGACCTTTCCGAATGCGCCGCCACCGGCGTCAAAGTCGATCTGACCTATGTGTCGCCCAAGACAGGGCGCGCGGTCTCACGCGATGCCGCCGGCATCTATGACAGTCGGTTGTTTGCGCTGCCGGGCTTTCTCTCGGGCAGTGGCGGTGAGGTGGATCCGGCGCAGGTGAGCGCCGGTTTGGCGCTAACGGGGCATTTTCTGCTCGAGCGGGTGCTGCGGCCCCATGGCAAGGAGATGCCGCCGGCCAGGTTGCGCCTTGACTCGATCTTGGGCTGATCGACCCCGAATCAGAATAAAAGTCCCCCATGGTTGCTCTTCCCGATGAAATCCGTTCCGAAAATCTCAGCAAGGCGCTGGCCGAGCGTTATCTCGCCTATGCCCTGTCCACCATCACCCAGCGGGCGCTGCCCGATGTGCGCGACGGGCTGAAGCCGGTCCATCGCCGCATCCTGTTCGGCATGCGCCTGCTGCGCCTCGACCCGGATTCCGCATTCAAGAAATCCGCCAAGTTGGTGGGCGATGTGATGGGTAGTTTCCATCCCCATGGCGACCAGGCGATCTACGACGCGCTGGTGCGCCTGGCGCAGGATTTTTCCGTTCGCTATCCGCTGGTCGATGGTCAGGGCAATTTCGGCAATGTCGACGGCGATAACGCCGCCGCCATGCGCTACACCGAAAGCCGCATGACCGAAGCCGCCCAGGCATTGCTGGACGGGCTGGACGAAGACGCCGTGGACTTCCGCACCACCTATGACGGGGAGACGCGCGAGCCGGTGGTGCTGCCCGCCGCTTTCCCAAATCTTTTGGCCAACGGCTCAAACGGCATCGCAGTGGGCATGGCGACCTCGATCCCGCCGCACAATCTGGGCGAGCTGTGCGCCGCCACCATCGCGCTGATCGAAAATCCCGCCATCCAGGACCGCAGCCTGTTGAAATTCGTTAAGGGGCCCGATTTCCCCACCGGTGGCATCATTGTCGAAGAACAGGCCAGCATGGCCGAGGCCTACAAGACCGGGCGGGGGTCCTTCCGAGTGCGGGCGCGCTGGGAAAAGGAAGAGGGCTCGCGCGGCACCTATCAAATCGTCGTCACCGAAATTCCCTATCAGGTGCAGAAGTCCAAGCTGATCGAGCGCATTGCCGAATTGCTGGAACTCAAGAAGCTGCCCCTGCTGGACGATATTCACGACGAAAGCGCCGAAGACATCCGCATCGTGCTGACGCCCAAGAGCCGGGTGGTCGAGCCGGAAATCCTGATGGAGCAGCTGTTCCGCGCCTCCGACCTGGAAGCGCGCATCTCGCTCAACATGAATGTGCTGGATCGCGGCCTTGTCCCCCGGGTTATGAGCCTGAAGGAAGTTCTGGCCGCCTTCGCCGCGCATCGCCGCGAAGTGCTGGAGCGCCGCTCCGCTTTCCGTCTGGAGAAAATCCGGGCGCGGCTGGAAGTGCTGGAAGGCTATCTGGCCGTCTTCCTCAACCTCGACAAGGTGATCAGGATCATCCGCACCGAGGATGAACCCAAGCCCAAGCTGATGAAGGCCTTCAGCCTCAACGAGGTGCAGGCCGACGCCATCCTCAACATGCGGCTGCGGTCCCTGCGCAAGCTGGAAGAAATGGAAATCCGCGGCGAGCACGACTCCCTGACCAAGGAGCGCAAGGATCTCACCAAATTGATGGGCTCCGAAAAACTCAAGTCGGAAAAGCTGATCGAGGAACTGAAGGCGGTCGACGCCAAGTTCGGGCTCAAGACCAAGATCGGCAAGCGCCGCACCCAGATTGCCGCCGCCGCCGATGTCGCCGAACTGTCGGCGCTGGCCGAACATGTCGAGGAACGTGCCAATGCGGTGGAACGCGAGCCCATCACCGTGGTCTGCTCCGCCAAGGGCTGGCTGCGCGCGCTGACGGGGCACAAGGAGCAATCCAAGGACGACAAGTACCGGGAAGGCGACCGCGCCCGCTTCTGGTTCCACGCCCAGACTACCGACCAGATCATGCTGCTGGCCACCGATGGCCGCTTCTTCACGCTGGATGGCTCCAAGCTTCCGGGTGGGCGCGGCAATGGCGAAGCCATCCGCATCTTCATCGATCTGCCGCCTGATGCCGACATCGTTACCATGTTCGTGCATGTGCCTGGCCGCAAGCTGCTGGTCGCGGCGACCTCCGGCCATGGCTTTGTCACCAATGAAGACGAAGCCGTCGCCATGACCAAGAACGGCAAGCGGGTGATGAATGTGAAGCCGGGCGTGGAAGCGATTTCCTGCCGCGCGGTGACCGGCGACAGCGTCGCGGTGGTGGGCGAGAACCGCAAGCTGCTGATCTTCAAGCTGGATGAGGTTCCGGAGCTGGCGCGCGGGCAGGGGGTCTATCTGCAGCGCTACAAGGATGGCGGGTTGATCGATGCCGCCACCTTCACCTGGAAGAGCGGGCTGAAGGATGAGAATGGCCGGCTGTTCGAGCCTGCCGAGCTCAAGGATTGGCGCGGCGAGCGTGCCCAGGCGGGGCGGATCGTGCCGCGCGGCTGGGCCAAAAGCGGAAAATTTGGCGAGAATTAAGCCACGGCAGGGTTAACCGCGCCGGGCCATATTTCGTCCCAGAATGGGACATAAGAACGAACGTTCGCTATAATTTCCGCTGTTTTGCGCACCCGGTGTCATGTCTACCTTACGTCTTCTGGCCTTGTCCTACCTTGCTGCGGCGTCGGTCTTCACCCTGACCGGGGTTGTGCAGTCTCATCCCGACCTTTGGCGGGACCTGGGGGCGGGTGGGCAGCTCCTGTCCGACAGGTTTGCGCGCCAAGTGCTGAACCCCGCGCTGGACCGGCTGCGCAATCACGACGTGACGTTATTGGACAGCCTGGATCATCCGCATGAACCCGTGGTGCGCCTTACCATCCGTCCCCTGGTGCCGGGTGAAGAGCGCCTGTTGATGACGCGGCCGTCTGCTCCGGTGGAGCCGCGTGCGCTGGCACCTGCAGATAAGTTCATGGCGGAAAACGAATAGCCCCGTCCGCTACCATCGAGATATTGCCCGACCTGCCCGATGATTTGCCGGAGCCGCCAGAGCCCAGACTGGTCACACCCAGTATGCCGCGCGCGGTGGCGCCGGATATCCGTATCGCCAAGCCTCTTGAAAGAAGGGCTCCGGCGAAACAGGCAGCTGAGCCTACCTGGCGCATTCCCGATCCGCCGCTGCCCGATGCGCCGGTGGGCAGCCGCGCCATGGCCGCCAGCATGCGCCTGAAGGCGGGCCTTTCGCCGGACATGCTGAAAAATTTCGATCTGTTCCTCTATGTCAGCAAGGCGGCGTCCGGCCCGTTGGCGCAGCGCATGTATGTGTTCAAGAAGACGCAAGGTGACACGCTCGCGTTGGCCTATGACTGGGCGGCATCGACGGGCCGCGAGAAGAGCGAAACCAATGCGCGGGGACGCCCCAGCTTCACCGCCACGCCGGCGGGCTATTACCAGCTCGATCCCAAGCGCATGTATCGGCGCTATCGGTCCTATAGCTGGGATCAGCCCATGCCCAATGCGATGTTCTTCAACTGGGAGCGGCAGGGTTTGCAGACGGGTCTGGCCATCCATGCCGCCAGCGGCGAGAACATCGCAAAGCTGGGCACGCGCAACAGCGCCGGCTGCATCCATCTGTCACCGGAAAACGCCGAGACACTACAAACGCTGATCCGTGCCAACTATCGCGGACAGGTGCCGCGCTTCGCCTACAACACGGCCACGCGCACCATGAGCAACAAGGGCGCGTTGATGGTTGGCCGCGATGGGAATCTGCGGATGACCAACGGCTATCGCGTGCTGATCTTTATCGAGGATTATGGCGGCAAGGACATGGTCGCCGCGTTGTTTTAGTCCAAAGCTTCTAGGCGTGGCCCACTTCAGGCGTGACCAGTGACAAGCCAGAGGATGATGATGATCGGCAGCGGGATGCCGATGCCCCACAAGAGCAAGGAACGCATGAAATCCTCCCGGTTATTTCGGGAAGATAACTTTCCTGTCAGGAGGAAGTTCCCGCGCGCCGCAGTTCATAAAGCGCGATGGCGGCGGCGTTTGAGACGTTGAGACTCTCCACCGTGCGATCGATCGGAATGAAAGCGGACGCCTCGCAATGCTCGCGCACCAGGCGGCGGATGCCGTCGCCCTCCGATCCCAGCACCAGCGCGACGTCACCCACCGGAACGGCCTGCGCCAAGCTGGAGGTGCCGTCGCCCGCCAGCGCGATGCGCCAGAAGCCGCGCTCCGCCAGCTGGTCCAGAACGCGAGAGATGTTGACCACCTCGATATAGGGGATGAGGTCCAGCGCCCCCGAAGCGGCCTTGGCCAGGGCCCCGGACTGGGGCGGGCCGTGGCGGTCCTGCACGATCACGGCGGTGACGCCGAAGGCGCAGGCGGTACGCAGGATGGCGCCGACATTGTGCGGATCGGACAGCTGGTCGAGAACCAGAATGACCCGGCGGCCGCTGTGATGGAGCCCCAGCACTTCGTCGAGGTCATGCGATTTGAGCGGGGAGGCTTCCAGGGCTGCCCCCTGATGCACCGCGCCGGCGGGGAGCATCCGGTCGATGGCGCCGGGTTCCAGGATCTCGACCCGAACCCGTTGCAGCAGTTTTTCCCCCAAAATTTCCGCCGCCCGGGGGGTCAGAACCGCCCGGCCGAGCTTGCGCCGGGGGTTGGCCAGAGCCGCCTTGACGGCGTGGAGGCCATAAAGCCATTGCCCCCCCGCCAGGCGGTTCCCGTCATTCTGGGGCCGTTCCGTCCGGCCCGTCTGGTGAGCCGGCTTGGCCCCGGGCTTGGAACCCGGCTTGAAACCTGCCTTGAAGCCGGTCTTGCCTCCGGGCTTTCCTCCCGCGTTGGGCCCGCGCCTTTCCGGCTTTTTCTCAGGATTACCGCGGGTTTTTTCGAATCCGGGGCGCCGGTTTTTGCCGAAATCCCCTTTGGTGTCTTTGTGGCGCATGGCGCGCTTATAAAGAAGTGCGGGCAGGGGTAAAGCGATCGGGGGAGCGGCAGTGCGAAACCCGGGATTTTCCTAGGAAATCCGCCCTTGACAGCTTGGCCCTGTTGACCAATAACCCGCGATCCGCAGCCACACCTTTTGGAGGTATTTTTTCGCTCGTCTGCACCATAAACGAGCGAAAGCAGACGCGCCGGCCGGTATTGGGTTTTTCTAAACCGTTGAACCAGTTGGGAAATTAACCGGAGGGGTGCCCGAGTGGCTAAAGGGGACGGACTGTAAATCCGTTGGCTACGCCTACGCTGGTTCGAATCCAGCCCCCTCCACCAGTACCGCACTTAGCCAGTGCGAAAGTGAGTGAAGACGAAGAGCCGATCCTTCGGCGGGTGTAGCTCAATGGTAGAGCAACAGCCTTCCAAGCTGATGACGAGGGTTCGATTCCCTTCACCCGCTCCAGCCTTTCGGCGGATGCCGGAAGACGAAGACGCCCGGTAAGGCCCGGAAAACGAATTGAAGAATGCGGCGAAAGCCGGCGAAACGAAAGAGACAAGGACGCAGGTCATGGGCAAAGCAAAGTTTGAACGTAACAAGCCGCACTGCAACATCGGCACGATTGGTCACGTTGACCATGGCAAGACGTCGCTGACCGCGGCGATCACGAAGGTGTTGGCGGAGACGGGCG